>NZ_JAZARS010000017.1:0-138356 GCF_036233855.1 Gordonia sp. Z-3
TCGACACCGGCGCCTCCAATGGACCGGTTGAAGCGATCAACGGCCGACTCGAGCATCTACGCGGCATCGCCCTCGGATTCCGCAACCTCGGCCACTACATCTTGCGGTCCCTGATCCATTCCGGACAGCTCGCCGAACGCCTGGATGCACTCTGAATCAGGAAGAGCCGCCAAAACGACGAAAAGGTGCGTGCAGAAATAGAACCGTCAGGCGACCGGCGTGGTGGTCGTGGTCGTCGTTATCTCGGGTGTGGTCGTTTCCACCGTCGGTTCCTCGGTCGGCGTCACTATCTCCGGTGTCGTGGTCTCCACCGTTGGTTCCTGAGTGATCTCGGGAGCCGGCGCAGGCGCCTGCGTGGTGGGATCGGTGGTCGTCGGCGTGGTGACCTCCGGGAGTGCCCGCCAGACCGCGGTGGCCACGTCGACGTTGACGACCGACGCGTTCGGCGGGGTCAGCGAGACCGACCACACTCCCTCGGCGTCGGTGGCCGAGTCGACCGAGGTACTCAGCAGCGACGACGCGTAGACCTCGCGGGCTACGGAGTCGCTGCAGTCCAACGTGAGTCGGGTGGCGGTGGTCGGTTCGGCCGGCACCGTGCAACTGACCGAGGTGCCATCGTCGTCGAAGGACAACGAGCCGATCTGCTCGCCGGTACCGGTGAACGTGGTGGGGCGCGGACGCTCGGACGAGTCGGCCGACGATGCTGCTGCCGACGCCGACTGAGCTGCGGCAGATTCCCCGCCCGCGGGCGCGGACTCGCCGCCGGCGATGGCCGGTGCGGATTGGCCTGCGCTGACCTCCATCTCGGGGGAGTTGCCGTCTTCGGCGGCACGCTCCACCACGGCCTCCGCGGGCTGCGGGCTGCCGGCTTCGGCCAGACCGTTCTGCTCGGCTTCTTCGTCGCTGGTGGCGGTGAACGGCACGTTAAGGTCGGCGGGCGTGGGCAGCGGACCGGTCTGCGGCGGGACGCCGGTGAGGTTGAGGACGTTGCCGACGGTACGCGTGAACAGTTGCGCGTTGTCGACGTTGATCAGCGATAGCGCGGCGGCCGCCAACGTCGCGGTGGGATCGGCGGCAGGTGCGACGACCGTCGTATTGTTCACGACCGTCACGTTCTCGGTGTGATACGCCACCCGCACCACATTGTGCGTGTGGTAGGTGCGCCATGGGGCGCCGACGACGCGATAGCCGCCGACCGGCGCCGCTGCGGGCGGAGCGAGGGGGTTGCCGCAGGAGCAGATCGCGCGGGGCACACCGGAACCGTCGACGAGCACCGGCGTGCCGGCCTGCAGGACCGACTGGAACGCATAAGCGCTACCGCTGCGGTAGGAGTGGTTGGTGACCCAGGTGTCGGCGGTCAGCACCACCGGCGTCAGGGTGTTGAGGTAGTAGGGGATGTCGCTGGGGTTGATGCCGAAGACACTCGCCCACGCACGTGCCGCCGACGGATCGTTGGCCAACGAATTGCCCAGCGCGGCGACGTCGCAACTGGCGGTGCCACCGGCCCCGTACAACCCCTGTTCGGTGCCGTTGACCACGCGGACGCCGCGGTCCTGCGCACCCCGGGTGGATGCGAGTTGCACGTCGGTGGGCAGCTCCCGGTTGGTGAGTGCGACCGACGGGGTGAACGGATCCGGTTGCGTCTCACCGACGCCGAACAACCGTAGTGCCGGCGTCAACGGATTACCGTCCTCCGACTTCACCGACAGCACGACGATGCTGGTGACGATCAATGCCAGCACGGCGACAATGGACCCCAGAATCAGGGTCTTCTTGCGCTGGTTGTCCGGCGCACCAGATGATGGCGGGAATGTGGGATAGGGGCTCGGGTTGTCGGGGAATGTCATCGCTCGACTTTCTGCAGCGCACAGTGGGACATGACAGAACAGCGGTACAGCGGGATGCCGTGGCGGACAGAGATACCCCCGAGAACCTTCTGATCTCACGCCCATGATTGATTGCCGCGGCGATGTCTGGGCTGATCGAAGCACCGAAAGTGAGGTTGCGCAATACGGCTCAACGGTTGTTGGGTTGATTCAGTCCTTTGGTTGAATGTGCCGTTAATCCGTTTGTGCTAACCGCGGAATTTGGTGGCAGAACGCGTAACGCGGCGATCTACCCCCTCATCTTTGACACAAATGGTCGATAGACCGCGCACTCACGTGCCGCTACCGTCGATTCATGGTGGACGGTCCACGGGTATGCGTCGTGCGCTTGTGGTGCCTGCATGTCTGACGCCGAGGGCACACCGCCGACAAACCAGACTCTGCAACTCGACTGGATGCAGTGGCATCCCGGCGACGCGCACCGCGCCGAGGTCGAACCACCCGTGGAGGTCGATGACCCGCAGGCGGCGACAACCACGTCGTTCGCCCAGCCTCCCGTCTACCGCATCTTCACACCCAAACCCGTGGAGATAGCCGAATCCGACTCGGCCACCGACGTTCTGCGGAACGCTCCCACGGCTACAGGCTGGGCGCCGCCACCGCGACAAGCTCCCGACCGGTTCTCGAGGATCGTCTGGTCGGTTGTCGCCGTCATCGTGCTGGTGCTCGCAGCGGCCACGTGGGCGCTCACCGTCGGGCCGGCAAAAGACTGGTGGGTCGTCGACGAGGCTGCCAGTGGCGGATCGCAGTCGGCAACGGTCACCGCATGCGCGACCCCGCCCACCATGACTCCGCGCAGCGCCTCCCTGACTCCGGATGGCTTGGCCGTCACGGTGACCGCCGCCAGTTCCTGTGCCGACGGTGATGTGCTGTCCAATTCGGCGATGCAGGTGGCAGTGTCGTCGTCGGCGGGTCTGGTGGCGTCGGGATCGTTCGACTTCTCCTCGACTCCGATCGCCCTGCCCGGATCGGAGTCGGCGGGACGCGAAATCACCATGACCTTCCCGACCGGCAGCTATTACGGTCTGCCCGGTTCGGCCACCGCAGGTCTCACGGTCAGTCTGAATCCGGTCGGCTCGACGACCACGCAGCAACTGGCTTCCTCGGCCGTACCGGTGTCGGTGTCACCGGCCCAGACCTACGTCCCGCCCGGGGTTGATACCGAACAGGCCATCGCGCAGGCGTTGAGTGCGCAGGCCGATGCCGACCGCACCGAGATCCTTGCCTCGGGTTCCGACCGGTGGGTCGCTCAGCTCAGTTCCAAACAGCCTGGTCTGGTCGCCGACGGCAAGGTGTGGACCCACCAGGACATCCTCGACGAGTTCGCGTCGTTCTATCAACGCTTCTCCGGAGCGCGTCTGTTGTGGAGTGATGAGTGGCCGGTGTTCACCTCCTCGGGTTGGTGGGTGAGCATCACCGCACAGACCTTCCCGTCCGGGCAGGCGGCTGTGTCGTGGTGTGCGCAGCAGGGTTTCGACCGCGACCACTGCCTGGGCAAGCTCATCTCCACGACGTCCGGCCCGGCAGGTACGACGGTGTATCTGCCTTGACCACTTCAGCCACGCCTCACGAAATCGTCACGAAAGGTGCCCGATGACCATAGCTATGCCGCCCGCGTTGCTCGCCGGTGAAGTGGTCCGATATCACGGACAGTTCACGCCGCGCACGTTCGTGACCCACGCCAAGACGACGGTGACCGTCACCGACCGCCGGGTCATCGTGCATGATCCGCACCTGTTGTTCGGGATCTTCCGCCACGGCTTCATCCAGCACGAGGCGCCGCTGCGTCACGTGAGTCGGCTGTCGTTGGGGACCAAGGCGTCGGGCAGACGAATGTTCTACGGTGCGGTCTCGATCGTGTTGGCTCTCATGTTCTTTGCGATGGCCGCCTCGCTCGGTGTGAGTAGTGGGCTGGGACTTTTGCTCGGCTTGGTGTTCCTGGGCATCGCTGTGTTCATGTTCATCACCGCGAACACCACGGGCATCTTCTTCGACACCACCGGGGGAGGCGTGCTTGTGGCTGCGGGCAACAAGTCCGAGCTTCCGGAGATGCAGCGTGCGGGATTCGAGATCGGGCAGTTGTTGTTCAGTTGACGGACTGTAGGACTGACGGGCTCTGGCTGGTCCGCGACCTCAGTCCGACGCCGCCGGCGACCCCGGCAGCGGCCGCGTCGCCGGTCCCTCCAGCACATTCCCGCGATGATCGAACCGTGAGCCGTGCAGCGGGCAGTCCCAACTGTTTTCGGCATCATTCCACCGCAGCACGCCGTACAGGTGGGTGCACAGGGGCGCCACCGAGGTCGTAGTGCCGTCCACGGTGCAGACGCCGCGGGGAACCACACCGTCGTGTCCCACCTTGCCGGCACCTTCTGCGGGCGCGGGATCGGCCGAGCGGGCGAGCGTGAGGTAGCCGCTCAGCATGTACTTGGCCACCTGCAGGTTCGTCGACACCGCAGTCGGTGCCGACGTCAGTTCCGAAGTGCGCCAGGGCTGCAGGCTCGTCGACCATCCTTGGGTGGAACCGAGGAGCCGCCCGGTGATGGCCAACGCGGCGGCCACACCGTTGGTGAGCCCCCACTTCGCGAAGCCTGTCGCAATCTGGACGCCGTCGATCCCGGGCAAAAGCGCTCCCACGTAGGGCAATTCGTCGATCGAGGTGTAGTCCTGCGCCGACCACCGAGCCACCAGCCGGGCAGTGGGGAAGGTGCGTTCGGCCCAGCGCAGCATGTCGTTGACGTGGGCCTGCTCGGATTCCACCCTGCCGACCTCGTGGCCGAATCCGCCCACCAGCAGCAACTGTTCGCCGTCGTGTCCGGGTCGGGGAGCGGTGCGCAGCGACACCGACGGGTCGTCGGCACCGAGATACATGTCCTGGGGGATGGGCCCGTCCACGGTGAACGCAGCCGCATACGACCGTTGCGCGTGGACGCGGGCGAAGAATCCGCCACGGTCGAGAAACGGGGTTCCGGTGGCGATCACGACGGAGTCCGCGTGCACCTTCCCGGCGTCGGTGTCGACCACTTGTCGTGAGAGACGATGACCCACCCCGCGCACGCGAACACCCTCGTAGATCTGACCACCGTGCTCACGCACGTCGTCGGCCAACGCGCGGGCCACCACCATCGGGTCGATCTGGACTTGTCCGTCGAGCCGGACACCGGCCTGCACCGGGAACGGCAGTTCGGCGCAGTCGGCGGCCTCGACCGGTAGTCCCGCGGCACGGCAGGCCGCGTCCTCCTCGAGGACCTTGGCTGCGCCGGACTCGGTGGTCGCGAACGTCACCGCGGCGCGTTCCTCGAATGCGATTCCGCGCTTGCTGCAGTACTGGGTGAGCCACGCTTGGCCCTCCCGGTTGGCCTCCACGTAGTTGTCGACGGCCGCCTGTCCGTGCTTGCGGGAGATCGACGACAGTCGGGTGCCCTGCAGCAGCGACAGTTTCCCGGTGGTGTTTCCGGTGGCCGCGGCCCCGAGGTGTCGGGCTTCGAGCACCGCGACCTTCCGGCCGGCGCGGGCCAGCAAGAGCGCTGTGGTGAGGCCGGTGATGCCGCCGCCCACAACGACGTGGTCGTAACTGCTGTCGGCGAGGTCGGTCGGTGGGGCAGCGCGATCAGGCGATGCCGCATCGGGGGTCTGGAACCACAGGGAGCTCATGCAGCGAACATTGCCCGACGACCCCGGTGTCAAACCTGGGACTGAGGTTTGGCGAGCAACCCCGATGGTCACCCCGCAGGTGTGATCACCAGCCTCCTGGCCAAGCCGTTCGAGTGGCTGTCGCATGCGCGCTCCGCCCGCGTCTTCCATCCCGACGGTCTCGTCTGCCAAGGTCAGGCTGAGTTGGTCGGCGACACCCCGCTGCCCCTGTGCGCAGGGCCGGTCACCGCGCGGGTGTCGAAGGGGGTCGGCACGCCCGGTGCATTGCCCGACATCGTGGGTATCGCCGTGCGGCTGCCCGTCACCGCCGACGCCGCGGACCGGGACCGCCGTGTATGGGATCTGCTGCTCGCCGGTCCGGCACCGCTCGGTGGCCGTGTCCCGCTGCCGCTGCTCACCACACGGTGGCCGGGTGCGACCGTGTCGAGTCTGACGCCGTTCCGGCACGACGGCGCGTTGTACTGGGTGCGGGCACACATCGTCGAACCCGGCGATCTGTCGGGATTGTCGATCGACGAGCTACGCAAAACGGTGTATGCGGGCCGGCCGATCATCGTCACCGTAGAGGTCGCTCGCGGCGGTGATCGCTTCGTGCCGGTGCTGCGGCTGGATCTCGATCTCCCGGCCGACCCGGCCTTCGATCTCGATCCCGTGGGCAACGTTCCGCGGAACGTCGAACTGGCACCGTCGTGGCTGGCGAGCCTTCGCAAACAGGCATACGCTCGCAGCCGGATCGGGCGTGGGCAGGCATCGCGACTGTCGACGTAGCGGAGGTCATCTGCCGGTAAGGATTCTCGTGCGATAGACGCCGCGGGGGTTCATCATGGATACACCATGGTCAGCCACACCCGAGCAGACGACCGGCTGGTGGAGCAGGTCGCGGGGATTTGTGCGCGCACCGATGAACCGCTCCGACTGCTCGAGCACGTGGCGCGTGCCGTTCGGCGGCACGTCCCGTATGCGGTGGCCGGATGGTTGCTCGTCGACCCGGACACATTGCTCATCACCGGGGTGTACGAACAGGACGTTCTCCGCGAGGCGCATCTGGCGCTGATCGAACTGGAGTTGACTGTCGACGATGTCAACAAGTTCGTCGACCTGGCCCGAGGGTCGCAGTCCGCGTCGTCGCTGAGCGCCGCGACCGACGGCCATCTCGATCGCAGTGCACGGTGGGCTCAGGTCTACCGGCCGAGAGGATACGGCGACGAGTTGCGTGCGGTATTCCGTGCGGGTCAGATCACGTGGGGTCACGTATGTATGACGCGGTTGGCCGACGACCCGTGGTTCACCGGCCGTGAGGTCGACATCGTCGCGCGCCTGTCTCCGCACGTCGCGCACGGTCTCCGGGCCGGGCTCCTGCTGCACCATCTCGAGTTCTCGGCCGATCAGGAGCTCGCGATGGTCGTTCTGGACGACGCGGGACGCGTCATGACCGCGACGGACCGAGCGCAGCGCTGGCTCGGTTCGATCGGCTGCACGCGGTTGGACGCCTCGGTTGTCGTGCACGAGGTCGCGGCCCAGGCCCGGGCGCTGGCCGACGGTGAGCGCGCTGGACCGCCGGCATTCGCTCGAACGCAGGGAGCGTCCGGCGAGTGGCTGCTGGTCCGCGGGATGCGGCTGGACGCTACGAGTACGGCCGTCGTGCTCGAACCGGCCCGCAGGGCCGACATCGCTCCCTTGCTGCTCCACCTGCACGAGTTGACGGCGCGGGAGCAGGAGGTCACGCAATTGCTACTCACGGGCATGGACACCGCCGACGTCGCACAGGAACTCTGGATTACACCAGAAACATTGCGTGGTCACATCAAATCGATCTTCACCAAGCTCGGAGTGAGGAGTCGTCCCGAGCTCCTGGCTCGGCTGCAGCATCAGCCGCGGGTGCATGTCGCCCCGTCGGGCTGACGCTGCCTCAGCTCGCCACCGCAGCCGTGTCATCGCGGGAGGCGGCGATGCCCCGAGCGGCCACTCGAGCGAGCTTCCCGGTGTAGCCGGTCAGCCCCGGACGCAGAACATAGCCGACGAATCGCAGGCCGGTCATCACCTCACCGCCATCAACAACTCGGGGCAGACCACGTGCGTCGAGAACGTCGAGGTGCCCGGCCATCTCGCGCAGACCGGTGGTGTATCCCGTTGCAGCGATGACGACATCGGCTCCCACATGCGACCCGTCGACCAACTGGGCGCCTTGTTCGTCGAGTCCGTCCACCGCAGCGACGATGCGGATGCCTCCGTCCCGGATGGCGTCAATGACCTCCTTGTCCACGACGGCAGTTCCGGCGCCACGTTCACGCAGCTGCGCGATCACCCCGGCAGGTGGAGAGCTGAGCCCGTACGGCGAGAGATCGCCGATGGTTGCGTGTTGGACTGTGGCCAGGAAGGAGTCGGCCAGATCGGTTGGCAGACGCAGGATCAGCGGTACGGCGAGATCCCCGGGGAGCCCGCCGCTACTGCGCAGCAGGATGTTTGGGGCGGTCCGGACCGACAGCGACACCTGGGCCGCGACGTCAGCGAGTTCGCGCGCGATCTCCATGCCGGTCGAGCCCGCGCCGACCACGAGGACGCGAAGGCCTCGGTACGGCGCCGCATTGTGGTAGTCACTCGCGTGCAGAACTTTCGGTGGTGTGCGATCACCGCGCGCCCAGTCCGGCAGCCAGGGGACATTGAACACGCCGGTGGCCACCACAACGTGGCGTGTGTGGAAGGTCTTGCCAGTGGCGGTGACTTTCCATCCACCTTCGGGCGCGGAATCGATTCGCTCGACCGCGACGCTGTGGCGAACCGGCACGTGTCGTGCGGCGGCGTAGTCGTCGAGATAGCGGACGTACTGGTCGCGGGTAGGAAACCACCCGTATGCGCGCGGAAAGGGTGCGCCGGGCAACGCCGACCACCATCGGCTCGTGTTGAACCGCAATCCGTCGTATCTGCCAGCCCAGGCTGAGGCCGTCCGCTCGCCGCGCTCGAGCACGGTCACGTCGATGCCTCGCTTCACCAACTCGGCACCCGTTGCCAGCCCCGAGGGGCCGCTGCCGATCACCAGTGCGTCAGTCATGGTCGTCACCTCCGCCAGATCCTGCTCTGAACCCGGATTCGTCGTCTGCATCAAGTGCATCGCAGGAACGGGTGCGTGACCATCCCCCAGCTAGGGGGTGTTCGGCGGGCTGCCCAATGTCCGTGACTCGGCCGGGAGCGTTCCGCGGAACGTCATGCGGCCGCGAGATCGGCCACGGCCTGTCGCGCTTTCCATGCCCACGCGGCGTACAGGACTTCGGTCGCGTAACCGGCGTTGAGGTGCCGTCCGGGACTGATCGGTAGCACTGCGTCGTCGTCGATAGCCGTATCCGGTTGCCAACCGTCGGGTTTGTGGACTGCGGGTGCACGCTCGATGGTGGATCCGTCGGGTCTGTGGAAGCTGAACTGTTGTCTGCCGCGAGCTGTGATCGCGAACTCGCCGCGGTGCAGGGCGCGATGATGGGCCGAACACAGCAGGATCAGATTGTCGGGGTTGGTGGGGCCGTCCTGCGACCAGAACTGCACGTGATGCGCGTGCAGGTGGCGAGTGCGGCCGCAGCCGGGATGTTGGCAGCAGCGGTCGCGTTCGAATAGCACGCGCATCACCTTTCGCGTCGGCATGCGACGTTTGCGGCCGTAGTTGAGCACAATTCCGCGTGCGCCTTTGCGTTTCTTGCCGTGCTTGACCTTCCGAACAGCTCCGCCACAGGCGGCTTCGTCGACTTCGGTGTCCTCGAGCGCCGGTCCGTCGTCGAGGTGGGGGTCGGCATCGTCGTGGGTGTGGACCACGAGTTCGGCACCGGGCACGAACTCCGGCACGGAGATCGTGCTCTGCATGGTGTCGCCCATCGCGACGACCGCCGGTGCGATGTCGGAGGGCACGTTGCGCCACAGGTCTGCCGATCCCGGATGGCCAGGCGACTTCTTGGTGACGTCGGGAGCGTCCTCGTCGGGGGCGGGCTCGGTGGGTAGGTCGGGGTCGCCGGCGGTGCGGGTGCGTTCATACTCGGCGCGCACGACGCCGGCCAGGAATCGGGCGCCGTCGAGCGGTGAGAGTCGTAGCTTCACCGACAACGACCCGTCGAAGTTCCAGCTCCACGAGCTGCTGGAATCGATGGTGCCGCGCTCGGATTCGTCTTTGTGGCGATCGACGTTGCGGATGGACTGGACAAGTCGCTCGACCTGCGAGGCAGTGGCCGACAATGCAACGTTCAGGAGCTCTTCTTCCCGTTCCGGTGTCGCAACGCGTGTCAGAGCCCGCACCTTCGAGTACGAGAGTCGTCCTTCGGTGAAGGCCTGGCGCAGGAGCGGAAGTTCCGGCAGCGCATGGGCGATGCGCAGATGTTCCTGCGCGGTACGGATGGACAGGCCGGTGCGCCAGGTCAGCCAGTGTGCGCACGACATGATGCCCTCACCGCTCCAGCCGCCGCGGCGGTCGAACTCCGCGAGTAACTCGAGGAACCGCGCCGTCAGCGCCGCCATCTGGCTGGCGTATCCGACAAGCCGAGTCCCGATCTCCTCGGTGGTCAGGTCGTCGGTGGCCACGTGGTCGAAGATGCTGGGCGGCTTACTCGTTGGCGACGGCTCGTTCGTGGACGACGGCACTGCGGTAACCGACATCATGACCCCCTGACAGACGTGAACCGGTTACCGCTCAATGTATCGACGGACTCTGACAAGTTGAGCGTTCCGCGGAACGTTGGCGGAGTGGTTGTGGAGGCTTGGCGGAGGTGGCTGTCAGGGAAAGAGGTTTCCGCTTCCCATTCCGTACTCGTCACCAGGTACGTCTTCACGCCGAAGATGGTCTTCGAGGTCGCGCGGAAGTTCGCTGCGACGTGTCACCAGGGCCAGCCGTGCCGCGCAACGTCGTAGAGCAGCCTGAGCGCTTGGAGCACGGTCGGGGCCCAACGCCAAGCATTTGGTCGTTTGTCGTGTATCGGAATCATGTGGCTCCGCCCTCTCTGTGTGGTCGAGTTATGCGGGCTCTACCTTAAACAGATTTGGGCACAGTGACTTTCGTCTTCGTAGGGCGCAATGCGGTCGTTGACGCGGCTTATGGGCGGTTTTCGGCGACCCGCCTGGTGCCGGTGTTGGAAACCGCCGCCCATAAGAACGGTTATGGGCGGCACGTGTCGTGAATATGGTGTAAATCACAGCTCATCCGCGCCTGAGGTTAGAAATCTCATGGGCTGTCCACTACCGCCTCGCGATTCGCGCAGTGTCTACAAGTGAGAAACTGCGGCACAATGGCCGCATGCCTACAGATTGGATTGACGACGACTCGTTGAGCAAGGACGAGACACTAGCTCGCTTCCAAGCACTCAATCCACAGCCAGCCGGGGCGCCCCCTGATCAGAACACGCGCCAGACCGGCATTTGCTTATCGCAGGACAGCACTGGGGCAGTCAACGGCAGTGGAAATCGGGCGGTTCCTCCGAGCGACGCCCCTTAGCTGGAGAAAATCGGGAGCCACGCCGCACCTCGGATAGCCATCTGCTCCGACCGCATCAGCCCGTCTACGCGCTTCCGCCCCCGCCACCGCTGGAGTTGAACGGAAAGATCGGGCCGCGAGTGCCGTCGGGTTTGCGCGGGGAGATCGACGAATATCCGCTCGGCTCCGAGCCGAACATTCGGTGTCGCCAGTCCCGCAGACGTTGCCGCCAACCACGTGGGGGCGGCACCGGTTCTGGTTCAGGAATCGGTTCCTGGCGGACATAGTGATCCATGCGAAAACCGTAGCCGCTTTCCCTATTGACCATATGTGTATCGCAGGTTGGCGTTGATCAAGGTGCCGATGCGTTGGCACAGATGGCGGAACTGGCGGTCATCGGGGTCGGGCGGCTCGACGAGTAGCGTCCACCGCAGATCGGTACCCCCGCGGCCAGGGCTCAGGTCGAACATGATCTGGGCGTCCGGCCGCTTGATCCACAGCGATGACCAGACCACCCGCGCGGGACGGGCGGATTCGACAACGACTGGTGCGATTTCATCGTCGAGCAGATGAAGCCACGGTCGGCCCGGTTGCCGATTCGGCGTCACGAGATCCTCGAAGACGACAGCCGGCGGCGCCGGCTGGTTGCGCTGGCGGGTGGCGATGGCGTCCATAGACGTACTCACCAACCCGTCGTGCAGTCAGTGCACAGTGCACCCACGCGTGCGATCGGTGTGGCATCACGCGTTCGACACCACATCGCGGTCCCATCGACGACCCTTGGGTCGAGAACGTCCCACCCGGCCGACGGCCAGTCGATCCTGCGGTGGCCCGTCAGATTGCCTTGTACTTCGTCGGCGAGGAATACGATGCAGCTTGCGGCCGGTCGGTCTGTCTCCAGCGGGTTCTCCGTCATCAGGTATCCGCCCCAGCCGGTCGAATCGCGTTGCCGTAGCTGAAACAACACGTTGTCGGAGTCGATGACCAAGACGTCCCACTCATGGTCGGTGAAGTCCGGCAATGGCTTCTTACGGGTCCAACAGCTCAAATCATTCTCGACGGCAGCAACCGCGCTCGCCCATCGTGAAGGGATTTCGGTAGCTCCGTCCCAGTGTCGTGTTCGCCAGGTACGGGTCCATCGGTCGGTGACGTCGAACGGATAGTCAGTCATGACAGCCACCGCCGATGGAGGTCTGGACTCGTCATGGATGTAATCGTCCCAGTTGTGGCAGTCTTCGTGCCAGCCCTTTTCGACGCGCCGTCGTGTGGACACGGCTGCGGTCTGCGTGGCCGAGCGCATTTGTTGCCGCGGCCAGTAGCGTTGCGTCATGGCCGACAACGACCAGGCGGATGTCGCGCGCCTCCACCGCTGGTGAGCTGTCCGGCCCGCCCATCATGTACTGGTTGATCTGGGCGCTTCCTCCCACACTGATCTACGGGATCGGCGCCATCATGTTCTGGCGGTGGAAGGCGAGTCGGTGGATCGTGGGGTTCCTATGGGCCGGTTTCACCGTGATTTTCCCGATCATCGCGCTGCTGTGGATCGGGATGGATGTCGGTGGCTTCTCGCCCAGCTGAGCGATGTATCTCATTGCCGCCGACAATCCAGTTGCGCTGTGCCATACCGTGAAGTGGTGTTGATGTCCATCGAGGTTGCCGGAACTGTGCAACTCCCGGCAACCGATCTCGGGTTCCTGCTGTACAAACACCCCGATCGCGTGCAGCGGTTCGCGACGTCGCAAGGCGGCGCAACCGTGTTCTTTCCGGTCGCGTCACCCGAGTTGTGCAGCGTGGTGCTGCACGTCGATGGAGCTGGCGCCAAGGTAGATCGGGCCGAGGGGATGGGGCGGTACGTGAATGTGGTGCCATTCGCTGCGTCGTCGCGTCTGGTGGTGGTGCTGGGCAAGGTGTTCGGTGACGCGCTCGCGGGTCGCTGCGCCACCCGGCCCGAACTGGTGGATAATCGCTGGCCGATGACGCTGACCGTGCCGTCGGTCCCCACCGGCGGCCGGTGTAGCCCAGCGGAACTGTTCGAGCCACTTGGTTGGACTGTGCAAACCTCGGCCCAACCCTTGGAGCCGCCGCAGTGGGGTGACTCCGAGTTCGTGACGATCTCGCTCTCTGGTGTGCACACTGTCCGAGATGCGTTGCGGCACCTATCGGTATGCCTGCCGGTTCTGGCGGGAGCCAAGCACTACTTCGTCGATGACGCCGAGGTCGACAAGCTGCAGCGCCTCGGCGATGGCTGGCTGGACACCCACCCACGGCGCGATGACATCGCAGCCGGCTACGTCAAGCATGTCCGTTCGTTGACCGACGAGGCGGTGATGCGTCTGGCCGGGGATGTGACAACGGCGCAGCCCGCCGACGATGCCAACGCGGTGCCCGAGCGCCGGGCGTCACTGGCGAGGCACCGTCGGGAATGGGTGGTCGAGAGCCTCGCACGTGCCGGCGCCAGATCGGTTCTCGACGCCGGTTGCGGGGAAGGCCGACTGCTGGCCGAGCTCGTCACGGCACTGCCCGGTGCGCAGATCGCGGGTGTGGATGTCGCACCGGCCATGGTGGACCGCGCCCGTGAGCGACTCCAGCGATGGCGTGGGACGTCGGTTTGGCAGTCGTCGCTGATGTACACCGACCCGCGCTGCCGCGGATTCGACGCCGTGGTGCTGATGGAAGTGATCGAACACATCGAGTTCGATCGGCTGCCGACCGCGATGTCGTCGGTCTTCGACGAGATGGCCCCCCGAACGGTCGTGATCACCACCCCCAACCACGACCACAACGAAGCGTATGGGTTGGCCGGGCAGTGGCGTCACCCCGACCACCGGTTCGAGTTTACGCGCGCCGACTTCGCGCAGTGGTGCGCTTCGGTGGCCGAGGAGTACCGCTACCGCGTAACGATCGACGGAGTCGGCGAGCCGGTCGAAGGGCTCGGCGCGCCCACCCAGTGTGCGGTGTTCACTCGCGACGACTCCTCGCCTCAACTCAATTCGAGTGAAGGAGGCCGCCGATGACCGCGATCGAGGTCCCGGATCTGTGCCTGGTGGTATTGATCGGCGTATCCGGCTCGGGAAAAACAACATTCGCGCGAACCCATTTCCGCGACACCGAGGTGCTCTCGTCGGACACCTTCCGCGGCATGGTCGCCGACGACCCGGCCGACCAGTCGGCCACCGGGGACGCCTTTGGTGCCCTGTTCGACGTGGCCGGTCGGCGTTTGCGGCGAGGATTGCTGACGGTGGTCGATGCGACATCGGTCCGCGCCGAGGACCGTCGTGCACTCGTCGATCTGGCTAAGGAGCATGACGTATTTGCCGTCGCGATCGTGCTGGATGTGCCGGTCACCGAACTGGTGCGGCGTGTCGCCGGGCGCTCCGACGTCGACGAAGGGGTCGTGCGCCGGCAGCACACACTGCTCAAGCAGGCGCGCAACCTGCGTAAGGAGGGCTTCCGCTTCGTCCATACGCTGACGGGAGTCGACGACATCGGTGCTGCGACGCTTACCCGGACCCGGGTGTTCAACGACCGCACCGACGACCACGGCCCGTTCGACATCATCGGTGACGTCCACGGTTGCTCCGTCGAACTGTGCGATCTGCTCGTCGATCTCGGCTGGTCGCCGCTGCGCGACGAGGACGGCGCCGTCTGCGGCATGAGCGAACACCCCGAGGGTCGGCGGGTGGCGTTTGTCGGTGACCTGGTGGATCGCGGCCCTGACACCGCCGGAGTACTGCGCCTGGTGATGGCGATGGTCGTAGCAGGCCAAGCGATCTGCGTGCGCGGGAATCACGAGGAGAAGCTGCTGCGGGCACTGCGACAGCGTCGCGGATCGGGCCGGTCCCGGGACTCCGCCACCTTGTCCAACGGTCTGGCTGAATCGCTCGAGCAACTGGACCAGCAGCCGGCAGAGTTCATCGACGAGGTGATGGTCTTCCTGGATTCGCTGGTCTCGCACTATGTGTTCGACGACGGGCAACTCGTGGTGGCACATGCCGGGTTGGCCGAGCGCTATCACGGCCGAACATCGGGGCGGGTCCGATCGTTGGCGATGTACGGCGAGACCACCGGGGATACCGACCGCTGGGGCTTCCCGGTACGGGTCGACTGGGCCCGCGACTATCGGGGTCGCGCCCGCGTGGTTTACGGACACACGCCGGTGCCGGCGGCCGGTTGGGTCAACAACACGCTGTGCCTCGATACCGGCTGCGTATTCGGCGGACAGCTCACCGCGCTGCGCTATCCGGAGATGAAGCTGGTCGATGTGGCTGCCCGTCAAACGTATTGGGCTCCCGAGCGGCCGATGGGCTACGGCGATTCCGACGCCGATGCGCGGGTGCGCGCAGCGGTTCGGCTCGACGACGTTACGGGCAAGCGTCGCATCCTCACCCGCTATGGGCCGTCGGTGCTCGTCACCGAGGACCACGCGGCCACGGCGCTGGAAGTGATGTCGCGGTTCGCCATCGACCCGCGCTGGCTGCGGTATCTGCCGCCTACCATGAGCCCGGTGGGCAGCACCGATCCGGCGTTGCTGGAGGACCCGCAGGCTGCGTTCGACTTCTACACCGACCGCGGCGTGACCGAGGTTGTGTGCGAAGAAAAGCACATGGGCTCACGGGCGGTGCTCGTGGTGACGCGCGACGACGACGCGGCGCGACGCGCGTTCGGTGTCATCGGCGGGACCGGTGCGCTGTACACGCGCACCGGCCGATCGTTCTTCGATGCGGCGGTGACGGCCGCCACGCTGAAACGAGCCCGGGCGGCGTCTCGGACGCTGTTCGACGAACTCGACTGTGACTGGCTGATCCTCGATGCCGAGTTGCTGCCATGGAACATCAAGGGTGAGGGCTTGATCCGTGACGAGTTCGCGTCTGTCGCGGCAGCAGCCGTGCCGGAGTTGGCGCGCTGTCGGCGGAGTTGGACCGCGCGGCCGAACGCGACCTGGACGTCGATGCGCTGCGTGCTGGTGCTGCGCAGCAACGCAACGACATCGACGCTTTCACCGACGCCTACCGCCGGCATGTCCAGGTGGGCGCCACGATCGACGATGTGCGGATCGCGCCGTTCGAGATCCTGGCCTGCGGTAACACCGATCAGTCGATGACGCTCGAAACCCGTTCACACCAGTGGCATCTGGAGCAGTTGAATCGGCTCGCCAAGGCTGACGAGTCGTTATTTGTTCCCACCGCGCACCTCGTCGTGAGCACCACCGATGAGGTCTCGCGTTCCGAGGGGGCGGACTGGTGGCGCGACATCGTGGCACGCGGGGGAGAGGGAATGGTGGTGAAGCCGTCCGACAACCTCGTCCGCGACAACAAGGGTCGGATCGTGGCGCCCGGACTCAAGGTGCGCGGACCCGAGTACCTGCGCATCATCTACGGTCCGGGCTACCAGCACGATCTCAGGCGCTTGCGCTCACGCGACCTGACCCACAAACGGTCGCTGGCGCTCCGCGAGTATCAGCTGAGCCGTGAAGCCCTGGCGCGTCACACCGACCGAGACCCGCTGTGGCGCACTCACGAATGTGTGTTCGGTGTGTTGGCGCTGGAATCCGAGCCGACCGACACTCGGCTGTGACGCTCAGCTGGCGTTGGCCCGGCGCAGACCGATCGCGCGGCCTGCCGCGAACGTTGCGGACAGGACGATGAGGACGATGGCGATCACGACGATCCATGTCGAGGTGACCGTCGCAAAGCCCAGCGCCCACGCACCGGCCACGCCGCAGATCGTCGCCAGCAGTGCCCCGACGGGTAGCACCACAGCCACAGCCTGAACAGTCTGGCTCGTCGCGGGATCATCGACGGCCCGCAGGGCCAGGAATACCGCGGCAATCGCGAGCCCATACGCCACAGCGCCACTGATCGCGTACGGCACCAGCGGCGACAGCCAGTCAGACAGGTCGACCATCAACGCGACCGCGAGCAATACGGGTGCTACGCCCACCGCGGACCCGAGCAGGCCGGCCACCACGGTCAGTCCGATCCGCCGCTGCGGTTCCACACGCGCACCGGCCGCATACAGCACTCCAGCGGTCACGACCCCTGCTGCCGCACCGGCTGCGGCGACGGCGAGGTAGCGCATCGGTTCCGACAGGGCGACCCTGCCGCCGCCGAACGACGAAATCGCCATGTACGAACCGTCGCCCGGAGTCATTATTCCCTGAAACAAGGCTGCCGCCAGCAGCGCGATCACACTTCCCGCGAACATCAACGTCACGCAGAGTCGACCCATGGGTGCATACTGCCGCACGTCCGGCCGCGTGAGTCAGCGTGGTGGGCGGGCGTGTTGCGTCGGCGTAGCCACCGCCGTATGGCACATCGCAATGACGAGCGCGACGACGGTCATGGGTACGCAGGCCAGCAGCAGCCCCCAGAAGCCACTCCAGTGGCCGAGGCCGAATCCGGACAGGACCGCCAGTACGGCGACCGCCAACCACGACACGCTGCACCGCATGATCGCAGCTGCCAGCGCTGGTGGGGCTGCCAGTAGCGCGCCCACTTGCACCAAGGGCCAGATTCCCAGCACCGAGTACATGGGGTCATCACAGGTGGCGCCGGTGGGCATGTTCGGCAGGTACAGCTCGCCCGATTTCGAACATGACATCGATATTGATTCGACCGGCCCGAAGGCCGCCCACACTGCGAGGCCGACACCGAGCAGCGCCAAGACGGTCCACGCCGCGCGTATCTTCGCCATGGGCGCACCCTATGCGACCTGCCAACGCATACCGGTCATCGAGTCGCATGCAGCCGCCGCGATGTCGTCACATCTGGTACGCACTGATGTACACCGTGCGTGGCGCATGCTTGGGGTCCCACACCGCAACGAGAAGGTCGGCGCCGGGAACCGTGACTTTGGAGCGGACCAGTGTCGGCGTCCAGACGGGGCCGTGGTCGGCTGGGCTTCGCACCTGATCGGGCGACCGGACCGGCCAAGGCGGCGGAAAGTGTGATGCGCGAAGTATTTCGGTTACCCGATCCGGCGACGACGTAGTGACGACGATGTAGGCGCTCGGATCCATGAACGAGCTCTGCACTTCGCCATAGTCGATGTGGTCCTGGGACGTCAGCTCAACGCCGAAACCTTTGACGAAGTCGCGAGCATCGTCGGCCGACTCGTGCGTGCGGACCTGCGTCATACCGTTGTCGATCCATGCCAACGCCATCTTGCCGAGGACCAAGACACCTGCAACCGCGACCACCACGACCAACACACTCACCGCGACGATCCGCCAGCGATAGGCGTGACTCGCGGAGTCGCGTTCAGGTGGTTGTGGATTCATGTATCGATCTCGAATGTTGCCTGCGCTACCACTGATAGTCGCCGATTACGAAGGACCGGTCCTCACCCTCTACTGACATGTCCATGCCCATCTTTCGCTTCCAGGTGTCCGGAACATGGATGGCTATGATCTCTACCTCTCGTTTCGCTCCGCGCTTGGGTCCGACGACGTTGACCTGGGTCCAGCGAGTGGGCAACGAGAAGTGGGCATCAATGAACAACTCTGCCGTCGCTGAGGATTCGCTGCGATCAAAGTGCACAAGAAGGCCGTACTCGGTGGACTCGGCGCCTGTCATCCGCCAGTCGTCTCCGGGCCGCCCCCAGATCGCGAACCTGGTTGGTCTCATCAGCTTGATGAGGAGCGGCCAGTGGTTAAACCCGGAAGGCGGTTTCGGGGGGATCAATTGCCCGTTGTCGTCGACCAGCTCTTGTCCCGTTTCCCTGGAATAGCGCCTACGGTCGCGAGACTTGACGTCACGCTCCGACCAAGTACCGAGCTCGTGGTCTACGACGAAATCCACAAGATTCGTACGTTTCGGCGGACCCGCGAGGTCCTCCTTCCCCCACGACCTGTACTCGGCGGTTCCGGACACTCGTGAACACGACTCGGCGTTGAGGAGAAGGCTCACGGCCGCCAACGTGTCTTCCACGGTGATAGCGATAGTGCTGGCCCCTCTCACTTCCGCTGGTGACCGAAGCGGTGATGACCTTCGTGCCAGCATCGTTATCAGGAATGTGAAAGTATAACAGGTTCTGGTTTCGCTTCGGTATGTGCAGCAACCGTTTGCGCCGGGATAGGCTTCCGATATGAGTTGCACCAGGACTGACCGAGACCGTGGGTTCGTCGAAGAACTCGAAACCCAGGACCTGTGCTTCCCCGGCCGACTTCCGATGCACCGCGCATGAGCAAATCTGAGCGGCAGGCTTTGTCGGCGTGGTTTGTCCTGACCGCAATCCTGCCGGTCGCAGGCGCCGCCGCAAGCGAGTCTTTCTGGTCGGTGTTCCTCAAATCGTTGGCGGCATGCGTTGTCTGTGGCGCGGCAGCGTTCGCCCTGGTACGTCTGCTGAACCGCGACAGGTACGAGAAGTAGGAGACTGCCTACTTGCGAAGGACCACACGCAATACGGCGATGCGGTGGCGATGCTATGCGCGTCTATGAAAGATCGCCGTCTTGTGCGATTCTCCATCCGCGCCGTAGCTCGTTGTCGAGTCGTTCGCCAGTGTCGTTCTCGATTTGAAACGTCAAGGTGTTGCCCTGCGCATCGTTCCGAGGGACTGGGGCAGTGTGGTCAAAATGATCGGCGAACCAGCCTCCTCTGGGAATTTCGAGGACCGCTCTCTGCCGGTTTGATTCGCGTTCGTCACGGGTTCGCGGAGTGGGTTCCGGAGTGGTCGTGTCCCAGAGTATCTGGACTTCGTCGGCAGCATCAATGATATCGCTTGCGTCGAACTCTACTTGGCGTTCGGCGAGGTCGAAGTACGGCCATGCAGTTACGACGTGAAAGAGGCCAGGCGGCGGTAGATGGTCAAGGAAGAGTGCGAACCGCGCGTGCTGTGGACCACCACCGCCACTGAGATAGTGGAGTCCGCCGGCATTGTCCAGCGGCAAGTTGGAGGAGTAGGCGCCATCTGCCCATTCGAAGCCAATCAGGGGTGGCGCACTCGTAGAGCCGCTGGTCTCGGGGCGTCCAAACCCGTGCGTCGATATTGCGACGTCGCCCTGCCGGCAGAATGCTTCGAGTTCGAACATGACACTCGATGAGTAAGCGCGAGTTGAGCTCAATATCAGCACGAAATCCGAGGACCGATTCAGCAACCCAGTTATCGAGACGTCGGCGGCTATTTCGTTGGCGGGAGGACGGCGCATTGGGCGATTGTCGCACTCGTGCACGTGACCGGGACAGACCTCGCGATCAGACCAGGTCCCTGTACGCTGTGAATGGACGTCGCAGCCATGAACTCATTGTCGTAGTGGGGGTCCACCGCATCCGGTTAGACAAGATGGCCAAAACTCGCCGATTTCGGAACCTGAACGGTTCCGACCGCGAAGCGAGTACGGGGCGAACGGGGTGGCGTAGCCGTCCGCCCGGTTTGGTTGCTGCAATACTCGCGTTGACCGCGTCGCTCGTTCTGCTCTGTGTGCGGTACAACTGGTGGCCCTTCGGCACCAACATGACTAACGAGCACAAGGTTGTACTTCTGTTTGTTTCGGGAATCTTGCTTATTCTTGCCGGGACGATATGGCTAACGCGAACAGCGTTGTGTCTATGGACGACGCGCGCATGGTCATGGTGGATCGCCTTTGCTCCCGTTGTGGTGATCGCTGCTGCGATATTGGCTTTCGTCCCAGGCCCGTCGCGATTCTTCGATAATCGCGCCACTTTTGATCGGCTAGCGCACCAGGTAGAGGACAATCCGGGTTCATCACTTGGCCCGGTTCGGATCGGAAACTTGGATATTCGCTCGGCCCTTCAAAGATCAGATGAAGCCATCTATTTCTATAAAGCCGACTCTACAACCCGTGTGGCTGGTTGGGTCTACTCTCCACAGAACGTGCCAAACTACTACAGTTTCTTCGTACTGTCTGACCTGGGCGGGGGCTGGTACCGATTCGTCGGCGACGCTACTCGTTAGGCGGGGTAGTCGCAGTGCCGAGTATGAGGCTCCGTCCGACCGCGGTTAGGACTCCTCGCAGACGATACCGCCCTTGACTCCGCCCCGACTACCGCGGGCGACAGCGCCGCGCAGTCGAGCCTCGAGAATCTCGCTCAAGTCATTTCGCGATGGTCCTGCAGCGCGGCGCGACGACTTGAATGCCACACGACCACACCCACGATCGGAATGATCCACACGACGCCAAGCCCGATCACGCTGCGTCGAAAGCCGATGTGTCGGCTGATGACGTCGACTGACGCAAACATCGACAGCGTGAACCACACGGGAAGCAGGATGAGCAACGCAATGCCGATGGGGAACGGTCCGCTGAAATCTGCGCTACACGCCGCGTCTCTGGCGCATTCGGATAGTCCAGCTTCGGCGAGTAGCACGTTCATGACTTACCGGCAGTGGATCGCGTGACGACCGGAGCGTCACAGTGCCCCATCATGCGCCTCCTCCGAAACCTCGTTGCCGTTCACGCGCTTCCGCGGCAGCCATGGCGCCAGTGTCCGTCCCAGCGTGTGGACCAACTCGTTGCCGAACACGCACAGCGTCTTCTCCCACGGGTGCCCGAACGTTCCGGTGCTGAAATCCGGACGGGTGAAGATGTAGTAGTCACCGTTGGGGTACACCGTGACTGGCCACTCGGTGTCGAAGGTGTCGGCATGCACCCTGGCATCGAGCCGATACCCACGGTGCTGCCAGTCGAGCACGATCCATTCGGGATCGTCGAACGCGCTCACGAAACAACGCTGCGCTTCGGCGTTGATCGCGTCGAACTGCGCGCTCCACACACCGGGCGAGTTCTCCGGGACAGACAGATCGAAGGTCACCGACGGAGTCGGATCAACCACGGCCGGCCACTCTTTCGGGTCGACACTCGGACGGAATGACGTGAATCGATCGATGAACAACTCCCACGCCCGATCCTCTTCCGTCCGCGGCAGGCAACTCCACCCCGGTGGCAACGGAGTCCCGTGGTCGAGGGTGTAACGCATCATCAGACGATTGTTACAAGGTATGGCATTCATACGTACAACACGCCGTCGACGGCCAGTGACGCGGATGGATAGGCATGGGTGCCTGCCTGTTCGAGTAGCTCGGTGAGCCTCCAGCCGAACGGCTCTTGTCGTTTGCGCCCGAGCGCGTCGTAGATGCCGACCCGGGAGTGGATGAGGAGTCCCGGATAAGCGATGTGCCGGTAGGTGAGTTTGACGACTCCGTCGGGCCAGTCTCCGACCAACTCCGCGCGTACATCAGACACCTGGTCGGCGAACCGTGTTCCGTCGAAGAAGGTCACGCACCACTGCGCATACGAGTCGTGGTCGACGGGCTTCGGTCGGAGCGGCCAACGGTGTGCAGAGACGTCAAGGTTGTCGATCGCTGACATCGTTGAGACCGACTGCGAATCTGCGTCCCACACCTCGAGCCGGGTTCGCCCACCTGAACAAGTGGACCCTTGGGTCAACAACCAAGCGCGGTGGTGCTCTGCGGCACCGCGCATGACCCAGCGATCGTCAATCTCATTCGTCCACAACAGCTCGGGGTCAGTTTCCGTGTCTGCGTATGCGCGCACGATCGTGCGCTCCTTGCCTGGTGTGTGGCGGCCCCAGCGCCACCGCACGCCATGCCCGACTGCGCGTTTGCGGAGGTGCGCCTCGTTGTAGGTCTCGTCGGCATAGTCCTGGGTGTAGCTCGTGTCTTTGGACCAGGTTGTCGCGATGTCATCGGGACGCACAAGGGCTTCGGGGTGTGGCGCGTCCAGCCTCACCGACAACCCCGAATTCGCCCACACCACCCGATAGCGGTCGCCACCGGGGGTCGGTGGTGTATCTCCGTAGTCAACGAGTTCGCGAGTCCATGGCTCATGGTGTACGGACACGAACAACATGCCTTCCTCGGCGTGCGCGTGAAAGACGATGCCGTCGACGGGGATCGTGGACATCGAGCCGCTCCGGTCAACATGCAGCAGTGCCGATTTCGGTTCTCGCCGCGGGGGACGGTCAGGCGTAGGGGAGATGTCGCGCCGTTTGGGTTCTGGGGGTTGCAGCCACGCGCCGTCGATGCCACAGCAGATGAGTTCCGCGCCGCGGGTGTAGGTCGCGAATATCAGCCCGTCTGGACCGATGCGTCCCAATGGTTCGTCGGGTGCGTACTGAATCCAGAATCCCTGGTCGTCTACTTCGATCCGACGACGAGAGTGTGGCCGCAGATCCGACGCCATCTCCGCCCACGACACCAGCCGGACGAACTCTTGGGTAGCGGGATCGAACAGCGCGGCAACCGGATGGGCGGCATCAAGCACCCAGACATAGCCGGCACTGAAGAACACTTCGGAGGGGCGAAACGTCGTCCGCCCAAAACACGCGGCGCTCATGCGCCTTTCGGTCGAGTCACCACATCACGGTAGCAGTGCTGTCAACGCGTGATGCGTGCGCTGCCACGCTCACGCATACCACGGCGGCTCACGGTCATACTCGTCCTCGACCACATCGATGCGCGAATCATCAAGCAGATCAGTGATTCCCGCCGACGATGCCCCGATGCTGGCGAAGTGCGGATCGACGTCGCGGACCATGCACCACGCCCGGTCGGCCGGCCACACGAACGCCGGCACGGGAAGCCGTGATCCGAGTCCTTCGCCGTCGTCGTCGTCCCATCCGATCAGGTCGGTGTCGCCGCGGTACAGGTAGTAGGAACGAATAACAGAGCCGCGGTCGTCCGCGAGGTCGATCGCGGCGGCGCCCAGTCCGGTGCTTAGCGCGGCCACCTCAGGCCAGCCCACCCAGATCAGGTAGAAGCAGTCGTCAGGAGTAGCTGTGTGACGCGCGAGATGCGTTACCGCGACACCCATCTGCCAGATTTCCGACGGATCAGGTCCGCCGCGATCGGGAATGTTGGCGTCACTTTCGCGCTGGCCGAGGAACTCGGGGTCGGGGATGAAGCGCAGACGCGCATACCGCTCGTAGTTGACCGGAGCGAGAACGGCCAGATCGGCCCAGTCCTCATCCTGACCGAACAGCCAGTCGGCTGGGGATCGTTCACGATATGCGTATACGGTCATCGTCGCTCCTTCGCTACTGACTCATCCTCGTTCGGCGCGGTACGTACGTTGATCGCCCGAAAGTGCTATCCGTCCACCCCGCCAGGTGTGCACGGTGCCGGTGGTTGTCGGCAGGGCAGGCGGCTCGGTTCGCGGCACGTCGAAGTCATCGATGACGGACTCCCGCATCGTCGTCAAGCCGTCCGGTCCGGGATCGCCGACGCTGCGCCACAGCCACGTCGTGAACGGCGCCTGCGGCCGCTCTTGCCGAGTCGTCCCGGCCGGCCACACCGCCCCCGCGACATAGTCGCAGCCGTTCTCCGGCGGGGCGACGGCCGACCACTCGAACTCTACGATGGTGCCCGGGCGCAAGCCCATCTCTCCGGGTTCGGTCGGATCGGCGACGGCCCCCACTCTCAACGAGCACGAGGCCGCCGACGTCCCGCCCGACGTATCCGCCGAAACGATGACACCCCAACCCAATTCCTGATGCCAGGTCTCGACGGTTCCTGTTGACGACATCCGTTCACCGTAGGGCTGGAATTGCGATCGGGGAATCGAATATTCATCGAGGCCGGTTCACGTGAGAACTCACACCACCGATCTACCCTGACCCCATGGGGACACCGTCGTGGATCGAGTTGGCCGGCCGCAACGCTGCCGCAGAAGCGATATGCCTCAGCGGAACACTCACCGTCATCGGGAAGAACGAGGTCTCACGTGTCGACTTCCAGCACGCCCCCGGCGGCAAATGGCGCGTGGAACACGAGGGCCAACCCGTGTACATCGCGTCCGGCGCCACTGCGGTGGAGCGGGTCGACGGCCGCATGCGCCGACTCGACGGCGACATCCGCCTGCCGATGCTCGGTGCCCGGTTCAGCCCGCTCGATCTCCTCGGCCGCGAATCGTTGCTCCACAAAATGAGCACGTCGATGGCCGTGGACGGCGATGCCGAACAGCGCACCATCGACGGACGTGCCGCCTGGTCGATCCGGCTGCGGGCCCCGAAGCGCGATCCGATCGAGATGACCTTCGACGACGCCACGGGCGTGCTGATCCGGTTGGCGACACCCGACGGAACAGTGGCCCTCACCGTCGACGGACTGAGCGCGCCCGAGACGCTGGCCGACTCGCTGTTCGGATGGGACGGGCCGGTTCACGATGAGCGTCCGGCCCGAAGGAACCATCGCAGCGACGAAGACGACGAGACCGAGCGCATCGAGGCCCTGCGGGCGCTGGTCGCCGCACAGTCTCAGCCGGACCGGGTCATGGCCGCCATCGCCGGCGCGGACAGCGAACGCGACGCGCGAGCGTCGCTGGCCGAACTCCTCGGGCTGACCGAATCCGGTGCGGACCACATCCTCGCGGCCCCGATCGGCATGTTCCGCGGTGACCACGCCGTCGCCAACCGGCGAACACTCGAAATCATGGAAGACAGACGCCGGCAGTGACGCGGCGGCACCCGATCCGGGCTGAAAAGCGCGGGAAATAAGAGAGCCCCACCGGACCAGTCGGGGGTCGGTCCGGCGGGGCGCCCAGGAGGCTTTCGTCCGGTCCCGATCGGGAGAGAAGGGGCCGGTCGCGAAAGCCTGAACCTCAACGATAGTTGATTTTCGATTCGCCCATACGACAGACGCCGAGACTCGTGACCGACAATGCTGTGACCAGCGAGAAAGCACCAGCTCAGTCAGGCGGACCCTGGCTGCGGACGGTAACCCGCCGATCCTGCCAATTCGTTGCCTTGAGCCCGTAGCGGGTGCGTACCAGCATCCACCCGACGGTCCCACCAACGAGCGCGACCCCCAACCCGACGAGCGTGAACAGGTTGCTGACACCCAGCATCTTCAGTCCCGCGGTCAGCAGCACCAGCGCGAGCGCGCGGCGCACAAGTCCGGCCGATGCCCGTGACGACAGTCGGGCACCGAAATAGGCGCCGGGAATGCTGCCGACCAGCAGCGGTAGCACCACACTCCAGTCGACGTCGCCGAACAGCAGGTGGCCGGCGGCGGCCGCGATGACCAAGGGGACGGCTTGGGCGAGGTCGGTGCCGACCAGTCGGTTAGCCGTGAGCCGACCTTTGCCGGAAAATTCACCTGCATACTCCGGTCGAGGTTGGGGTTGCACGGATCTGCAGCACCGTCGGGTGACCGGCACCCCGACCTCGACCGTGGGGCTGCTGTGGCCCCATCCGACCAAGGCATTCGCCGTCGAGTTCGTCGGCAGGCGAAGTGGCCGGAAAGGTCCCCGGCAAGAGTCGCCGATGAGGACGTCCCAAGCGTTGTTGAGCGCACGACGTTCCGCGGAACGTCATGCCACTGCCAGGTTGGTGTCGGATTGGCGGTCTTTCCATGCCAACGCGCCGCAAGCTGAGATTTGAGGACGTCCGCGATGCGATGCAGCGGACTGACCCGGCCTCAGGTCGTGTCGATCCGTGACCTGGTGAGTCGCTACGAAACTCGCAGTTACCCGGCGTCGGTTCGCGAAAGGCGGTGCGTAGATGGCCAGCGCTTCGACCGAGAAGAACCTACCTGATGCTCGTTTGAGTCCGGCTGGCCGTGGCGGACCCGAGTTTCCGCGACCCTTACTCATACTCCGGTGCCGAAGGGGCGCGAAATCTCGTTGTCCGCTACTTTGTTTGTCTCATCAACTATCACATTGGGCGGCAAGCGAACACGGGTGTTCACAACTCGATCGATCGCAGTGCGAAGAGCAGTCCGAAATATTCGACCAGATGCACGACGCGCGAAGTGACCGCCGAGGTCTTTACTGGAGTAGTGGCGGAGTCGTTTCCTGGGCCTCCGCCGGCATCGGATGGCCCACGCGGGCGCCCGGACGACGAACAGCCGCCCGAGGCGGCCACGAGTGCTTCTCCGACAGCGCCGCAACCCCCGGCGGCGCCCGGCTTCGGCTACCCGCCGCCCCAGCAGATGATGCCGGGATCACACATCCCGACGGGCGGGCTACCACCGCCTGGCCTACCGCCGATGACGTGGTCGCTCGGCCCGCCGCCGCCACCGCCCCGACAACGTTCGTCGCGCCTACCGTGGCTGGTCGGGGGTCTGGTGTTCCTGCTGGTGATCGCCCTTGGCGCGCTCAGCCTGGTGTGGTTCACTCACCGTTCGTCGCCCGCAGACGATTCGTTGCTGGCCGGACAGCTGACCCGTTCGTTCCCGACGGCGCCGAACCCGTCGTGGACGGTCACCGCGGAGCAAGCGGGCGGCGACCAGTTCGTGTCGGGCCTGGCGTCCGAGGGCCAGTACGGTGCCCTCGGAGCGGTCACCGACGGCCAGACGATCGTGACCATTGTGGGCGGTCCCTTCACCACACTCGGCCCCTCGCACCGGGTCGTCGGTGTCGACGCCTCGACCGGCACGACGTGGCGACTCGATCGCACCGTGCGCGGCTGTTCGGACACGATCGTTGATCACAGCATTGCGTGCCGTGGTGATTCGGACGTCTACTTCATCGACACCCGCACGGGAAATCTGACAGCGACTGTCTCGCTGCCGATCTCGCAGTCCTCCCATGACATCGCCTACAACGGTTCGGCGGCCTTCCTGCACTCCTACTCGTCCACAGACCGCACCACCACGTTCTACAAGGTGACTCCCGAGGGATTGGAGTGGCAGCGATCGGTGGTGTTGCCTGAGCGATTTCCGGGCAGCGGCGACGCCTCCACGTTCACCGCGACCGCCGACCTCGTCGCGAGCGCGTCGGTGTACGGAGTCGTCATCTCCGCCGACGACGGGCGAGTACTACTCAACAGGGCGGCGTCCTGGACCATCGCTCGACTGCCCGATGGCGCACTCGGTCTGGTGACCGGTCAGGTGTCGAACGAGGTGGTGACCAACCGCACGGTGACGGTGGTATGCCCGGACGGAACGGTCTATGACACGCCCGGTGGCTCCGTGGTGGTCCCACAGGTGGCCGTGCCCGAGCAGCAGAACCGTGTTCTGGTCGACACAGACTATGTCGATCTGACCGACGGGCGGTCACTGTGGACAACCGACAGTGCCTCCGGCGAGCGGTTCGGCGCGGCGGTGCTCGGCGATAACAGGGAACTGATCGTCGTCGATCTGCAGGCCGGCGACCTCGTCGCCCTGTCTGCCGACACCGGTGCAGAACTCTGGCGATCACCGATTTCGGACAGCTACCGGTCGTCGGGCTTTGCGGTCACCGATGGCGAACGCATCATCGCAACAACACCAGATGGCGGGCTGGCCGCCGTGGACCTGGCCACCGGCGCGCCGGTGTGGGTGCGCTCGCCGGCCGCGATCGGCAACGCATCGAGAGTCGGTGACGGCGAGCATGGGCCGGTGCTCACCTTTGCCGCCGGCGATCACCTGGTGACGGTAACCGCTACCACCATCACCGGATTCGCGGCAACAGGAGGAACGGCGGTCGTGCCGGGCACGCCGCGGTCGGAATCGGCAGGCCCGGGCGGGGCAGTCGGAGGCGATCAGTATGTGACCCCGTGCGGAACACCGCCGATCTTCACGCCACAATCGTTTCGGACCTCGCCGAACGGACTGGACGTCGAGATGACTGTCACCGCGCAATGCTCGGGCGGCGATGTCCTCTACGGGCCGCGCACCCGGATCAGCATCACCGATGGTGGGCACCTCGTTGCCTCCGGAACGTTCGACCTCGCGCCGGTTCCGGTGGTGGTGCCGCCACCCGAGGGCGCCGGGTCGGCGACGACGATTGTGCTGACCTATCCGCCAGGTACGTTCTTTCGCCTCCCGGACACGCTGTCGCCGAACGGTGATGCCAGTACAACTCGCTTCCTCGTCGAATGCGACCCAGGTGTGACATCCGGTGTTGCGCCTCGCTTGTCGGTGCGGGATGTGGGAAGGGACGCGTCACCGGTGGCTGCCACCGGTCCGTTGTTACCGGACGGTGCAGACCCGTCGGCGACGAGTATCGACGCGTTGCGTCTGCAGGCCGATTCCGATCGTGCCTTCATCCTCGCGAATCTGAACAACCGCTGGGTCGCCCAACTCAGCTCCAAGCGACCCGGACTGGTCGCCGACGGACGCACGTGGGACAGTCAGGCCATTCTCGAGGAGTTCCTGGCGCTACGTCTGAGGTTCAAGGATGCGCGGCTTTTGTACAGCGACGAGTGGAATGTGTTCAGCTACCGCGGGTGGTGGGTGACCGTCGCTGCGGTCACCTTCCCGGGCCCGGACGCCGCCAACAATTGGTGCCGAACAGAGGGTTTCGATCCTGATCACTGTTTCGCCAAGCTGGTGAGCACCACTGCTGGCCCCGATGCGTCGACCAAGTATTGGGGGTAGCTATCGACTGACAGCCATGCCGACTGGCCAAGCGGGGGACCACGTCGTGGTGAGCCCGCCCACGGATTGTCATGGCGTAGATAAACCGTGAGGTGCCATCAGTATCCGAATTCCGCGTCTCTGATCCCGACTCAGCAATCGGTGAAAGCGTATGTCGATGCCAACAGGCGGCGCTGGTGTGGGCCGTGTGATTACACCGAATACGACGGCACCCCGGTGAGCATGCAGTGGTACGGGACCCAAGCGCCGTACGACGCCATCGTCACGAAGAACTCGAACACCGAGTCAACATCCATCTGTAAAGGAGCTTTGTGGAGTTGAAGGGGGGATAACCGCATTGCCAAATGATGAAAGGGAAGTGTGGCATGAATAGGAAAGCTACCAAGGGTGTGTTGGTGAGCGGTGTGACGGCTTGCCTTCTGGTGGCAGGTACAGGTGTCGCTGATGCCGCTCAAGGTGGCAGGGATGGCGACCACTTCTGGATGAAGATCAGCAAGACTGAGTTTCGCCAGAACGGTAGCCAGGCTGACAAGCCGTGTGTTCGTGCCCTTCCGGCCACAATGGCTCCTGGTCCATCGCGCGATGCCTGCAGAGCACTAGCCTTCTGGGTGGAGCGAGCAGCCGCATGGAATCCGTGTGCCAATGGCTATTGGTCTGAGTGGTATCCCAAATCTGGGAAGACGCGGGCAGGGGCATGGCGATAGACATGAGTGAAACACCAAACTTCGAGCCGGTCCCGCCGCCACTTCCGCCGCAAAAGCCACCGGCCGATTCCAACAAGATCGTTCTCTGGATCATCGCAGGTGTCGGTACCCTCATCGCCCTAGTCCTGATCATCGGGTTCGTGGTCTGGTTGATCAGTTGGATCGAGGTGAAGAGGCAGACAGACGGCTTGTTCGACAGTCTTGACGACGACTATTCCTACAGCGATAGCGATCGGGCAGCGACGGCAGAAGCGGGCGGCTCTGTATTCAAGTACGTATCAGAGGGGACGTATCGATGGCGAGGTTCGGATAGAAGCGGTAACGAGGTCAAACTAGTCGTAAGAGACAATAGCGTGAGTGACTTTGACGCTACACTCTCGTGGGGGTCGTGTACGGGGGACGTTATTAGCACGCTGCATTCGAAAGCTTCTTCGTATCTCATCTATACAAAGGTAGAGTATGGGAGAAAGTGTGTAGATGCTGGAAATGACACATGGAGTTTGGCGTTCAAAGGGAACCCGACCTTTTCTGTCCATGTGTATAGGACCGAGGGCGAAGGGGCCAACACAAACTTCCTCTACAAGGACTGAATATGACATCGCCCATCGGTAGATCAAGGGGCAGGGGAAGTGGATAGCATGCTGGGAGAAGTGAAATGATCGCCCGCGTGATGATGGTTGTCATCGCGTGCGTGCTGATCAGTGGATGCACATCGTCGCTCTCGTTGTCGTCCCCGTCTTCATCGAAGCCGGACATCCCATACCTCACAGAGGAGATGATCCTTCCGCAGTCGGAGTTCCCGCCGTTGCCCGGCGGAACCTTTCGGATCACCGCACCCCGTGATCTTGCCCCGGAAGACCACGGTTCCGGCAGCAGCGAGGTGCCTGGATGGTGCGACGAGGACGAGAAGGCCTTAGACCAGGAGGCCGGATCACGGCTCTATGGGGACGACCTCAACGGGAACCGCATCATGATGAAGATCGAGATGTTCCATGTCACAAGAAGCATTGATATGCAGCGATTCGTGACCAACTGCTCTGACGGCATTCTTGCTGCCCAGATTTCGGGGTTGCCGTCTGGCGCGTTCGGGTTCACGGATGACCTAACCGTCTCAAGCGCTAGCGCGCCGGACTTTTATGCGACAGGGTATGTCCGAGGGATTCTGTTGGTGATCGGCGCCCCAACGCAGGGAGGCATTGTAGACCTCTACAACAGACAGTCCAATCTCTTAGAATCCTGGGACGGATGAGTCGTGAAGAAAATAGTTGGCATGTTCGCCATCATAGGAATACTGTTGGCGGGTTGTGGAGGCCAGGAGTCGACGCCCAGAGTCGAGAGCGAGGCTGCGTCGACAATGTACACCTTCCATACGCCGTCTACTACGACTACTCCGTCTTCCACTACGTTCAGCGGGCCCATCGTTTGGTACTGCGATAAGACCACCAACACCAACGTAGTTGATACGGGCATCGTAAAATTAAACCCCTCTACGGGGGAAGTCGTCGACATCCAACAATACAGTGAGTCGGAATGTGTCGATCCCTCGCAAGGACTGCGGAGTCAGTTCGACGAACAGTGGAGCAGATTGAAGTTCAACTCCGACTACACGAAGATTTGGGCGCACAGTGAAGCCGTAAGAAGGGAGGGGGGCCGTCTCCCGGTCGATCTTCCTTCGGGTTGCATTGTCGGGTACTACGACTTGAAGTTGGAGAAGTATGTGAACATCACATACTTGCTGACCCCGACAGACATCGGAGAATTTGAGGCAACCCCATGTTACGAGGACTACGGAGATGCACCTTGGACCGAAGACGGCCTGAGGACCTTCGCCGATGTTCGGGCCGGTGAATATGTCTTCTACGACGTGTATACGAACACAGTCGTGAGAAGAAGTGCTGATCCGTACTTTCCGGAGTCTATTGCTCCGATGGTGGATGAGTACACCGGGAACGGGAATCCCAGAACTGGGGCCGGAGCAGGTACCGAGCCGTTGTACAAGGCATGTGGAGGACTGTGGGTTGTCAACGACACAACATATCTGTACCGCGAAGCGAGTCCGTCGCAGGCAGACGCAGTGGCAAGGACACACGTTAGTATCAACTCTCCGGCCAGGTGTTCAGGGAGCACAGGCGGCGAATCTCGCACACTAGCAGAATCGGGATGGAATACCGGAGTGCCCATTTCGCCTTCAAACAGCAGAGATTGGCTTGCCGCTGCCAGTCCTGACGGGGCAACAATCGTCTTGACAACGACAGTTTACGCTCAGAACGAGAACGCCCTTCGCAAGTTTTACCTCGCGAATCGCGAGAAGCCCGACCAACCAATCGAAATAGACGTGCAACGACCGTTCTCGCTCACCGATGTGAAGTTTCTCGACTGGGAGGAAGGAACTTCATAGCTGAGACGGCGACATGGTCATAGGCACACAGCAGGTCGTCAGGGAGTTTTGTGGCACGCAGGAGATCGGCAAGGGTGTACCGGGGCACCAATCTGATCCTGGACAACCCGTGGACCGGCGCGCTGTACACCGATGACTTCAAACGGTCCAACGAGAACCCGATCACCACGCTGTGGACGCCGTATTGCGGTGATACCCGCAAGGCGCAACTGATCTCCAACTGCACACATATGCAGACGTTGCCCCACAACACATCGCGGTCGCGCAGCATCATCTAGCACAGCGGTTGGTTCCTAACCGAGAACCAGCGTCAAGGCACAACTGATCGCGCCGACGACATCACTGGCCGCGAACAACTACACCTACATCTGGCTTGACGGCAACCGGCACCAACTCGTCCGTCCCAACAACGCGATCGCCGACTGTCCGGCAACCCGGACCTCGAAGTCGTGGGGCTTCTGTACAGCGACGAGTGCAACGTGTTCAGCTACCGCGGGTGGTGTGTGACCGTCGCGGTCACCTTCCCGGGACCCGATGCCGCCAACAACTGGTTGCAGAACAGGCGGTTTCGATCATGATCACTGTTTCGCTAAACTGGTGAGCACCCCTGCTGGGCTCGATTCGTCAACCAAGTATTGGGGGTAGCTATCGACTGACAGCCATGCCGTCTGGCCACGCAGGGGGACCCACGTCGTGTGCTCCCCCAAGCGACCACGATGCGGATAAGGCCGTTGGGGTGTGGCCCACTATCGGGGCACGTACGACTCGGAGGCTTTGTAACGGAACGAGACTGAGCACAGTGTATGGCGACAAACAGCCTGGCAAGATATCAGTGGTGTTGCCGCGCAAAGGATTCGTGTGTCTAAAGCCGATGCCGTCGCAGGTTTCACCCGGCGTGACCATGCGGCCCCGCGCGACGCCGTCATCGGTTAGGACGAACTTCAGGCGGAACCATGGATTCGAGATGATGCATTTGAAATACTTTGGGCTGCAACATAAATCGCTCAAGGTGGTATGCAATGCGAACATTGACTCGCTTCGGAATCGGAATGTGCTCAGTTGGCGCGGCTGTGGCTGTGGCGGTATCTCCGGCAGCTGCCGCTCCGTACTCGTCTGGGACCATCAGTTCTCCGACCAACAACACAATCGTCTCTCGCATCACGAATCTGACGGACAGTGTGCGAAGTTGCGAGGCCTTCCTGAGCGGTCGCGTCAAATACACGACGCCTCGCAAGAGGATTCCGCCGAAGACTACCGAGATCTTCACGGTGGCCGGGGTCCCGGCCGGCAACTACTCGACGTGGTGGGCATGTAGCAGTTTCGCCAACGGTAAGCAGGTTGTCACCGTGCTCGGCGCGTCCTCGGGTACACCTCACCTCACCGAGAATGCCCCCGCGGCGGGTACCTTCGGTCTATCCGGTCTCGGATCATTGTTCGGGGGTTTTGGATCGTCGTGAACTGGTGGCTGGACGCACTCGACCATCCGCATCAAGTGCTCGGTCGCAATTTGCGAACTGCGCGCACCAACACGACCGATGGCGGAACGCCCGGTGATCGGGCTCGACCGGCAAGGTCAGAAGCTTATCCCTGTTTGGACTATCAATCGGCATTCAGACGGAACAGGCAAATCACTGCGTCTGCCCGATGCGCCTGTGTCGCAACAGGTGAGGGGCTGTGCAATCACGAATCAATCGCCGGACGTTGGTGGTGCTGGCGTCGTGGTGCTGCTTTCCGTCGGACTCGTCTGCGACGTCGCAGGCACGGAGGCGGGGGTGGTATCACTGGCCTTACCGGGGAGCCACAGCGTGACGATAAGACCGGCGATCCCAAGCAACGCCCCCACGGCTGCAACGAGTTTGGACCAATCGAGACGGGAGTGTGCGGCATCCGCCTGGTCGACCTGGTAGGCCCGTAGCGAGTTGTGGTCACGAACAATCGCGTGAAGGTTCAACGAGGTGGTCCGAAGGCCGCCTTCGATCGTGACCGCCATGGCTAGGGCGGTTCCGATCGCGACGAGCCCTCCGCCGAACAGAACCGACAAAGCAATCCGCCAACCGGTGGGGGTGTCCGCGTGTAGCTGACTGCCGATTAGTCCGAGTAGGGCGCCGAGTCCGCCGGCGAGCATGCCGTAGGCGTTGCGCCACGTCTTCGCATCCGCGACGGCTCGGCTGTGAGCTGTGGCCGCCAACTCTTCGAACGCCTTCTGGTCGGCACGTGTCGGCTTGGGATCCTCGCGGGATGGGTCAGTATCGAAGATCGTCATCTCGTATGGACCTCGATCGTGAAGTTGGCGCCGCACCCATCCTCGCCTGCTGGAGCTCCCGGGTGAGATCTCCCGCATTCACACCGAAAATCGGCTCGAATCGCATCTGTCGTGGCCGACGCTGCGCCGCGGACCGACGATGCGGGTATCTCCAGAATTGAAGTCTGCGACATGCCGCCATGACACCGCGGGCACGGGCCGTCGACGCGAATCGACATCGTGCGTTTACGGGCGACAACACGTGCTCGCATCAGTTTCCGATCGACGAATTCGTTCGCGATCCGATCGAGTTCTTCGGACGCGATGTCGTCGAAGGGACACTCGGTGTGAGTGAGGTCGGGGGATGACACCCCGCGCTCGTCCTGCTCGTCAGACACAATTTCCCCTCGTGTGGATCCGCTCGCGCCGGCGGCACTATTCGTATCATTCTCTTGTGCCCGACACCGGTAGTGACAGCCGCGATTTTGTCAAAGAGGCAGAGGAGTTGCCTCTCGACGCTGTGTGTGACGCGGTCGATCGATTGGACGAGTCCGACGAGGATTGGCCAGAACTGCAATGGCTTGTCGCGTCCCGTATTCACGATCGCTACCAGGAAGACGGTGAGCCCGCAGATCTTGTGGAGGCGCTGCACCGCGGTTTCCGCTCGCTGGAGGTGATGCAGCGCAACGGTGAGCCGCCCGCGTGGGTCGTCGCCGATCTGGCTCTGATCGTGTTCGATCAGTGGCGTTGTTCAAGTGCTGCTGACGACTATGAACAGTATGTGGAGCTTCTGGAATGGGCCATTGAGCTCGACGGTGGTGATCTCGATATCACGTCTGTCGGAGCCATTTGCCGTGCACGGCTGGCACGTGCCCTGATGTCGAGAGACGAAGTGAGCGACGAGGAACGCCTGCGCGCCATCTCCCTGTGGGAATCTGCAGCACGAAATCGCGGTGTGGATGCAGAGGTGCGCGCGGGGGCCCTGACTGACCTCGCTGCCGCTCACACCGGCCAGGGCGCGACTGCTGAGGACTTGCGTCGGGCCGTCGAGCTGGGCCGACAGGCCAGCGCAGAGCAGGTCGACGACGCAGAGGTGGCGGTGGATGCACGCCTCGGCCTTGCGTACGCGCTGGACAAATTGCACGAGAAGGATAGCGAGGACGAACATCTCGCGGAAGCCATCACGGTGATTTATGACGCTTTGGCATTGCTCGGCGCAGGACACGTCGAGTATCCCGGCTACGCAGCAGATCTCGTCGACATGCTGCGTCGCCGGGGCCGCGAGATCTCGAATCCGGAGTTGATGGCCGAGGGGCTCCGTCTCCTCCGGGCGGAAGCACTACCTCGGACCGAGAACGGTCACCACGATCGCCATATCGTCCTGCAGGCATACGCGGCTACCGCCAGCGAGTTGGGTTGGACGCAAGACAACCAAGACCTGGTGCGTGAAGCGATCGATATGCATCGACAAGCAGCGGACCTGCCCGATCTCGAGACCGAGCAGAAGGTTCAAGGCTTGATCAATCTGGCCTCGACCTTGCGTGACGCCGCCGATCACTTCGGCGACAGGAGTCTTCTCGGCGAAGGAGTCCGCGAAGTACAGAGGGCGCTTGAACTCTGCCCGGAGCCCGGCCCGGTTCGGGCGGAGGCCCTCAGGTCCGCCGGCAATCTGTTCCGTGACCTCTTCATGGCGGAGGGAAATCGAACTGACCTGGATCTAGCCATCACCATGGCGAAGGAGTCGCTCGACCTAACTCCAGAGGACAACGCCAATCATGCCGTGCGACAGACCAATCTCGCTGTCGTACTCAGCGACAGGTACACCGAACGCGCGACGATAGCGGATCTCGACGAAGCGATTCGCCTGTACCGCAAGGCTCTGGAGGCACCCGAACCTGTGCCGCGGCGTATCGCCGAGCGCCAGAACGACCTCGCGCTTGCTCTTCGCGACCGTTACATGACCTCTTACGACGACAACGATCTCACCGAGGCTCTGGAATTGGCTGAGATGAGCGTCACCAACACCGCGGAAGAGTCGTCGGCCTGGCCCGGCTATGCCACCAACTTCGCCAACGCGCTGATCGAGCGGTACGAGGTCACGGAGAACATAGGGGACCTCGAACGAGCGATCCAGCTGTTCGCCCGCGCACTTCAGAGGGTGGTCGGTCGTCCCGCCGACGAATCCGGCTTCGCGACCAACCTGGGTTTGGCGCTGGCGGTACAGGGCGATAAATCGAAATCCGTCGAGCGATACAACGAGTCAATCAGTCGGCTCGAGCAGGCGGTCGACGTGCTGCCCGCGCATCACCCCAGCCTGGCGCATCGCCTGGCGAATCTAGCCGAGATACACATGCAGCGGTCCGAACTGAAGTTGCACAACGGGGACTTGGGCGGTGCGAAGTCTGACCTGTTGGAAGCCATCGTGGCGTCTCGTGCGGCGGTCGACGAAGCGCAAGAGCGTGATGGACGAGCTCTGCCGGCGCTGGCGAACCTCGCTGGCGCAATGCGGCACCTGCGAGATCTCGATCCGGAGGCGGCGGAGCTACACGAAATCGCCGACGTGCAGAGGCGTGCGGCCCAGCTGGACCTGATGACCCCGATCGACAGATTTCCGCAGACAATTCTGTGGGCGCGGTCCGCGCAGGCGCTCGGCGAGGGCAACGTCGACGAAGTGATGTCTGCATACCGTCAGGCAGTCGAATTGGCTTCGGAGGTGGCGTGGATCGGACTCACCGTGGAGAGCCGTCAAACGCTGTTGGACCAGATGGCGGAAGCGTTGACCGATGCGGTCGCATACGCTGTCAGGACCGGACACCCCTGGGATGCATTGGCATGGGCCGACTGCGTCCGATCGGTATTGTGGCGCCAAACCGTCCACGCGCGGTCGATCGTTGATAGAGGGCACGCATTCGAGAGTTCGCCGTTACGAGAACTTGTTTCCGTCATGAGCAGCCACGAGAACCGGGAACGGCGACGTGGAGCGGCTCACCGTGCGGCCGACGGGTTCAAGCTTCCGGCCATCGACCCCGCTGTGTACAGAGAGCTTCGTTTCCCCGGCACACTGGTCTTGCTGATTCCCGGACCGGAGAGCTCGTCCGCCCTTCTGCTTGACGGAGAAGGTGGATCGACAACGATCGCGCTGCCCTTGGCCACCGAACACGAACTCGAGAAGCAGGTGGCGATGCTGCGAGATGCATTACTGCTGTTGGACGAGAACGCGCCGAACGCGGCCGGCAATACCGACACCGCAGTCTCGCACCGCATCTTCGATTGTCTTCGATGGATCTGGGATGCGGTGGCGAAGCCCGTACTCGACGCGACACCCGCCGACGATTCCGCACAGCGTCGACGCATCTGGTGGTCCTCGCTCGGCAACTTCGCCCTATTGCCGATACATGCCGCCGGTATCTACCCGAGGAAGCGCCGGCAGCTGGAACTCCCCAACCGCGGACAGTTCGAATGCCTCGCTGATCACGTTCTTTCGGCGTATCTGCCAACCATCGCCGAGTCATCCGCCCGTGAGGTTTCCACCCCGACCAGGCGGCTGCTCTACATTTCAACAGACGCAGACACGGATACGTTGGCGCATTCTGACGACGAGTACACGAAAGTCAAGGAGCTCCTGTCCGACACCCCGATGACCGAATTGCTGCATGGCGATGCGACCGTGCAGGCGGTGCAGGACGCCCTGCCGCACCACCCGATCCTGCACGTGACCGCTCACGGCGTCACTCGGGACGGTGAGGCGTTCGCATCCGGTTTCCGACTCGCCGATGGGATTCTGACCCTGGGGCATCTCGCCAACTCTCAGGTGCCGCACGGACGCTTGGCGACCCTCCTCACCTGCGACTCTGCGCGAGGCGACGTCTCATTACCCAACGAAGCGCTGCACGTTGCGGGTGCGGTGATGCAAGCCGGCTACCCGAATATCGTCGCCGCCGCGATGCCGTTGCGGGATTCGTCCGCGGTACCGGTCGCAGAGGCCGTCTATAGCGTTATCGAGCGTAGCGACGGTCATCTCGGACAGCTGATCATCGAGGCGCTCCATGACGCCGTTGCAAAGCTCCGGCGAGACCCGACGTCGGCACTTGACCCGCTGGCGTGGGCTCCCCTCGCGTACTTCGGTTGGGGGTGCGAGGCCGTTGTCGCGGGCTTCGGCGGCGCGTCTGCCACGGTGGCGACTCTTGGCCGGGTGCCGGACTGACCCTCGGCGATCGGTCGAGGCCGCACTAAGGTACGTCCTAAAGCGGAGGACGTCTAACTCGACAGCCGCGACCCGGACACCTACATTGCGCCGTGTTCGCCGAGATCGTCGACCTACCCGAGCCGCGCGTGGGCAATGTTGGGCCCGACCCGTGTTGCGTGACTACGAGATTCCGTTGGTGGGGCGATCCGGTGCGCTCGACGACGTGCCTTTCCTGCCGCGGGTGTCGGTGGGAGACTGCATCCTGTCGCGGGCCCGCTGGAACCTCACCGACCGCGACCTGCGTGCCGTCCGCGACACCTGCGGCGTCGCGCGGGGTGGCAGCGATGCAAGAGCTGCGCTGCGCCTGTGATCTGCCGTGCTGGGTGGCAGTTGGGGACGGCGCTGACCGGATGATCACTGCGGACCTGGCCAATCCTGTCTTCGCCGACGTGGCCGCCGACTTAGCCCGCAAACACCGACAGCTGACGATAGTTGAGACCTTCCTCGACGAGTCCGAGACACCGGTCCTCGGTCCCGAAGGACGCTACCTCCACGAGCTCGTCGTACCTCTGCATCGCACCGTCGACCCCCGCACCGATCGATACCGAGCCCATGCCCGCGATGGTGCCGAAGTCGTTTTCGCGCAGAATGTTTCCCGGCTCCGACTGGCTGTACGTCAAGCTGTACACCGGTCCCGCGACCCGCCGACATCGTGCTGCGCGACGTGTTACGACCTGTGGTGGCCGACCAACTGCGCCGCGGCGTGATCGACCAGTGGTTCTTTGTCCGGTACGGCGACTCGGAGTGGCACGTGCGGCTGCGCATGCACGGTGCCGGCAGCCGATTGCTCAGCGACGCACTGCCAGTATTGACCGCTGCCTGCAACGAGCACGCCGACGTGGTGTGGCGGGTGCAGGTCGACACCTACGAGCGGGAAGTGGAACGCTACGGCGGGGCTGCAGGGATGCTGCTCGCCGAGCATGCCTTCGCCGTCAGCACCGCCTCGATGACGATCCTGGCGACCGAGAGCAGCGACGACGTCCCGCGGTGGCATCTCGCCATCGTCGGCGCGAACCGGCTCCTCGCCGATCTGGGCCTGACGATGCAGAACCGGCACGAGATCATCGCCGCCGCACATGCCCGGCTCGCCACCCGATTGGGAGTCGGCGCGGCATTACGCAAGCAGCGCGGGGCCCGTTACCGCCGGGAGCGCGCGGTACTCGAGCATCTTCTCGACGATGCTGCCCAGCCGGCCGCGGCTTTCGAGCAACGTAGCCGCGCGCTGGTGGTGGTTCGCACGCACCTCGATGACGCCGTCGGACCGGCGAACGTGGCCGATTGGGCGGGCAGCCTGGTGCACATGCACCTCAACCGGTTGATGCGTATGCCCACGGCACGCCAGGAGTTCGTCATCTATGACATGTTGATCCGCTGGTATCGGTCGAGGTCGGCCCGGTGAGGGGCTGTGGGTGGCGAGTGTCGGGTAGTCAGGGTTATTGCGCGCTGGGCTCGGAATTGTGCCTGAGAACCCCGAGCGCCGACTCCTTCAGGCGATCTCTTCAGCTTCGCCAGCCTCGCTAGCTACCAGGTCGATGCTACCCCGCAGACGCGCGCGCGAGCGATCGATCGAGTTAGTCGGGTCAAGCTGGCCCTCATGACCATCGAAGATCGTGTTGAGCTCTATCGCGAACACTTCATACGCGTCGAGGATGGCCTCCCTCACCCGCGTCACAGCTTCACTTCGTGGTCTTGCATCGTCGCGCGGTGACGAGTTCCGAACTGCTCGGAAGATTCCGGAGGCGCGGTTATAAGACTCAACTGAACTGTGCAGACCTAGGATACGGAGACGGGCCTTGGCCAAATTCCCACGATGGATGGCCTCGTTGATCTCTGTCGTCCATTGCTTCACCTTCTCGGTATCCGACGCAGCGTGGCCGTCGAATACCCGCATGGTGGCCCTCCTTTGCGTGCTGAGTTGCTCGACAGCGTCGGAGAGTGCACCCAGAGCCTCGCTGTAGCGTCGTTCGCGACGACTTTCGGCGATTTGATGCAAGTATTGTCGCTCTTGCCGCAACAGCGCCGCCCGCTGGTGCCGCAACTGGGCCTTGGTTGTGGCTCTCGTGACGCGCTGTGAATACAGCACACCAGCGAATGCGATCGACGCTGCAACGAGCGCGATCAAAGCAGCGATGACAGTGGCCCACGGTTGACTCATTTGATCCCTCTCCTGAGGCAGTAGCACCCGATCGAAAAAAATACGCTGATTCCGCTACTGCGTGGGCGTTGTCGCACATCATCGACCGGCCACAGGTCTCGGGGTGGTGGCGGATCAACCATGACTGATAGCGCAGACAAGGCGAATGTCGATCAAAATTCCGCCGGATGTGCTGCCGTTGCGAATCAGCACACGAGCCTCGGCGCCGTGGGAGGGGTCCATCGAGTCGGTGACGAGGCGGTAGGTCGCGCTCATGATGTTGCCGCAGACGATCACGACGCCACCCCTCTCTGCGTAGGCGAGATTCGCGCAGGATCTTGTGCTGTTTTGTGTAGGTTCGGCTATCCCGTCCCGGTCGATAGCCGCGATGTTGACCACCGCACCCCGGCTCACCGCGAGGTCGGAGTTGATCGGAGCAAAAGCGGCGCCGTGTGTCGTGCTGCCGCTGCCACCCACGGCAACGACAGGCGGCACCCGACGGCGAATACCTTCGGTCGCCGAACGCGCAGCGAAAGATTCAGCGGCTGTCCGAACTGCCGACCCCAGCCTTCCGCCCCTGCCAGTTCGTCGCCTTCAGCCCATACCGCATCCGCACGAGCATCCACCCGACGGTCCCGCCGACCAGCGCGACGCCCAACCCGACGAGCGTGAACAGGTTGCTGACACCCAGCATCTTCAGTCCCGCGGTCAGCAGCACCAGCGCGAGCGCGCGACGCACCAGACCGGCCGATGCCCGTGACGACAGTCGGGCCCCGAAGTAGGCGCCGGGAATGCTGCCGACCAGCAGCGGTGCCACCACGCTCCAGTCGACGTCGCCGAACAGCAGGTGGCCGGCGGCGGCCGCGATGACCAGGGGGACGGCTTGGGCGAGGTCGGTGCCGACCAGTCGGTTAGCCGTGAGCAGCGGGTACATGGTCATCAGCGCGATGATCACCAGGGAGCCCGAACCGACCGAGGTCAGGCCCACCACGAGTCCGCCGATCACCCCGACCAGCACCGTGGGCACCACGCGCACGGCGATGTCGTTGCCGGACGGGCCTGCGGCTGCCGAGGGTTGGCCGGTCATGTTCTGTCGGAGGGTGAGGTAGGCGCGGCCGACGAGTCCGGCCGCGGCGATCAGCAGGACGACGCCGAGTGCGGTCTTCACGAATTCGCTGACCCCGGCCAGCGGGCCCACCCAGGCGATCACCAGCGCTCCGCAGAACGCGGCCGGCACCGACCCGACGACCAGCCAGAGCACGATCTTCCAGTGGATGGTGCCGTTGCGCATGTGCACCACGGTCCCGACGGGTTTGGTGGCAGCACTGACAACGAGGTCGCTCGAGACAGCGGTCAGCGGGGGAACGTTGAACAACAGCACCAACGTCGGGGTCATCAGTGCGCCGCCACCCATACCGGTCAGGCCGATGACGATGCCGATCCCGAAGGCGGCAATGGCCATCTCGTAGTTCATCGGTGTCGTTCCTCGTTCATCTCAACTCGTCGGACCGAGGATAGGCCAGCGGCTGGGACGTTCCCCTAGCGGCTCACGCCGCCGATACCTCGAACCGAGTCAACCGACCCACTTGATACGGTCGAATCCGACCTGCACGGGGGTGCGGGGTGACGATCGGGGGGGTCGGGACGGTTGCGGGAAGTACTGAAGGCTGATCCGGAATGGATCAGCGGGCTGGGGAATCATGTCCTGGGTTTGAACAGGAACGTTCTGCGAACAGTCAACATGGTCAGTGGCCATGCCGGGTCGACAGGTGAGTTCAAAGGGTTGATGGGCAACCTCAAATCGCCCATCGACGGCCTGCTGGACGCAACGGCCTCACGACAGAAATCGTTGGGTCCGGCGTTGCGAGGGACGGCTGTAAACCTCAAACAGGCGGCGTGGGACTACACGAGCACGGACCGAGCGGCTGCCCTCGGGATCGCCCACACTCGCGAACAGGAATACAACACCAATCCGTTCATCCCGCCGGCGGAAGTCGTTCTCGGGACGGCTCCCGATCCGGTGATTCGCGTGCCGGTCGTCGACGACGTTCCCGGAGCCGTCGCACTCACGGCGCCGCGCGAGATCGACGTCGAGCCACCGCCGAGCGAGAGCGTGGACTGGAACGCACTCATCGAAGAGTCCGCGGGTTGGCTGGCAGACGCGGATTCGGCCATCGCGACTTTGACGGCTCTTCGAGGTTGAGCGGGCAGTGCCTGGTCAGCGGGCCGGCGTGTCGATGAACGTACGGCGCCCCTGGTCTCCGGAAATCTGGATGTTGCGAAGCATTCAAGATTTCGGTGAGGGAGTACCAGGGGCATGGTCGATGCTACGTCGTCGTTGTTGTTGGGTTTGGAAGGACTCGAGGTTGCCGCGGTGTCGCGGTGGGACGGGACTCGGGTGGTCGATGTGGTGACCGCCGATCCTGCCGCCGCGCGGTGCCCGGGCTGTCGGACGATCTCGACGTCGGTGAAAGATCACGCGGTCACCCGGCCGCGCGATATCCGCTACGGTGACGATCCAATTCTATTGCGATGGAACAAGACACGCTACCGGTGCGTGAACCCGGGCTGCGAACGTGGTGGCGTGTTCCCCGTGATCCGGTCCGGTCTGTTTTGGAGTCCTGATTGCCCTGGTGAGGGCAGAGAAGGGACGATGAGGATCATGGCAGGACGCAAGCGTCACTCGGCTGAGGACATCGTGCGCAAGTTGCGCCGGGCTGACGAGTTGGCGGCGCAGGGCAAGACCGGTGAGGAGATCGCCGCTGACCTGGAGGTGTCGGCAGCCACCTTGTACAACTGGCGTCGCCAGTACGGCGGCATGGACGCTGATGCCGCGAAGGAGCTCAAGGAGCTGCGTGAGCAGAACGGCCGGCTCAAGCGGCTGCTGGCCGATGCCGAGTTGGAGAAGGACGCGCTGCGGGAGATCGCGAAGGGAAAATTCTGAGCCCAACCGCCAAACGCGCCGCGATCGACATGCTCAAAGACGTGATGAACATGTCAGAACGCAAGGCGTGCAAGGTGGTTGGGCTTGCCCGCTCAGCCTACCGCCAACTACCGCGAGCGCAGACTCCGGTCGACCCGGATGCCTGCCTGCGCGAGCAGCTACGCACCTACGCCCGCCAGAACCCGCGCCACGGGTTCCGGCGAGCTTGGGCATGGCTGCGGTTCGACGAAAGGTGACACCGTGAACAAGAAGAAGGTGCACCGGCTGTGGAAGGAAGAAGGACTGCAGGTGCGCCGAGCGCCGCGCCGCAAACGGGCCGGCCAATCGTCGGTGCCGATCGTGGCTGCGGACGCACCGAAGGTGGTGTGGGCATTGGACTTTCAGTTCGACTCGACCGTAGATGGCAAGAAGGTCATGGCGTGTTCCCCGTGATCCGGTCCGGTCTGTTTTAGAGTCCTGATTGCCCTGGTAGGGGCAGAGAAGGGACGATGAGGATCATGGCAGGACGCAAGCGTCACTCGGCTGAGGACATCGTGCGCAAGCTGCGCCGAGCCGACGAGTTGGCCGCGCAGGGCAAGACAGGCGAGGAGATCGCCGCCGACCTGGAGGTGTCGGCAGCCACCCTGTACAACTGGCGCCGCCAGTACGGCGGCATGGACACCGATGCCGCCAAGGAGCTCAAGGAGCTGCGTGAGCAGAACGGCCGACTCAAGCGGCTGCTGGCCGATGCCGAGTTGGAGAAGGACGCGCTGCGGGAGATCGCGAAGGGAAAATTCTGAGCCCGACCGCCAAACGCGCCGCGATCGAATGCTCGAAGACGTGATGAAAATGTCAGAACGCAAGGCGTGCAAGGTTGTTGGGCTTGCCCGCTCAGCCTACCGCCAACTACCGCAGGCACAGACCCCGGCCGACCCTGACGCCGGACTGCGCGAGCAGCTACGCACCTACGCCCGTCAGAACCCGCGCCACGGGCTCCGCCGGGCCTGGGCGTGGCTGCGGTTCGACGAAGGGCGACACCGTGAACAAGAAGAAGGTGCACCGGCTGTGGAAGGAAGAAGGACTGCAGGTGCGCCGCACACCGCGCCGCAAACGCGCAGGCCAATCGTCGGTGCCGATCGTGGCCGCGGACGCACCGAAGGTGGTGTGGGCATTGGACTTTCAGTTCGATTCCACCGTCGACGGGCACAAGATCAAGATTGCGTCGATGGTTGATGAGTACACCCGGATGTCGTTGCTGAACATTGTGGACCGCTCGATCACCTCCGACCGGTTGATCGAGGAGTTGGAGAAGACGTTCGCGATCTGGGGTGGCCCACCCATGGTGCTGCGCATGGATTACGGCCCTGAGTTCATCTCAGAGGCCCTCCAAGCGTTTTGTGCAGGGTCGGTGGGCATCTCCTACATTCCGCCCGGCACGCCGTGGAGCAACGGGTTCATCGAGTCGTTCAACAACCGGCTGCGCGACGAGTGTTTGAACCGCAACTGCTGGCCCACCCTGCTCGAGGCCCGCGTGGTCATCGGCGACTTCAAAGACGACCACAACCACCGACACCGCCACTCGGCACTGGGCTACCGCACCCCGGTCGAGTACGCTGCTGGCTGCACCCACCGGCATCACCCCGTGGGTTGCGAGATCGACTGATCAACTGCAAGTAGGAACTGGCTCTAGAACGGACTGGACCGGTTATCGGGGACCTGCCAGTGGCACGTTCGCAGCCCGGGTTCACGCACCGGTAGCGTGTCTTGTTCCATCGCAATAGAATTGGATCGTCACCGTAGCGGATATCGCGCGGCCGGGTGACCGCGTGATCTTTCACCGACGTCGAGATCGTCCGACAGCCCGGGCACCGCGCGGCGGCAGGATCGGCGGTCACCACATCGACCACCCGAGTCCCGTCCCACCGCGACACCGCGGCAACCTCGAGTCCTTCCAAACCCAACAACAACGACGACGTAGCATCGACCATGCCCCTGGTACTCCCTCACCGAAATCTTGAATGCTTCGCAACATCCAGATTTCCGGAGACCAGGGGCGCCGTACGTTCATCGACACGCCGGCCCGCTGACCAGGCACTGACCGCTCAACCTTGAAGAGCCTTCAAAACCACTGACACCGAATCAGCGACAGACCCCCGGAATTATGCGCAGCCGTGGAGGTCCTCTAAGACGGCACCTAGAGCATCTATTGCCCACTTCCGTGTGCGGTCTGGCAACATAGGCATGTTGCGCGCGCTTAGCGTAATCGGTATACCGGCTTGAAGCATTCTGTCCAGAAGCACCTTGAGCTCACGTATCTGGCCGGGATAGAGGTGCGGTTGACTTACCGCGATATCGTGCCCTGGAGTCATACCACGTCCTAGTGCCGCGAGTTGTGCGCATATGGTGGTGCCGAAGACCGGCCACACTAGGTCCAAGGACTCGGATTGCATCACGCAATATTGCAGAGCTAAAGTGGCTTCGATAAGCGCAGGGTCATCTATTCTGTGACGTCGAGCCAAAATTCCTTCACACAGAGTCGATACCTCCTCACGTTGACGCGAATTTAGGGTTCCGTTATGCCTCTCCTCATCTGCGTTTCGTCCTCCGGCGCGTCGACCCCATAGAATTAGATTATTGAGACGAAGCCACTGACCCTCACGAGTTTCGATATCTGGCGCGAGGAGCCAGGACTTGAGCAAAACCTCTGTGTGCATCGATCCGGCGGCGAGCAGACCGCAAACGTATGTATTGTGCACCGAGATCTGAGCCAGCATCGCAGACGAGATGACCCCGCTCTGCGCAAGTTCGCTAGTCAGCAACACTGCAGACAACATCGGAACTCCATCGATATCGTCTTTGGTGGCGGTAATGTCTCCGACAAGCAGTGGCCGACAACGCTCGTCTAGCCACCGACTGACAGCGCGGATTATGTGTTCACGATTCTCTTCTGTGGCCTCGCCTCTTCGGAATGAGGCGTACGCAGCCGTAATGTCTGCGTCAACGTCCGAGGAATTGGAGTTAATCTCGAGGCCATCTCTCGCGCCTCTGGTGTAGCCCGCGACTCTCTTTTCTGCTAAAACTCTAAAATTGCTATGCCGCAATCCCAATTTGACTCGCGATTGCCTCAATGCCGGAATTATCCAGGCTGGAAGGTCGATCTCGCTCCTTGCGGTCCCTGCGGGTACGGCGATCACGGAATTTGGGCGGTTAGAAATTACTTCAGCGCGGATCGGATCGTTATTGTCGAGTTTCTCCTCTGTTCGCAACTCGACAAGAAGATTGCTGGGGTGAACTGATGCGATGTAAGTGTAGTGAACCGAGTCGCTAAGGACCTGCACGAGCGGGCAAACCGATACAGTATCCGAACTCTCAATTTGCTGGCGGACGTGCGCCAAGCCCACCCCGTTTACGGCCGAAAATCGACCGTCAGGATCTGTACGCGACAACACCAGTGGACGTCCTAGCATCCGCAGTGCTGAGGCTATCGAACCACTCTTGGCTCCGAAAGTAAGACCGCACTGGTCCAAGTCGACCCACAACAGGGCTGACGACTTGCGTTCGCGAACGAGAATTCCGGGTTCAGAGCCAGCATTAGTAACCACATCCGCCTCGACACTGTCGCGGGCGGTCATGTCGGAAGATCGCCATTTTTCGCCGTCCCATTCAAGCCACAGCGCGGTCGCGGTCCGATTGAGTTCGGCTACAGCCGCTGCTCTTCCGGTGACGGGGAGGTTGGCGACGAGATCATCAATGTCGGAAAGGAACAGCATGCCCCCGGAACGGGCGAGTGCGCGATGTGAGTCAACCAACCCAAGCACCTGGGCCGACACCAGCGCACCTGTCGGCGGCTTCTGGATACTGAATCCGGTGGACACTACCCGCAGCTGACAACTCTTCGCTCCGTTGGAGACCTGCGATATCCGCACCGGGCAACTTCCTCCAAGAGCCATCAGCGTCGACGATCTAGTGTCTTGAGACTCGAGAAGAATCCGCAGCCACATGTCGGCGGCATTCCAGTTCTGATCAAGATAGACTTCTACGTCGGGTAATCCGTCGATGGCAAATCTTCCGGCTTCTTCGTCGTAGAGCAGAAATGCGACATCTCCCACTGTCACCGTGTGCATCCCCAGAGGTTCCAGACTATTGTCAGGTGTCAACCAGCCGTGCCCGGGCACTGAAAGGTCATCACGCTTGTAGACGGTCGGATACGTGAGCCGCCAAGGGGTCTCGCCGAGTTCAAGACCGCCACCTTTGCACTTCTTTCGCAGCGGAACTAGAACATAAGCGTCTTGGAAGTATGCGCGGGGTCCAGGATTCCAGCTCATTAGGGCAAAGAAGGGTATGCTCCCGTCAAAGTCACGTTGGCGACGGAGCTCGACTATGTCCCCTGCTGCAAAAACTTCGGTTAACATCGATCGTAAGTTTGGACGACCCGATTCAGATGAGTACAGCAGATTGGTCGGGATCTTTACCACCCGGCCCGGAGATAGCTCTATCCAGAGTGCGGTCCGTGTCGACCCCGCGACGGGATAGCATGCGCTGCGGTCTTGCGCCCCGGGTAGGCCATTCTCCATGATCTCTGTTGCGGGAAACCCGAACTGAGTGAGTTCTTCTGCCTTGTAGCGCAGACGCCAATCGGTGGTGAAGAACAGTGGCCCTTCGTCGGCGGTAACCTTCTCGCTTAGAGTTTCAACGACGAGATTCTTCCGGTCACGCCGCCAATATCCTGTCGTACGGTCATGGTATCTCCATTCTCCCCTTCGCAGATGCTGTATGACGTCATCCGTTGCTCCGTCCAAGAAAGTCATCTGGGACCATTCGAACCGAGTTCCTCTTGAGTATCTGGCTGAATTCGGTGCGGTCCATACGATCGGTGATCGGGATCTTTCCTGCACACGAAGTGCTCCCGCATTGACGCGAGGATTCGTCGAAAGGGTTAGGCGTCTTGATTTCCTTTCGAAGGCCAGAATCGCGAATCTCGGGTGTTTGCGATAGGAGAAGTATCTAGCAAGAGCTTCATCCGAGACAGTGATCGAAGGGAGCCCGGCAATCGTCATACCATCGTGGCCGTTGTTCCCGGCGTTTCGGAGTGTGTCGTCTTTGGGGAAGACTATAGCGGGCCTCCCGGAATCAGGGACAAACGCTTGATTCGATTCGACTACTTGCTCGAGTTCGTATTCGTTTCCCCTCATTCGCAGAGTGGAGATGGAGGAGTAGCGGGGAATCCTGGCGTCTTTGCGTAGCGTCAGCGAAAACAAGACACCAGGCATGATTTCGATCGATACCTGGTTCTTTTCCTTGTTGGAACTACCGACTGTTACATGGGCTTCTTCAATTGTCGAGAGCCAACGTCGCACGTATCGATCCTGCCTGAAGGGCGCGCTAGTCAGTTTTCCGGTCCAGACGCCCTCCACGTCGGTTTCCTGTATCAGCTGCACTAGCATTGGTGTTCCAACAAAGGCATCTGGATTTTCACGATGGGCGACCCGGAGGGTGCTCTCTCGGAAGGAGAACTGACGGCGAAAGACTCGAGCCAGCAGCCAGCCTGGTCCCCAGCCGCGAACTCTTTGTGCTGGCTGGAACGTAACGACATAGTCATTGCTGGTTCCGCTGCCGACTTTCTCCTCGACCGGACCAGCAATCATAAAGACGTACTCGTATGGTTGGAGCGTCGGGGTCTTCTTCGTGCCAGCGCTGGTGATCACATTGAGTTTAACCCCGCCGTTACTGTTGGGATGTAATTTCTTGTCCACTCTCGCATATACATCGAACTGGGCTGGTCTATCACTCGCTCTCTCGTCAGACGTTAACATCGCGTTGATGTGCGATTGTGACGTCGAATCGAATTGCGCATTGCGGAATCGCTCATGGCGTTGCTGACCCGTGCGGTCGACGTCACGTTTGCGGACTTTGGTGCCTGTTACAATCACTCTTCCTGAGCGTGGATATACGATAACTGTGACCTGCTGCAAGATGCCCTTCCGCGCTTCATCCCATACTGTCTTTTCCACGCTCCATCTAACATCAGCATTATTCACTATTATGCAGAGTCGATTTTCTCCACCCACTTCGCGAGTTTCGAACTTGAATTTGTTGATTTCGTCACCAAAGAAGGGTTTCCAGTTGCCCCGAGTTGTGGGCTTTTGGCCTACTAGGCGATCGCTAGGCACGAGTACCGTCCACCCGAAACCCCATTCGAACAGATACTCTTTCTGTCCGACTTTGCCGGCAAATCGTAAGGAAAAGGATAGCTTATCGCGCCGTGTGGCAAACCCTATTTCTCGGAGGTGCTGCTCGAAGAGCTCCACAGTAAGTGGTTGCGCTTCCCGGCATGAGGCAGTCCACCCTCGGGACTCGGACCAGTTGACTCTGGCTCGGATCATCTCCCGGTCGTAGTTCTCGTCGAGCCATGCGCGATCGCCGTTCCGCTCGAATTGGATACTCGTGATTGGTTCTGCGGAGCTGAGTTGGGACTGCGGGAAATCAGGGAGGATCAGATCGGTGAGTTCGAGCACGTTTGGCCTGCCGCGCTCTGTGTCGAAACGACCAGTGACAACCGATGTGCCGCATCTCAGCCATTCCTGGTATGCCGCCCACCGGGTGGGAGCGTCGGCTGTGGGGCTCATTCTCGGAGACTTGGCGGCTGCGGAGGTTGTTGGCCTTTTTGTCGTACTAACAGTTCGCCCAGCCTGGAAAACCCTGTGGAGGTCGACTGATACGCCGGTTGTCGACTCTGTGGGTATCTCGGTTGCGGTTAGATAAGAGCCCGACCAGCCTTGGTTTCGGCGTCCGAACGCCCCTTGTTTCGCCTCGCCGTACAGTTCGTCTCCATTGCAGTTCGCGCACACCCTCGAGTATCCAGGCGTCCCCGCGAATCCTTGTGCTAATTCGGTGACCATGCCGTCACCGATTCGGATTCCAAACAACAGACTTCGAACTGCCTTCGACGGCTCGGAACAGTGTACGATCGGGTGGATCGGATCTTCCACGGCTGAGGCCAGTCCCAGGCCTGGTATGTCAATATCGCCAAGAGCAAGACCGACGGGCTCGCTCTTGGAGCGTCGGGCATCCCAAAGAGCGCGTAGGTGGATTTTTCGCTGTGATGCGGAGATTAACCATCCATCCCCTTTGCGCCGTGCTGATACGAGATCGCCGGCGCGTGACGGGAGGTAGTCGAATGCGCTCAGTGGCACCGATAAGAGAATCGGCTCGGCGTTGACCTCCACCCAAATGTCGCATCTGTTGTCGCCGAGTCCGTATGAGTAGACGCAGCCGGTCAGCGGTTCATCAACGCCATCTGGTACTTCGAGGTTGGTGGGTGTTGCGGAATTGCTTCGCTCTCGGATGATTTCGACGCCAGTGACGATGGCCTTGCGGTTGGCGTACTTCGACCGCTGCGGTGTCCCACTCCCGAAGGTGAGGGATTCGGGTGCGACTCCCACTTCTAGCCCGCGAGTTGTAGCACCCATAACTTCGCCGCGGACCACGTCTCCGGCCAACTCAAAGAGTCGCAGGGTTTGGCCGACCGAGATGGACACGATCTCATGTAGAGCTTCAGGGTCTCGCGCATTGGCTTTTAACGATTGCGTCTTTACCAGCTGCATCGCAGCGCGTGAACGTCGTTGATGCCAGAGGTTCCAGCCTCCTGGCGTCAGTCGCGCGCGCCCGTGCGTTTTGCCCGAGCGAATCACCGTCTCTCCCAGGTCGACGGTTATTCGTTCGGGCATTCCGTGAATCTGAGGGCTTGCATACCATGTCTCGCCGTCGCGAATGATGTCCACAAGCTGACCTGAGCCGAAGATACTTCGCCAAAGGATGTTTCGTTGATCGATCGCACCGATTTCATCGCCGCGTGAAGGTCGGACAAGTTGAACAGATGGACTGATGCCTGCATCAGACAGACCAATCGTTATACGCAGGCCATTCGGACTGATGTTTTCATCGAGTAGCTTGTCGAGCGCGTCCTGAAGCAGGTCCCACGACCCTTGTGACCAAGACCGTCGTTGAATTTCGTACGTGGCACCGGGCCGCGTACTGATGAAAACTCGTGGTTGCTTGATGGTATAAGATATGTCGACTACAGTTGCCGAAACCGCTCGGACGACGTCATCGCCGAACTCATTTGCAATCAATTGTGCGAATGGTCTGGGTTGGGGTATCCAGGTTCCGGTTGCCGGGTGGCGTATGACTTCAGTCGTCAGGGAGGCGCCTTCACTGGGTGCGAGTATATCAGGGTGCCAGTAAAAGCTGATCTGCGGATCATCGAGCGTGAGTAGCTGTTCTATGCCATTGACAATGACCGTCAGGTTTCCATCGTCAATTCTGACCGAAGCCATTTCATGTTCATTAAGCGGGCCTACCACAGGACGCGAGGCTGTCACTCCATTGCCGGGACTAAGGGCCACCAGGTCGCCGACTTCAACTCCGTCGATCCGAGGACTATCCAACGCGTCGGCAAGGCCAGCGTTGACGAGGAATCGGTCGGGGCCCTCTCCAGTCTCAATCGACGCGACAACTCCTGCAAAAGGGCCACAATCGGTATCCGTGGTTTGCAGGAATCTGTCGGCCATATCGTGATCTGGGAGCCTCCCCCTCCATCCGACACGAAGTGTGTCACCGTTACGCTGATAGCTCAATGCATTCCGAGGGTCGCCGAATTGCCCGCACAACATTTCGTCGGATGCGTCGTGGCCTGTGACAATGGGTAGCGAGGTATGCAGACTGTCTTGCCAGACACCATTCAGATCTCGAACTAGAGGCGTGGCCTGCACAGTTTTCGACAACATGGTCCAGACCAGGCGCTCGATAAGTTCTTCTCGAACCGCCGCCGTCCCGACCCAACCAAGTCGGGCCCACGGTCCGGCGTCGGAGCCACCTCTGGTCCGCTGCAATTGGCGTACAGCGGTTTCGAACCACCGGACTTCGAGGTTCTCCTTTGAAGCCTGGCCCATCTGATATCGGCGATCCAACCGTTCAAGAATTTCTGCTTGGTAGTGAATTGTATTGTTGCTGAATTCCATCACCGCGTCGACAACGATCTCCTGCAGTCTGAGCACCTCATCGGCAGCTGGCTGCGGTGGGGCGTCGAGGATGTCGGTTAGTGCTGCACGTGTCGCACGCGCGAGCGTGCTTGGACTGTTCACTCGAGAGATCGAACGTTTCCATTCCTCTACCCATTCGTCGCCAACGCTGACTCCGCGATTCTCCAGCAACTCGCGCGTGCGAATAGTCAACACCGAGAGGTCGGCGCCCCCCTTTAACCTCTCGAGGTCTAGTTCACCCAATGCCTTCCACTCAGATAGACTGATGCGCCCCGCGAGCAGTGGCGCGCCGTACCCAATCCTTGTTGTATTTCTAGTTCGATGCGATGCAGATTGGGAAGCGGCGCCAAGAGCTTCATACGTCGCGCGCCACTGCCAAGTGCGGCCATACTCGTTCAGTATCGCCGGGAACGCTTCAGAAGCGAGCAAGGCGGCTTCCATCATCACGTCATCCACCGGGCTGCCCGCTCCCGATTCCAAGTAGTGGTCCAAATAGTCCCAGAGATCCCCTAGACAAAGTCGTACGAGAACGGCCGCCGCGGACTGTTCACCACCGTCGAACCACGATGATGAGGAATCTGGAGCGTTGCGCACATAGCCAGAGAAGCACTCTTTGGCCCAGCGTGCGGCTAGGAGTGGCGCGGCTTGCGCGAACAGTCGCTCTTCCTGCCTGTTCCAAGGCCTTCCGAGGGCGTTTCGGTTGGCGCGACCCCGCGGACCAGCATTCTCGATCAGAAAGTTAACAAGGGCTGGGGGAATCTGCTGAGCCGCCTCACCTTTCCCGAGTCGGTCGATCACTCTTGTCGCATACTCGGCGAGGCTGAGAACGACCTGGTCGTACGGCGACTTTGTCGCGTAGTTGCTGTCCCCGCGCTTGATCGCTTTCAGAGGGTAGTGGAGTCGCGGGTTGCCGAATGCTCCCGCAAGGTTGAGGAGCTGTTGCCACAGATAGTCGGGGACGTCACCTTCGTCTGCGGTGACTGCGTATCGTAGAAGGACGTCAAGAGGCTCAACCGACGCCAGCATCCGAAGTATTGCCACATGGTCGTCGACGTGGTGGTAGTTGGGACTATCTGAATCCGGATAGTTGTCAGCGGGGTCACGTTGATCCTCGCGCTCTGAGTTCCGATCCAGCCATGGACTGTGAAGTGACCGAAGCACGGAATCGTCCGCGTGTTCTGGATCACCAACTACGACCGAAACGTCTATCTTTGAACGTGGAAACCGCAGTCCGGCCAGACGAATTAGCGTCTCGGTAAACGAGGGAACCCCGGACACCGGGTGGCATCTCTCCGAGATCGGTAGCTCAGCATCGCGCGGCATCGCCTCGGGTGCTCCCCACACGCGATTGAGTTGGCGCAAGACTTCTCCAGGATCCTCATATGTACTCGCGGACCACTGAGACGCTTGCCATAAGATCACGGCCACAGTTAGAGCGTCCTGATCCCGACAACCAAGCCATGCTACGTCTGGGCGCGGACGTGTTCCCGGGTTTAGCCCGACGAGCGGCGCTAGACTCTCAAATGTAATAGCGTCACGAAGCCGGTCTCGGACGCCATCTGCATGCGGGATCAGGCGAACGACCAGTTCGACGAGGTCGGGTTGACCGAGCCACGCCGTCCAGTGGCCTGCACATTGGCTGGCGACTTCAGGTCGCCAAGAATCAAATGGCTCATCGCACAATGCAAGGGTCTCAATTGCGAGCGAAAAGGGAAGTCGTCCAAGCGAGCCACTGCGCGCGGCGTCGAAAACGGGAAGAGTCTTGTCGCCTCTAGTGATTCCCTCGACCGCTTCACTACCGCGACGTGCTGCCTCCCGAATCACCGCAAGCGTGAGTACCTCGGGTGCCAGATCGCCGAGTTCGAGGTATGGGGTGGCGGTGGACTTGTTGCGACCGATACCAACCTCACGCCTCAGCTGTGCGGCCATCTCTGTGGCACTCGCAGACACCAGTCCTGTCAATTTTCTGGCGAGGCTCGAATCGCCCACAGTCTTACCGATCATTCGTCGAATTGAAGATTCGAGATCGGTACCGATCTCTGCCTCCTCTGAAAAGAGAAGCATGATGAGTTCTGGAAGGGCATAGGCCCGTTGGAGCTGCTCGCACTCTGTAATGTGCTCCACGGCGACATGTTGAATGTCATCGGACGCCGATGGATTCCGAACCACAGCAAGCGATTCCAACAGTGCACTCGTTTCCCGGGGCTGCAGGCGAGCGTTTACTGCAAAGAACCAGTCGGTTAGCAACATTAGACATTCCTTCCGTGCTTCGGACGTACAGCGTGGCGCAAGCCGGCCAGCCTCTTCTCTCGTTCAGGGTCGGCGATGTGTGCCGCTTGCCTGTCGAACACAGCCGACGCGAAAGCGCCCGCCTCAAGTTCCATCAATTTCAACAACTCAACGCCAGCTGATGAGTTCGCCACCTTCACCCAGCGCACGATTTCGGTACATCCGTCTACAGGTGGACTGAACCCATGCCGTACCAGAAGCGCAATTTGGCTGCCCGTCAGTGAGTTCCAACCTGTTGAATCGGGATCTTCCATTGCTTCTCTTGCCGCGGCCGTCATTCGTGGCCGCCATACTTGCCATGCTCGGTCGAAAAGTGCTGTGATGCTCTGGTCCTCCGCACGGTCGCTGCGGAACCGGTAGACTTCCAGACCGACTTGATCGACAATCGACTGCGTCAGCCATCCACTCATGACATCGAAATCCTCGAGGATCTCGTCGTCGCGGTTCACAGCGCTCCGCAAAAAGCTTGCAAGGTCGGCCTGTACATCGGCTGCGACGGTCAGCGCCTCGGCCCATCCTGGGGCAAATCGCAGTGCTGCATACGCATGGTTAATGGCTGGCCACAGTTCGGGAAGATTCTCGCGGATCCTCCTGAGAAACGACGCCTCTTCGTGGAGGTTGGTCTTGCCGGTATTCAGGGATTCAACGAGCTCTACTGCAAGTCTCGGCGGAACCTGGGTCGGGAAGACGGCAGCCTCCGTTGGTCCGGCTTGCGCTCCGAGCAGAGCACGTCGTCTGATCGCAATCTCACTCTTCAGAGCAGCCAGAATGTCAGTGGTTTCTCGCCATTCGCTCAACAACCCGGCCGACGCAGAGGGCGCCGGCCGACAGTAGACCTCGACATCGATGTGTCGCTGTATGCCCGCATGTGCTGCGATGAGCGCGTGATGAACCGCCGACAGTGTAGTGTCAGCCGACAGAATTATCACGATAGCGTCTTCAGGGAACATGGTCTGAAGTTGCGCCCACACGCTGCCCCAGTCTGCGCCGAGATCCCCAATCTGTACCGAGAACAGCAGCCCATTCAATGCTGAAGGTTTGCTGGCTCGATCGGGAAGAGCCGGTCTACTGCTTCGTGCCTTTGATGTGAGCTCGGAATCATCGTCGCCGGCGTTCCGATGCGTCAATGCGTCTGCGTCCTCAACGCGCCACCATCGAACCTGCGCGCTGATATTCGAGGATTCTGCAAGGGCCCCTAAGTACGAAGCTGTACGCTGAAGCCCGTGGGGGAAGGACGGTCCATGGCTGCTATTCACGACTATTGCTCGGAAGGGCGATCTTCGCGCGAAGAACGTGACATCGAGGCGGACGATCGATCTTTCGCAAACCGGGATTGTTAACTGGTCTGAAGTCCTTGGTGCGGTGTCAATGTGGTATGCGGAGAACAATTCGGAAGGTAGGTCGTCCACTTCGAACGGTCTGATGGCATTTGGTGATAGATTCTCCTTCTCGCCGCGGACGTCAGCGTAGACCGCCGCTGGCTGCTGGCCGTAACCTCGGCGACCCAGCTCGTCGTATAAGTCACGCACGTCACTGAGGCGGAGTTCCCACCAGTCGAAGGTAGCTCGACTTTCGAGCCAGTCCATGATAAGTTCGCTGAACCCGCTGTTTTGGTGTGCCCTCATTCCTAACTGAGTCGCATAGATCGAAGATCGGTTCCATTTGGGGTCGAAGAACTGGTAGGCCTCGACCTGGGATTTCGAGACACTGGGACTTGGATTTGCACATGCATCTGCAATGAGCATCACGCGGTTAAATGGGGAGAGCTGCCCAGATTCATCCTTTCCTAGAACGAAAGACATGAGTTCCTCTTCGGAGATGCAACTCACCGGTGTTGTCGAACCTCCGAACAAGAGTAGGCGACTATCGTTCCTTCCCATAGTCCCGTGTCCGGCCCAGTAGAGAACGGCGAGATCGCAAGCGATAGCCTTGGCGCGCAGTGCTGGGACGGCATTCCGGGTGAATCCTTCGCCAGTCGCCGCGAAGACTCGGCCGAGTGAATCAGCCTCGGTAATTTCTTCCTCGGTTCCCTGAATCATCAGTATGATGGAGTCTTTCGGAACTGAATGATTACGGGCGATTTGTGCGAATCGAAGCGCCCTGCGTGCGAGACCCTTTGTCATACTGACGTCCTCGCTTGGAGGAAAGTCGATTCCGACTGCGAGTATCGCGATGCCACCTTCGGTGCTCACGAAGTCGTCGCCTTCTGAATGAATCCTCGTATGTGTGCCCACATTTCACGCTGGTCTTTCCTGAGGTAGGAACTGTGGCAAGATGGGAATGGTTGCCAGTCTGATATCTTAAAGTCCTCAACCATTCCGCTGAAAATGGGCGCTGCGAGATATGAAAGATAGTCTCGACTATGGTATATATTCAACCAGGGTACGTCTTCGAAGATGCGTTCATCTTGGATAGCAAGAACTCCAAATTCGCGGAGAATCCCGGGCTGAGAGCCGACCGTTATCACTCCGCTCACCTTGTTGCTGGGCGAATTGAGCATGAGGTCGACCGCAATGACTCCACCCAATGAATGTCCCATAAGAATGACATTCGGAGAGTCAATTTCATTGAGGCGGTGATGAAGTGATTCTCTAAATGGGTGAGGGTCTTTCACGAATCTCGCAATGTCTCCGATGAATGGAGTCGCGTTACGTGTGACGGTGCCTCGATTGCGCATTTTATATGTGACGAAAGGGGCTGCTATCCACTCTAACGGCGCAAGCGTACTTGCGTCGAGTTCAGATATAATCTTTTCGCTATATTCCTGGCGAGTATCTAGGGCGGGAAGCGAGATGCCCCGATCGATAAGGTCGTACAAGGACCGTCCGACGACCGCCCGAGCGAATATCTCGACAAGAGGCTTGTATTCGACCCTGCGGGCTGCCAACGCAAAGGTCGTAGGCCGGCGGACGAAGTCAATTGCCTCGACTATGAAGGACCCAATCTCAGTGGCTTTGAGCTCGGCAGATGGTTCATAGTCCAGGACCCGCCGGAGGCTACCCTCTCCCGGCGATTCTTCACCTATTCGCACTCGTAGTTCGGGCTCGGACAGTCGGGCGCGCAGCTGGTGGAAGGGGTCCCAAGCCAAGGTTTCCCAATAAGCCTCCCGGCGAAGGTTATTCTCATCAGTCGAGCCCTTGCTATCCGTTGTCTCGTCGAATCGGGGAATTGACGATCCATCGAAAGCGAGTGAAGCGCCGAGATGTTGTCCCCAGTAGAGTGATTGAAGGGTTCCAGGTAGATCGTGTTCTTCGAAAGCCTCTCGGACGCTGCGAACGTTGCGATTATGGGCATCCGAGCGCGTTCCTGTACCGTGAACAAATAGCACGACAGTCGATTGTTCGTCACCGTTCCGCATGTCAGAAGAGGGTAGCAGTTCACAGCGTGTTCACTGTGACGATTGCACGGCCAGTCTTCTCAACGGGAGGGACTGTGACTGCGAGGATAATTTCGGTGACCGGTTTGCGGTCGCCGCCGGTGCGAGCTGAAAGTCCAGCCCTTGGGCGGATCGGTTTGAGTGGCCGGGCGCTTCCGTTCGTTGAGCCAGACGGTAGGAATTCTGTCGGACATAACGGTGCTCGTATCTTCTCGGTAGGTTGACTGTCGACAGTCGCGGAATGGGGGGCCGTCACGGCGCCTCCGTTTGGCTGTGTGCGCTGGCAGTGGTTGGGGTTGGTCGTTCCTGGATGGTCCCGGTCCGGCGTTTGGCGGTGTCGGTAGGAGGGCCGTCGATGACGATCCTGGTTCTGGTCTCCGTCCCGTCCAGGAGGGCGCCACCTGCAGGTGTTCCACGACGCTCTCGACGAGGCGCGGCCGTCACCGCTATTCGAGCAGTTCATGACGATGAAACGGATCGTCGCCACCTCGCCACCTCGTTGGCGGTCCGGGCGCGTAGTGGCGAGATGGGGCAGTGGAAGACGCAGTCCATCCGGCGCAAGGTGGCCGAGCGGATGGACCTCGACGAGGAGGATCTGCGCGTGCGGGTGGTGATGTCGACGTACGGCGCGCTGATGCGGCTGGCGATGGACCAGTGGCAGCCCGATTGTCAGCCGGGTGATCGGGAGGCGATGCTCGGCTGTGTCAAGGCGATCGAGTCGACCTATGCCACGTTCCGCGAGACGGTGCCGGGGGACGTAGGCAGGCCTCTGGAACCGGGCTGCGCGCTGTCGGGTCACTGGATCACGTGAGCAACTCATCGAGCCACTGATATCCGGGATGGGTCCGTGACAGACAGCCAGGCCGACAGCTCTTGTCGTTGATGAGAGCACAGCTCAGGCACCACCCGGCGAAAAATCGGCCTCGTCATTGGGTCGCCGCTGCTTGGCCTTGAACAACAGAACGACTTGCTAGGCAGGTGCCGCTGCTGCCGCCGGAGCCGATGCCCGACGCAGCCAGCGCAGTCACGTCGACGGCCTGCTCCACGACTGGGTCATCTCGACCCTCCCGGCGGCCGCCAGGCAGGAGAACACCGACATGGTTCGCCGCCAGACGAGACTCACCCTGGAGACACTGGATTCGCCACCCGTGGAAGTCACGATGCTGTCCGCCGAAGCGGTCCGCACCCGGTTGCGTGCGGCGGTCCTGGCTGTCGACGTGAGCCAACAGGGTCGTCACCCCACCATCGACGACGGCGCCGCCTCGCTGCGTGTGCCCGTCGACGTGGTCGACGTTCTCGAGTCCGCTGCCGGAGAGGTATTGCGCAACAGCATCATTTCGCGGGCGAGGGCGCCGACCGTGCGGTGGCACTGCACATCGCCGCCGAGGGCATCGCGGTCACCGTCGTCGACGACAGCTGCGGCTTCGATCCGGCGAGTATTCCGCCGCATCGACTCGGTCAGGCGGTGAGTATCCTCGCCCGAGTCAGGTCGCTACCCAGTGGGGGCGCCGAGGTGGTGTCGGGCCCGGGTGCTGGACCCGAGGACTCACATGCCATCGACCCGAGCTGACCAACGCCAGACACAAAAGCGCCCCGCCAGACCAGTCGGGGGTCGGTCTGACGGGGCGCCCTGGTGGCTTCCCGACCGGTCCCGGTCGGGGGAGTGGGACCGGAGTGAAAGCCTCACCCTCAACGACAGTTGTCCGATCAGTTATTCCCCGTCGCCTTCCTCCCGCACCCGCCGCTTGTCCGCGTGCAGGGCCTTGATGCGGCGTTCTTCGCGCCGCACCGACGAACGCAGTGCGCTCACATCTCCATCGCCCACACCGTGAGCAGCAGTCCCGACTCGATGCCGTCGTCATAGCTGATGCTGAGCTGGTAACCACCCGTCGTGGACACGTACACCTGCTTGCTCCGTTCGAGGTTCGGCCTGCGAACCTCCTCATAGAACGGGCCGTCGTTCTCACTGATCATCGTCCGCTCGAGCTCTTCGCTGACGCTGGATCGTTGCAGGAGCGCCGTGCGTGTCTGCGGTGATGCGGTACGCACCACCAGCCGCGCCGACGAATCCGGGAAACTCGCGTGGTGTTCGCAGGAGACCACCTGTCGGTGTCGGACAGCCGTAACCCCATGTCCGCGGCGTAGGGGATCACCGAGTCACACGGGTAGCGGTGCGCCAGTCGCGGTACGGCGATCGATGCCGCGACGAGTCCGACGATGACGACTGCGCAGCCGAGCCAGATCCGCAGCATCCGACGGCGACGGGTGTGCGATGTCGACTCCCCGGTCCCTGAGGAGCGAGGCGTTAGCCGAGTGTCACGAAGGGCCTTTCGTGACGACCCCCCGCAGGCTCCTGATCGGGCAACCCGGACTCCCTTCGGCAGCGTCCCGGCCGGCTCACAGAGTCACGCCTCGGGCTCGGCGTCCGCCTCCTCCTGTGCCCGCCGCTTGTCCGCATGCATCGACTTGATCCGTCGTTCTTCGCGACGAACCTCTTGCTGAGTAGCGCGCTCGGCGGCCAGCCAATCCGGCATCTCGGCGAGCAGCTCATCGATCTCCGCCGTGGTGAGCGCCTCGGTGATCCCGCCGCGGACCAGTCCGCTGTTGGAGATGCCGAGTTTGGCGGCGACCAGATTCTTCGGATGTGGGCCCTCGGCGCGCAATGTGCGCAGCCATTCCGGCGGGTCGGCCTGCAACTCGGCGAGTTCGGCTCGGGTGATGGGTCGCTCGCGGAACTCGGCCGGGGTAGCCGGCAGGTACACGTCCAACTTCTTGGCGGCGGTGGCCGGTTTCATCGATTGCGAGCTCATCGGCCGAGGATATCGCGCGGTAGCCTCTGGTCGTGACCACACCCGACGCGACCACCAGCGACGACGCCCCGGTGTTCCGGTTGGCGTTCGTCCCCGGTGTCACGCCTGGCAAGTGGGTGCGGATCTGGGAGCAACGACGACCCGATGTGTCGCTGGAACTCGTCGCCCTCGACGTCGCCGACTGTGCCGACGCTATCGGGCAGGGGCGGGTGCAGATGGCGATCACCCGTCTGCCCGAGGCCCTGGGTCACGGCGACGCAGGCGCCCATCACAGCATCGACCTGTACGAGGAGACCACCGTCGTCGTGGTGCCCAAGGACCACGTGCTGACCGCAGGCGACGAGATGACGCTGGCCGATCTCGCCGACGAACAGCTGCTGTGGCCGCTGGACGAACCATTGACGGTGACGCAGCGCCCAGGTTCGGCGGTGAGTCACCGGCCGGAGACCACCGGCGATGCCATCGAACTCGTCGCCGCCGGGATCGGGGTGCTGTTGGTGCCGCAGTCGTTGGCGCGTCTGCATCATCGCAAGGACCTGCTGTACCGCCCGGTGACCGACGCCCCCACCTCGACGGTGGGGCTGTTGTGGCCGCAGCCGACCACCGATCTCGCCGACGAGTTCATCGGCATCGTGCGTGGCCGCAAGGCGACGTCGTCGCGGGGCCGCTCCGAGGAGGCGCCCAAGCGGTCGGCGCGGGAGAAGGCGGCAGCCAAGCGGGCGGCACGCGAAGCGGCCGGGAAGATCCCCGGCAAGAGTGCTCGACGTTCGGGACGTTCCAAGCGTCGGTGAGCGCACGAGGCTGAGCTGCCGGTGGCGCCGCGCAGCCTACCCGGGTGATTCAATGGCCGACGATGCAGCGAGCAGCGGAGGTCACCGGCCGAGTGACCGGTGCAGTCCTGGCGAGTGTCCTGGTACTGCAGGCCGTCCTGACGGTGCGGCTGTCGAACTCGGCATTCCAGGACGAGGCGACCTATGTGTTCGCCGGCCATCGGGTACTGGCGCTGTGGCTGCACGGCACACCGACCTACGATGACTACCCGAGCTACTTCTCCGGCGCGCCGTTCCTGTATCCGGTGGCCGCAGCGGTGGCCGACGGCGTCGGCGGCCTCGAGGCCGCGCGGGCGTTGTCGCTGATGTGTGCGCTGGCGAGCACCGTGCTGCTCTACATGGTCGCCCGCCGGTTGTTCGATCCCGCTGTGGCGGTCGGCGCCGCGTTCGTGTTCGCGGTGGCCGAACCGACCCTTGTCACCGGGCGCCTGGCCACCCATGACGCGGCCGCGCTGCTGCTGGTGGCGCTCGCCGTGTGGATCGGCGTGCGATGGTCCACCTCGACGATGCCCGCGCTGGTGCTCATGCCACCCGTCCTGGTGCTGGCCCTCTTCACCAAATACGCCCTGGTGCTCTATGTCCCGGCAGCGATCGCGGTGTCGGCCATCGCGGTGGCCCGCGACCGTGGCCGCCGCGCGGCATTCACCCACGCGGCGGCGGTCACCGGTCTGGTCGCCGCGTGGTCGTCGGCGTTCCTGGCCGCGGCGCCGCACCTGTGGGACGGCATCTACTCCACCACCCTGCATCGCGATCCGGGCGGCGACACCCGGTGGGGCGTGGCGTTGGACGGCGCAGCCTATGTGGGCCTCGCGCTCCTGATCGCCGCTGCGGGGGCGATCGGGTACTGCCGCACGACCTCACCGATCCCGCTCGACACCACCCCGCGACGTCTGCGCATCCTGCTGGCGGGGATGCTGCTGGCGGCCGGAGTGGCCGCACCGGTCAACCAGATCCTCACGCAGACCACGCAGTCGCTGCACAAGCACGTGGGTTTCGGCCTGTGGTTCGCGGCGCCGCTGGCCGGTGTGGCGCTGATCAGTCTGCTGCGCACCCGCTCGTCGTGGCGGGTCGGCATTCTCGCCGCACTCTGCATCGGGCTGGTGTGGAACGGAATAGCGCAGTCGGCACACAAGTTTCACGAGTGGCCCGACAGCGCAGAGGTCGTCTCGACGCTGCGCGCGATGGTCCGGCCGGACTCGGGACGCTACCTGGTCGAGGAACACGAGGTGCCGCGCTACTACCTGCGCGATGTCACCGAGCCCTACCAGTGGATCGGGACCTCATACTTCGAGTACTTCGATCCGCAGGGCGCCACCCTGATCGGGCTGCCCGCGTACGTGGCGGCGATCGGGGACGGTTACTTCGACGCCGTCGTGCTGCGCTACGGTCCGACCGCGGACCTGGACCTGCAACTCGCCGAGCTGCTCGACGCGTCCGACCGCTACGAACTCGTCGAGGAATGGCCCTACGAGAACAGCTTCGGTGCGGCGCAGTGGCAGATCTGGCAGCGGGTCGACGGCTGACCGACGACCCTACGGTGCAGACAGCTCGCACGCGCCGAGCGCCGTATACCGATCGGACTACTTCACACCCGCCGGTGTCGATGCCACCCTTGAATACGGACCTGTTTCGCAAAGGCGAACAGCGCAAAGACTTTTGAATGCCTAACAAAACTGACGCACGGCCGATCGAGGAGGATCTCATGGCTCGCGTAGAAGGGTTCGAACCGGCGAACAGTGGGCAGACGCCCACCGGTCCCTGCGGTGTGTGGGGTGACTCCGACAGCGGGGCAGGCGTTTTGGGTACCAGTGGCGTTCTGCCGTCCGGAGTGCAGAACGCGCCGACGGGCAACGCCGGCGTCGAAGGGCACGGCGTCGACACTCTCGGGGTGTTCGGCCGCAGCCAGTTCGGGACCGGCGTACTCGTCGTCACCTTCCAGCAGGATGTCGGATCGTCGTCCGGGGTCTTCGGTTCCAGCACCGCCGGCGGCAACGGAGTGACAGGTTTCGTCGGCAGTGCCACCGGTGTGCGTGGGTCGAGCGTGCGCGGTGGCGGCGTGCGCGGCAGTGGCGCCACGTTCGGGGTGCAGGGGGAGAGCTTCGGCGGCTCCACCTCGATCGGGGTGGAAGGGCGCGGCAGCAACGGCGTCGGCGTGCGTGGCAAGAGCCAATCGAACAGTGGTGTCGTCGGGGTCACCACCGGGTCGGGCTACGGCACCTTCGGCCTGCACTTCTCGCAGGATCCGGGCAGCGGTGTCTTCGGCGAAAGCGTTCTCGGCGATGGCGTCGAAGGCCACAGCTACACCGGCTTCGGGGTGCGTGGCGAGGGCCGAGGCGGCGGGGTGCATGGTGTGTCCACCTCGCGTGACCCGGCCGCCGGCGGCGTCGTCGGCGAGAACCCATCCGGTTTCGCCGGGGTGTTCCTCGGCCGCGTCCGCGTCACCGGCTTCCTCGCCAAGGCCGGTGGTGGATTCGAGATCGACCACCCGACCGATCCGACCAACAAGTACCTGCGGCACTCGTTCGTCGAGAGTCCCGACATGCTCAACGTGTACAGCGGCACCGTCAGCACCGACGAGAACGGCGAAGCAGCGGTCCGGCTGCCGGACTACTTCGAGGCCCTGAACCAGGATGTCCTCTACCAGCTGACCGTCATCGGCGACTTCGCTCAGGCGATCGTGGCGCGCGAGGTCACCGACAACGAGTTCACCATCAAGACCGACCGGCCCAAGGTGAAGGTGTGCTGGCAGGTCACCGGAACACGCAAGGACCCGTGGGCGACCGCCAACCGGCTCGTCGTCGAAGACGACAAGCCCGCCGAGGAGAAGGGCCGCTACCTGCACCCCGGGGCGTGGGGACAACCCGAACAGACGCCGACGGACCGGGAACCCCACCGCACCAACCATCGGCGGCAACTGACTCAGCTGATGCCCGAGCAGCTCAAAGACCGCATCGAACCCGCGCTGCGCGAGGCCGATCACCTCGACCGGGACGCGTTGCAGCGCTTAATGACCGAGATGTTGGACCGGGTGCATCCCCAGGGAGCCGACGAGCGGGAGCGGGTAGTCGGTGGCCGGGTCGAGGAGGAATTGCGGCGGTTCCATGAGGACGCCGGGCTGGGTACGCCACGGGAATCCGGGGCCTGACACCGGTGGTCAGGCGGCCGCGGTGGGGTTTGTCTCGTCGACGGGGCACGCTCAATCCCGCAGGATCTCCACCACCGCCGTGGCGAACTCTTCGGGCGCCGCCAGATGCGCCATATGTGTCTGACCGTCGAGCACGTGAATCCGGGCGTCGGGCATCGCGGCGCTGCTCCCGCGGTTTGATGCGGACCTGCTGCACCGGTCGATCGACGGCAGCGAACTGACGGTGTACCCGGACACCGGGCACCTAGTCCTGCTCGAACGGACACAGTGGGTGGCGCGCGATATCGCTGATTTCCTGCACCGGCATTCGTAGTGCCGGCCAAGATCACTGACGTCGGCGCGAGGCTGGAAACTCGGTTCTCGGTTCGGAACTCAGCCAGCCGGTCCGAGATCGGTGCGGGTGACGGTGTTCTCACTCTGGCGCGTCAATCGAGCCGGCAACAGGCTACGTGATTAACGCAGTCATCAGTCCCACGGCCTGGCGCAATGCCTCGGCGCCGATATTTCCGATCGGGTCGTCGAGGGCTGTGACCGGAAGCCATTGCACCAGTTCGGGAAGTGCCACCCCCTCGGGTCTTCCGACGGCGACGACCATGGCCATCGTGCCTTCGGGGACCGGTCCGGGAATGTAGGGGCACACGATGATACGTCCGGTATCCGCCGCGATATGGATCGAATTCGACAGCACCACAACGTATATCGTGCTATCGGTGTCGCGGCGAGGCGCGATGTCACCGGGAGCGATCACAAGCCGGCAGCCTTGTTTGCCTGATGGATCATGTCGGCATAGTCGTCGATGTTCAGCGCCGGAACTGTGTGCGTCGTGTAATTCGTGAGAGCAATCCGAAGATGTTCATGTCGCAACGCGCGTTCGATCAGCTCAGACCGATTCAGACCCGCTGCCTTCGCGTCGGCGTCGGCAGTGGCCAAGACCGCGCTGTCGAGAGTGATGGACACTTTATCCTTGGCCATATCGGCATAGTACCAACAGTAGGACGAGTGTATGGCCATCTGTCATCTCACGGTCGGTGACGTATTCGGCTCAGACGAGTTCGGGGGTACGTTCGCCGATTCAGCCGGCAAGCCAGGCGTCGAGCACGACGCGGAAGGTTGCGGCCACGAGTGTCAGCGCGTGGCGATGAAGCCGTCGGTCTCGGTCGGTCGGGGGTCAGGGGCAGCGAGTTCGGCGAGGGCCTTAGCGCGTTGGGTGCGCGTGCGTTGTTGATAGGCCAGGACGTCGGTGAGTTGCACGCGGCGATGTCGACCGGGAGTGGTGTAGGGGATCTCGTTGTCGGTCAGCAGCCGCACGAGGGTGGGCCGGGTGATTCCGAGAATATCGGCGGCCTCTTGGGTCGTCAGCAGCGTGCGGTGCGGCTCAACAGTCACTGCGGTGCCCTGAATGAGGTTGGACAGCACTGTTGTCAGGATCTGTCGCAACTCCTCGGGCAGCTGCGCAGAACTCTCGCCAGCGCTCACAATCACCGAGTGGTCGGCGGTGAGTACGGCAAGGAGTGCGTCGAGTTGCTGCACGTCGCCGCCGTCGGTGTCGGGAAGAACTGTCTGCTCCAGCAGAGTGGTCATAGCCCACAGGCTAAATCGAAAAAAGCGAAAATTCACTATTGGTTTTCTGTATCCGATCGCCGCGGAATCGGCCCGTGAAACCAGGTCAGACGCGAGACCTTCGCCGTTCATGGCACCCACCCGCTTCACCACATGTTCGCGACTGCGGATACCGGCCACGGCATGAACGGACGCTGACGAGGTAGACGTTCCGCGGAACGTTCACCGACGGGCCGTGGGCACCCGCCCGATCTCGTCGGTGGTCAGCGCACCGGTCCGAAACAGACGCCTCAATGGTGCGGCCCAGCGCAGAGCTCCAAGCGTCGGCGGCTGGCGAGAGGGCGAGCCGCCGAACTTGCGCGCAGCGGTGCGGGGCGACCGCCGCGAATGTTCTGAAACGCAGCTATCCAGCCCTCGACGCCACCAGACGGTCACAGGAACATCGCGCCGATTACGATAGCCAGGAACGCTGCGAGGCCACCCACAACCAAGACAGCGGCACTGAACATGTCGATGACTGAGGACATCTGAGTCACCTCCTTCCCCGTTAGCAGGTCGGCGGGGATGAGTCGCCACCTTCCGGGAAATGAATCATCGCTGATGTGCAGCGTGAACCACTCAGTGTGTGACCACTGCATTTGACCCCTGACCTGCATCTTGTCTGCGTACGACGGAGGGGTGTGGCGCAATGATCACAGCGAAAAGACGCATGGCAGGCACAGTCGATCGGACTCGCAGGTGGACGTGCCACATTGACGCGCACCGGGTTGGCCACCGGTCTTATCCGTGTTCGAAAACGAACACCAAATCCAGGCCACATCTTTCTCGTAGTACGGCCTGACTGATCCGAGGGGTGATCGAGGCGCTCACTGCGAGGGCGTCGGGGACCGGCCCCGTGGTGATTGGTGTCGATGACGTCCACCTGCTCGATGACCTGTCGGCGTTCGTGGTGCACCAGATCGTTGCGCGCGGAAGGGTGAGGGTGGTGCTCACCGCCCGCGACGACACACCCATCCCTGCCGCGATCCAGGAGGCATGGACGGCCGGGTGCTGTGACCGTCTGGACCTTGCGCTGCTGACCTGCGACGACACCCGCGACCTGCTGTCGGCCGCCCTGACCGGGCCGGTGGATGCCGACGTCACCCGTCGGTTGTGGCAGCTGACCGGCGGCAATGTGCTGTACCTGCGCAACATCGTCGAGCACGAGGTCGCCACCGGGGCGATGGTGCGGCGTGACGGGTTCTGGCGGTGGACCGGCGAGCCGAGTCTGCCGCCGAGCCTGGTGGGCCTGATCGAATCGCGGATCGGGACACTGCCTGAGCCGGTCGGCGACGTGGTCGACGTGGTCGCCGTCGGCGAACCGATTGAGCTGGGCGCCCTGACTCGGATCACCGATGCCGCCGCCGTCGAGGAAGCAGAGACGCGCGGTCTGATCATGCTTGAGCCGCCGGGCACCGGAATCGGGGTGCGTGTGGCCCATCCGCTCTACGGGCAGGTGCGCCGCGACCGCGCGGCCCGCACGCGGCTGCGGCGGCTGCGGGGACTCGTGGCCGCCGAACTGGCCGCGTCGGGCGACCGCGATGACCTGCGCGTGGTGGTGCGACGGGCCGCGTTGGGTCTTGATTCGGATCTACCGGCCGACGCCGATCTGCTGCTGCGGGCCGCCTATGGCGCGGTGTGGCTCGCCGATCTGTCGCTGGCGGATCGGCTCGCGCAGGCCGCCGATCACGCCGGCGTGGGAGCGGAATCGAATCTGGTGCGGGGACATGCGTTGTCGTGGTTGGGGCGCGGTCAGGACGCCGAGGACGTGTTGGCCGCGATGAGCACCGTCGACCTCTGTGATCGTGACCGCGCCCGGTGCGCGTTCCTGCGGTCGAGCAACATGTTGTGGGCGCTGTCGGACCCGCAGCGGGCGAAGGAGCTCATCGACGATGCGGCGGGCACCATCGCCACGGACGCACGCGACTACATCGACGCCTTCCGCACGGTGTATTGGTTCGCGATGGATCGGCCGGAGGAGGCGGTGGCCGCTGCGAAGAACCTGGTACCGCAGGAACTTCCGGTTGCCGGGACGGAAGTGTCGTGGGTGCTGACGCAGATCGCCGCCGACGCCGGCCGCACCGCCGAGGCGGTGTCGGTGGCCGACGCCGGCCGTGCCGCCGCGACCCGGGCTCTCGACGCCCCGCAGATGAAATTCAACATCGCCGATGCGGAGGTCAGCGCGCTGCTGTTGGCCGGCGAGATCCGATGCGCACTCGATGTCGCCGAGCACGTCCGTGCGCAGGCCACCGACCTGCGCGGCGCGGCACAGCTTCTCGGTTCCGCAGTGGCGGGTCGGGCGGCATTGGGCGCCGGCCGCCTCGACCAGGCGTGCTCGTTGCTGCAGACCGCAGCCGACGGTCTGTCTGTGGCGCATGCGCAGGGGTGGGGATACCGGTATCGGATTGCGCACATCACCGCACTCGCCCTCCGCGGACAGACGCCGGAGGCAGCTGCGGCACTCGCCGCGCATCAGAAGGTGCGCAGGGCGTTTCGCTCGCTGGACCACGAGCACGCCATCGCACGCGCATGGGTGGCGGCCGGTCAGGGCGCGGTCAGCGAGGCGGTCAGCATGGTGCTGTCGGCGGCCGACCGTGCCAGAGCGGCGCGACGGTTCGCCGACGAAGTGCTGTGCCGGCAGACCGCCACTCAATTCGGGGATACGGCAAGCGCATCGAGATTGCGTGCGCTGGAATCGGTGGTGGAGGGTCCGCGGGTGGGGGTGGCGGCCCGGTTCGCCTCGGCCCTGCGCGACGCCAGTGGCACAGACCTGCTGTCGGTGTCGGCACAGTTCGAGGGGATGGGTGATCTCGTCGCCGCCCTCGATGCGGCCGCGCACGCCGCACTCGTGTTTCGTCTGGACGGCAAACGGGGATCTGCGCTGGCCGCCTCGACCCGCGCAGACGGCCTGGCTGAGCAGTGCGGGGGTGCGTGCACGCCGGCGGCACGTCGAGCGTCGGAGGATCTGCCGCTGACCGATCGTGAGCGAGAGATCGTGATGCTGATCGGTGCGGGGTTCTCCAACAGGGAGGTCGCCGAGCGGCTGTTCCTGTCGGTGCGCACCGTCGAGAGCCACGTGTATCGGGCGATGTCGAAGACCGGGACCACCACGCGTGGCGAACTCGCTGCGCTCCTTCCGGGCCACCGCCGCCCCGGGTTGCAATGACACGGATGGCTGAGCACGTGTTGGTGCCACTCGCCGGCGCCGCGTGGGCCGATGCGTCGAGCGGGCAGCGCAGAGCTCTGATCACGTGTCGTTGCCGAAATGCCATTCTTTCGGCACGGTGGAGATATGAGTGAACAAACGAGCGTCACAGTCGAACGAGTCATCGACCTGCCCGTCGACGCCGTATTCGACGTGCTGAGCAATCCCGAACGTCACCCTGACCTGGACGGGTCCGGGTTTGTGCGCAGCGTCGACCACGCCGATCGCATCCAGCAGGTGGGTGACGTGTTCACCATGAACATGAATGGCCCCCACATGGGCGGCGACTATCAGACCGACAACCACGTCACCGGATACGCCAAGGACAAGCTGCTGGCCTGGCAGACCGCGCCGGCCGGCACCGAGCCGCCCGGGTGGGAATGGCTTTGGGAGTTGGAATCGCAGGGGCCGAGTACCACTCTGGTGCGCCACACCTACGACTGGTCGAAGGTCACCGACAAAGACCTCCTCGAGAAAGTGAAGTTCCCGCTGGTCACCGAGGATCAGCTCGAGGACACCCTCGGCAACTTGGCTGCAGCCGCCACCGGCTAGGCAACACCGATCGCGGACGGGCCCGACTCACCGAGTCGGGCCCGCTGCGTTGTCAGGCCCGCCACTCCACGGAACGCTCCGGCGATGCCTCGGCCAGCGCCTTGAGTGTGTTCTCGATGTCGTAATCCTTGCCGTACACCGGGGTTCCGGGCTGCTGGCGCCAGGACTCGGCGAGCGGACCGGCGTCGACGGGGTCGAAGCCGAGTTCGTTGACGATCCGGGACACGATCTCCTTGCCGGTCGGGTCGTCGCCGGCGATCGGAAGCGCGATTCGTCCGTCGGTTCCGGCGGGCGCACCCTTCTCCAGCAGGTGCTTCCAGTAGATGCCGTTGAATACCTTGTACACCGGTACGCCGAGCAGTTGCGACACCCAGACGCTTTCCGGTGTGCCGTTCTCGATCGCCTCGATCTTGCCGTCACGTTGCTGCGGGTAGTAGTTGTTGGTCTCGATGACCGGCGCATTCTCCTTGCGGGCGTCGAGAATTCCCGGCGCAAGGTCGGGGGTGTTCTTCTGCGGGATGCTGACGATCACCAGATCCGCGTCCTGTGCGGCATCGGCCGCCCACACCGCGGTGGCACCGGTCTCGGCGGCCAGCTCGGCCAGCGTCTCCGGGGCCCGCGAGTTCGCCACGCGAACCTGATGGCCCAGGGCCGTCAGGCGACGGGTCAGTGTTCCGCCGATGAATCCTGCACCGATGATTCCGATCTGCACGACTGCACCTCATTGTTCGACGATGTGTTGACCATTCGCGCAACGAGGAGATCGGTGCGGTTCATTCCCGTCTTGCCAATGGGTGATGAGGCACGCATTCGAGGTGGACTCGTGATCGGGCGATCCGGACACCCTGGGGCAGCTTCCGGGCCACCACAGCCGCTGCGCGGCAACTATCAGCCCGATGCCACCGAGCGCCAGGTGGCGAGCTGGCCGAAGTACTACCTGTCGCCAACGGGCGGGTGTTGATATGCCTACTGATCGCGGTAGGTAGATGGGGTGGGGCCGGAGTCGTCGTTGCTGACGCCGGATGCCAACCCGCTGGGTGTATTGAGAAGCTGGTCAGTTTCCCGGGGTTCGGGCAAGGCGCATCATGTGATTTCAGAAGTCGTTCGCGAACCAAGCGGTCCGGGTCAGAATCAGCACCACCATGAAGATCGGAGTCAGTATCGGTAGAAGAAGTTGATTCCACCGTTGCACCGGCAATCTCGCGTGATCACTACCTTTGCGACGTTCTTGCCAACCGTCCATTGCCTCCAACCGAAATTCCACCGCTCGGTGAACACAACTCGTCCGGAGAAGTCTTTCATCTGGATGTGATACCAGGTGGTCTGCGTAGATCCACGGCCCAACGAGGCGCCGACACCCAGCCGAAATTGAGGATGCGCAGACCAGGTCAGCGTGCTGACGACACTGGAGTCCGTTACCTGCTTCCCTGCCGCTAAGTTCTTGTAGGTGGCCGCATTTGCCGGCGAAGATACGGTCACGAAGAGTAGGGCGCAGAAAGCCGCCACTATTCCGAGAATCACTCGTCGAAACAATCCGTTTCGGGCTATCATGCGCTATTCGCTCCTCATTCTTGATGTACTCAGGTCAAGATTAGATGAGTTGGAAGAAGCGGCACTATCCTCCGTTTTGACGACAGTTGGCGCCGGTGGTGATCAACGTCGAATTGGGCTGCCATGACCTTGCGGGCCGATGATGTCGACCGCGTGAAATTGAAAGGGCATCATCCACGACGACAGTGATGCCGATGTGGCAGTGGTCATTCCGTTGGCGGCGCCTGCTCCGAGCAGGTTCTCACGGTGATCAGGCCGGGTGAGCCTTGCACGATCGCCAAGACCGCGGGCTCCTCGGGAATCAATGCCAATTGGACGCAGACGTAGCTTCAAGAAAGGAAGCCTGTGGCGATCGCCCAGGTTTGGCCGGCTGCCGGTGATGCTGGGCACCGCGCTGTTCGACACGGCCAGGATCGACACCGGCGCCCGGGTGTTCGACCAAAAGTGACGACGCGGGCTAGCTGGCAGCGGTATCAAGTTCGGCTATGCGAATCCGGAGGCGCCGGGGGAGGGACGCCACTGGCGACACCGAACACACCCGGAATCGATTTGGACAGGTTCGAGTGGATCGCCGACATCACGCAGTTCTTCTACGACGAGAGCGACCCTCAACTCGCCTTGTCGAGGGCGAGCACGTTCTTCGGTCTGATCGACCATCCGATCGCGGCGGAGATCATGGTCACGGTGGGCGGCACCGTCCTTCAGACGGCGCTTGTCTTGAACGCGGCGATCGAAGACATCGACTTCGATTCGATCGACGAGACCTTCGCATACATGCGGGAGAATCCCGAGGCGTTCTGGGAAGAACTGCCGGGAGCCGCGGCGCAGGTGTTGCTGGACACGATCGGCGACGTGATAGCGATCGGGAAGATCGACATCCTCGGGGTGAAGATCCCGGAGGTGAAGCTGCCGGACATCAAACTTCCCGAGATCAGATGGCCACTGTGACTCCGATCGGCACCCTGGAGTTTCTCTAACAACTGATGATGACCTGCGGGTCGGTCGTCATGTCGAGCCATTTCCCGTACGCGTCGTCGTTCTCACGCCGAACGGCAGCGCACACCTCCGACTGCGAGTAGCCGGTCGGCTTGTAGACCGCATAAATCGGATTGCCCTCATCGCTCTGCTGGCGCAGTGACGGGCACGACTCGTCTGTGCGCAGGTACTTCGCGCCCGGATGTGCGGCGAGGGCGTTGCCGACCTCTGTGGCGTAACTGCCGGGGTTGGTGGCGCTGTAGACCACCACGATGCCGAGACCGTCGCACGCGGGTCGGGTGATGGGCACCGACAGCCCGAGGTCGCCGGCACCATCGCCCGCGGCCTCGCCCTGCGAGTCCCGCGCACACATGGTGAAGTTGCCCAGCTCTGCCTCGGGGACACCGTCAGCGCGGGCCTCGTCTGGGCACTTCATGGTCGGGAAGGCTGTGTAGAGCACCCACTTCCCGCCGACGATGTGTGCCAGTCCCGAGCCGTCACCCACCGCACTCCACGTCACGTGTGCCCAGCCGTCGTAACAGCGTGGCGACACGATGATCGGCTGCCCAAGGTCCGCACTGATCGCCTCGGCGGTACACGCTGGGCCGCTCGGTGTCTGAGCTCCTGCGCCAGAATCCTGAGGAACGACGATGAGCGTCGCATCGTTGCTCTCACATTTTGTTCCGTATCCGGCGATCTCTGCCGCCGCCGCGGTGGGACTCACGCATGTCCATCCGTCGAACACCGCCGAGTTCGTGTTGCCCTGACGCACCAGCGACGGATCGGTGAAGTACCGGTTGATGAGCGCGACCGCAGCCGTACACTGCATCGCTCCGGACTGCACCACCACGCTGCCGGGTGTGCCGCTGGCGAATGTGACCGTGCCGCACCGCGTTCCCGGGCCCGCCAACTCCTGGGTCTGCTCCATGTTCGACAACCCGGTCGAGGAGTCGGACGCCGACTGCGGTTCGCCGGACGTGGCACATGCGGTCGCGATCAGGACGATGCTCAACACGGCGGCGGTCAGTGCTCGGTGAAGTGTGAAGAACCGTGGGGTCCGGTACCGCATCGATCTCTCCCATCGTCGCCTGTGGCGGCCCGACGCTAGCGCATGCGAACGTCCGGCGACGGGGAGATCGGTCAGGTTGCGTCATTCAGACGAATTGAGAACGGCAACTCTGTCGTCGGCAGGCCAGATAGTCCACAGGACCGTAGCCATCGAGTGATGTCACCGCGAAGCGCGCATCCCCGCTCGGAGGGTGAGCATGAAGTCGGTCATGGCATCCGCCAGTTGGGTGCGGGTTTCGCTGGTGAAGGCACCGTCGGACTGGTCCAATGCGTCGGCGATGAGGTCGAAGATCCCGCCGGTGGCCGCGACCGCCAGGTGATTATCGTCGTCGGTGATGGCGGCGTCGAACCGCGTCCATACCGAGCGGACCAGGTCGGCGGCCTGGCGGCGGTTGGCGCGGCGTTGTCGCTCGACGGTGGGTGAGATCCCACCCGACTGACCGAACGTGACCACTCCGACGCGGGGGTCATCGGCCAAGGCATCGACGAAACTGGTCAACAACCGTCGGGTGAGATCGGCCTCGGACTCGTCCGATTCGTCGGGGATCGCGTAGAGCCGTTCGAAGATCGAGTGGGTGTTGCGCTGCAGCAGTTCGAGATAACACGCCTCCTTGGTGGAGAAGTGCTCGTAGAACGCCTTGTTGCCGACGTAGGCCATCTGGCAGATCGCCTCTATCGACGAGTTCGCATACCCCTCCCGGGCGAACAAGTCGAGCGCCGCGTCGAGGATCAACTCACGGCGTTGTTGCGCACGCTCGGTCGCGTCCATACCTCTGATGCGTCGTCCTGATGACGACGGCGCAGCGCCTCGTGCTCTTCCGGTCACCTTCGAAAGTGTAGAAGCAATTACGAACAAGAGCTCTTGTTAATAAAAGGCGCGTGTGTTGTACTGCTGTGGCTTACATCACCAACGACGGGGGGCGGCGCGTGAACAACCGAAACTTTGATGCGGCTCTGCGCAGGCGCACGCGCGGTAGGGGCTTGCGGGAGAGAGCTTTTCGTCGAGTGGTGACGGTACTGATGACCGCTGCGCTCGTAACCGCGGCGGCACTCACAGCCGCCGTCGCGGAAGCGGCACCGACATTCCCGGACACCTTCCCGCCGAATCAGAATCAGTTGCCTCAACTGCCGCGTGAGCCAGACATCTACCGCGCGCTCCCGATACCCACCCCGGATGAAGATCCGTGGTACCGCGACCCGCCGAACATCTCCGCCTACGAGCCAGGTCAGGTCGTTCGGACGCGGACTGTCCAGACGCGCGTGCTGGGCATCCCGTTCCCGGTGCACACCAAGCAGTTGTTGTACCGATCCGAGGATGCGCACGGCAAACCGATCGTGACAGCGACGTCGGTGATCGTCCCGGGCATTCCTTGGCAGGGGAGTCCTCGCCCCGTCGTGTCGTTCCAGGAGGCCATCGACTCCACCAACTCATCCTGCAATCCGTCACACACCCTGCAGACCGGCACCTTCAAAGAGGCAACGCTGGCAACAAGTTGGCTCGCACAAGGATTCGCTGTGAACATCCCGGACTTCGACGGCAAGTTCAACACGTTCAGCACCTGGGACGAAGGCAAGATGGTGCTGGACAGTCTGCGCGCAGTGAGGAACGACAAGACACTTGGCCTACGCGACTCAGCATTTGCACTCTACGGATACTCCGGCGGCGGATCGGGTTCCATCCGGGCGGCCGGCCTCCGCCGGACCTACGCGCCGGACGTCAAGATAGTCGGCACCGCCATGGGCGGGGCGCCCGCAGACCTGGTGGCGCAGGCCCGCTACGCCACAGGCCCGCAACCGGGAGTTACCGGAATCAGCAATTTCACGATGTGGCTGGGCTTCGCCGCGTTGTCACGCGAGTATCCGAAGATCTTCGACGCCGACGCGCTGCTGACACCGGCGGGGCGGGCCATCGTTGCCGACCTCGGCGACCGGTGTGTGTACACCGCCGCGATGACCGGTATGTGGCGACCGATCCGCGACTACTTTCAGCCGGGCAAGACTCTGGAAAAAGCACCCGGAGTGATGTCGCTGCTGAAGGAGTTGAGCCTGGACAAGCACATTCCCGATACCCCCGTGCTCTGGTTCCACGGCATCTGGGACGAGCTGATCCCGCCGTCGACGGTGGTGTTGCCGGTGGTGCGCAAGTACTGGGCAGCGGGGGCTGACCTGCGTTTCGCGACCGTGCCTCTACCGGAGCACGTGGCCAACGCGGCCGCCGGTTGGGTGCCGGCCCAAGCGTGGATCAGCGCCGTGTTGCGTGGTGAGTCACCGGGTCCGCGGTTCAAGCTCGACTATCCCGCGCCGCTGCCGCAGGGGTTTCCGGGCACGTGACATGCTCCGCGTCAGCTATGCACCCTCACGACCCCGTCGCCACCGGCAAGCAATACCCGAACACGCACACCTTCTGCATCTCGATCGGCGGTGTGGTGGTCTCCGGCGCGGGCGCACTGGTCGGCGCTGCCTCACTGGGAACCTCGACCCGTACCGGCGTGGCCCCCGTTGCCGCCCCCGCAGGCAACGGGGGAGTGGTCCCCCAGTACTCCTCGGCGGTCGGGTCGACCGGTGGGAGGGTGACGGTGCGACATCCCCAGTAGATGTCGTAGCTCCCGTCGGCAATGGTGGTGGACCCGGTGGGCGACGGCGGGTCGCCGACCGACACCCGCATCGTCAGCTTCTTGCTGGAGCCGGCAACGATCAGCGCGTTGAGCTGTTCGGGTGTTTGGTAGCCGAAGGCGAGGTTGCCGGCCGAGAGTTCGCTGTCGGCGGGTACGCCGAAGATCTCGCAGCCGACGCGTTTGGTGGAGTCGTTGTGCGCGGTCAGTGCCACGGTGTTGCCGCTGACGGTGGGTGCCACGGTGACGTCGCCGGGTGCTGCCGATGCGGTCGGTGCCAGCAGGCCGGCGACGAGGGCGGCCAGCGCCGAGCCGGTGGCGATGCGGCGGATTCTGCTGCTCATGCGGGGACTCCTTTGTCGGTGCGTTCGGGTCCGGTCAGGTGCGGTTGATCAGGTGGGCGAGCATGCTGCGGAAGGCGCGGATGCTGTCGTCGGTGGTGTTGAATCGCCAGTCGCGGTCGCGGTCTTCGGCCTGATACCAGAGCAGCGCTTCGACGCGAGGATGCTGGGCGACGACGGTGCGCAGATCCCGTATCCAGGCGGCCTTTCGGCCGGGCCAGGCTGCGGCGCAGGCCACTTCGGTGAACAAGACGGGATGGTTGCCGTCGAGGGAGGTGATCACCTCGAGGCTGCGGTCGAACAGGTCCGACGGCAGGGTCCACCGGTGGCCGGGGACATCGCCCCAGTTGTAACCGTCGAGACCGAGGTAGTCGACCTCGCTCGGGTCGGGGTAGGCCTCGACGAAGCTGCCGGCTTGGTCGGTCAGTGCGTACGGCGCCCACAAGAATTTGATGGTGGCGGTGCCGGCCATGTCGAACAGGGCACGCATGCGTGACCAGGCGGCGCGGTAGAGCTCAGGGGTGTTGCCGTTGACGCCGACTGACCACGGATACCAGGGGGTGTTCATCTTGGGGGCGAACCGCACGAGTAACGGTTTGCCCCAGGAGGTGAGTTCAAAGGCCCAGCGCTGCAATGTGTCATCGAAGGCGCCATTCGCGACGCGCTGTAGTGAGTACTGCGGTTGATTCGGTCCGCCGTCGGCCACGCCCGGTTCCAGCGTGAGTAGGGGAGTGGCGCCTGCGGCGGCGATGATGTCGAAGTCGGTGATGGGTGCGGGTTCGTCGATAAAGGCGTAGCGGTGAATGTAGGTGGGGTGGATCTCGGCGAGTGTGGCGAGCCGGGAGATCGGCGACTCCTGCGACGGTGCCGGCACCACGCTGGGGATATAGGCACCCCAGGAACGTGTTTGTGTCGACGCCCCGGTCGACTCGGAGCTACAGGCGCCGACGGTGAGCGCGGCGGTGCCGGCCAGGGTCGCGCGCAGCATGGAGCGGCGGGACAGGTGAGTGGGTGGCGTCGGTTGCGGAGGACGCATACGCAGATTGTTGCGTCAAATTGCGCAAATATCCAGTCGAGATGCGAAATCACAACGGCCGTTGACCAAAATGCGTCGAGATAGGGAGAGGCTATTCCGGAAACAAATACTGCTGACGGAATAGCTTGTGCTGCTGACGATTACGTCTGTGCAGAGGCGACTGCGGATCATTTGCAGTCCGTGCGGGAAAAGCTCGCAGATGCTCAACGGTCGTTGCATTGAAAATCGAATCTGATTGAGACGTCGGTGACCCCATGCGTGATGCTGTGACATGAGTCTCAAACGTGCGGCCAACGGCGAGAATGCAGCCTTGATGCAACGATCCCTTGTTTTGCCGTCGACACATTCTTGCGCTACGGATGTCAACATTGGGTTACGCGCGTGGTGGTGATCGAGCGAGAAAGTAAAGGAAAGAAACCCGCGACTCGAGATTCTAAAGGGGCCCTGTGTTCGTGATCGCGAGGCACTTCTGGTGCGTGTTGGCGACGCTATGCAAATCGGGTCCAGGTGCGTGGTTGGGAAGCTGCACCCACCCAGGGTGAGCCTCTGCGGACCCAATAACGCTGAGTAACAGCGCTTTACGGTCGGTACATCATGGGACTGCGCTACGACCACGCGACGTCTACCTGCTGAGCCGAGATCTTCACATCCGCCCTTCAACGCGCGTTGTGACGCAACGGTAGTGAAAGAAATCCCAGCTCCGCACATGGATTTTCAGGTTGTCAAAGCACTTAGCCTCGCTTACGCTCGCACCATCCACATCAGTCAAGGAAATGGCTGAGGGCGGCTATCGAAGGCGATCTCGCTTTCGTGCACCTGTTGTTCACATTCGTATGTAAATCTTGCGTGGTACTACCTAGTCGGGGAGGTTGTGCAGTGGTCAATAGTCGAGCCTTCGGGGGGGCTCGCGAGGATGACAGTCGCGTACTGCGGTTGCGTTCTGTGAGTCGTGCTCAGGCACATTCGCGCTCGTGGATGCACGGGTACCTTGTGCGACTGGCGTGGTCGGACATCCTGGTGGTTGCGACAGCTATCGCCATTGCCCAGATCGCGCGCTTCGGCGCGGACGGTGCGACGCTCCCAAACGGAGCAACCGGCGCGCCGGCCGCGCTGGTGTCTCTTTCGCTCGGCATCGCCTGGGTGAGCACGTTGCGTGCGTTCCACACATTAGACCGCCGCGTCGTCGGGGCGGGATCGCAAGAGTACAGCCGGATAGTCACCGCGTGTCTGTCTGTCTTCGGCGTCCTCGCCATGCTGGATCTCCTCTTCCGGTTGAACATCGCGAGAGGTTTCTTGGCTATCGCTTTGCCTGTCGGGACCGTGGGGCTCGTGACCTCCCGGTGGCTTTGGCGCAAGCGACTTGGGCGGCTGCGGGCGCAGTCGAAGAATCTCGAGCACGTGCTGGTCGTCGGCGAGCCCAGGTCCAGCATCCCTTTGATCGAGCGCCTGATTCGCAATCCTGGTCTGGGCTATCGGGTTGTCGGCATGTGCTTGCCTACGCACAGCGGCAATAGGCAGGACATAAGGGTCGGTGACCACAAGGTCAAGATCTACGGTGACTTCGACGACGTCTGCCAATCAGTTGCCGATGCCGGTGCGACAACGGTGGCAGTCACATCTGCTGAGGCTCTAGGGCACACAGCGATGCAGAGTCTTTCATGGGATCTGGAAGGCCTCAATGTGGATATGGTTGTTTCTCCCGGAGTCGCAGACATAGCCGGACCCCGAATGATGCTTCGGCCAGTAGCCGGCCTGCCCATGCTTCACATCGACAAGCCGCGCTACGAGGGCGCCAACCGGTTTCGAAAAGCGGTTGTCGATCGGGTTGGGGCGGCGCTGATCCTGTTGTTCATCGCGCCCGTTCTGATCGCTGTGGCCATCGCGATCAAGCTTGACTCGCCTGGGCCCATCTTCTACCGCGCGACGCGAGTGGGTTTGAACAACGTTCCGTTCGAGATGTGGAAGTTTCGGTCAATGGTTGTCGATGCCGACTCACTCAAGGCGGAACTGCATGCGGTCAACGAGGGGTCCGGAGTCCTCTTCAAGATGCGTAACGACCCTCGGGTCACGCGAGTTGGATCGGTCATCAGGCGCTACAGCCTCGACGAAATGCCACAACTGTTCAACGTCCTGGGCGGATCCATGAGTCTGGTCGGTCCTCGTCCCCCGCTCCCAGACGAGGTAGAGAGGTACGACGGGCGCGTAGCCCGACGCATGCTCGTGAAGCCGGGCATGACTGGGCTGTGGCAGGTCTCCGGAAGATCCGACTTGTCATGGGAAGAGTCTGTGCGGCTTGATCTTTCCTATGTCGAAAACTGGTCGATCATGCAAGATGCGCAAATTCTATGGAAGACGGCGCGAGCCGTACTAGCGAAAGACGGAGCTTACTAATGCGAATGGTTGTCCTTGGCCTGGGCTATCTTGGAGCCACTCACGCGGCGTGCATGGCCGAACTTGGCCATGAAGTACTGGGTATCGAAGTCGTCGATGAAAAGAGAAGTGCCCTCGCCGCGGGAAATGTCCCGTTCTACGAGCCTGGACTACCTGACCTACTCAAGAAGCACATTGAGACTGGGGCTTTGACGATCTCGGGCTCTTATGCCGAAGCGGCAGACTTTGCAGATGTGTTCTTTATTGCCGTCGGAACTCCGCAGAAAAAGGGGGACTACGGTGCGGACCTTCGATACGTCGATTCTGCAATCGAACAACTCATTCCGCTACTAAAGGACGATGCGACGATACTCGGTAAATCGACTGTGCCAGTCGGGACATGCCGACGACTTGCTGAGCGTGTGGATGAACTAGCCAAAGACATCGATGTTGAGGTAGCTTGGAATCCGGAATTCTTACGTGAAGGCTTCGCAGTTAAGGATACGCTGGAACCGGATAGGCTTGTTATAGGTACGTTTCCCGGTGGCAAAGCGGAAGAGATAGCGCGCGAGATTTATGCACCGATTCTCGAGCGAGAAACTCCGTTCATCGTAACTAACCCTCCCACAGCCGAGCTAGTTAAGAACTCAGCCAACGCATTTCTTGCTACGAAAATCTCTTTCATCAATGCGATCGCTGAAGTGTGTGACGCCGCTGATGCAGATGTGAAGGCCATTGCAGATGCTATTGGCCACGACGCGCGGATCGGCCGGAAGTTTCTGAATGCTGGGCTGGGATTCGGAGGTGGATGTCTACCGAAAGACATTCGAGCATTCATGGCTCGCGCCGGCGAGCTTGGTGCGGCGGAAGCACTCAGCTTTCTTCGCGAAGTTGACAACGTAAACATGAGGCGTAGAACAAGAATGGTGGAACGCGCTCGCGCAGTGTGTGGTGGGTCGCTACTGGGCGCAAGTGTGGCTATTCTTGGGGCGGCTTTCAAGCCTGAATCGGATGACGTCCGAGACTCGCCTGCTCTCAACGTTGCTGGGCAGATCCAGTTGCAGGGCGCATCCGTCGCGGTGTACGACCCGAAAGCCATGACGAACGCTAAGTCTCAGTTTCCGACCCTCGACTACGCCTCTTCGGCACTGGACGCGTGTCGCGGCGCTGATGTCGTGATGGTTTTAACAGAATGGGACGAGTTCACCTCCCTTTCGCCGAGCAAGGTTGGCGATGTGGTGCGAAAGCGAAACATAGTTGATGGCCGACTGTGTTTGCCAAGAGATGCATGGCAGGTGGCGGGTTGGAAATACTTCGACTGAAGTCCAGGCGAATGTGAGAAAAGAAGGACTAGACTTGTCACGGTACCTTGTAACTGGCTGCGCGGGATTCATTGGCAGTGCGATATCTGATTCCCTGCTGCGGGCTGGCCATAGTGTAGTTGGTATCGATAGCCTAACTGACTATTACGACGTGGATCTAAAAAAACAAAACGTTAGCGAGCTATCCGATTACGAACGGTTCGAGTTTCAGGCCCAAGATCTTTTGAATGCGGATTTTGACAAAATACTCCCCGGGATAAGTGGAATCTACCACCAAGCTGGACAACCGGGCGTGCGTAAGTCATGGGGATCAGACTTTAGCGGGTATGTCGACAACAATATAATAGCCACTCAGCGAATTCTTGAGGCCGCTCGCTCGATGACCGAGCCGCCGAAGATTGTCTACGCGTCTTCGTCGTCCGTCTACGGCAACGCGGAGACTTATCCTACGAACGAGTCTATTACTCCCCAGCCGCGAAGCCCATATGGAGTGACAAAACTCGCTGCCGAGCACCTTTGCAGTCTGTACGCCGATAACTTCGGGATAGACACTGTATCTCTACGGTATTTCACCGTATACGGTCCAAAGCAGCGGCCTGACATGGCTTTTTCTCGTCTAGTTTCGGCTGCATTCCAGGGGCCAACCTTTGAGGTATACGGTGACGGCACGCAGGTCCGGGACTTCACATACATAACTGACGTTGTGGATGCCAACGTGAAAGCGATGACGAGTGGCACAAAAGCGGGATCGATCTACAATATCGCGGGCGGCAGCAACGTTAGCCTCCGCCAAGCCATCAGTACGATTGAGATGCTGGCCGATTGTCGGCTTTCGATAAAGTGGTCCGATGTCGTGCAAGGTGACGTACGTCGTACAAGCGGGGATACGGCTCTTGCTTATCAACAGCTTGGCTGGTCCCCACGGGTCGATCTTAAGGAAGGGCTTCGCCGGCACCTCGCTTGGGCTGAAGCCTCTGCGGCATGTCGGGATACCTGAGGGTGAGTCGTACTTCTGAGCCGCCTGTGAGGCAGCACGATGTCAGTCAACTGAAACGGATTGCCTTCCTTGTGCCTTCGCTAGCTGGCGGAGGCGCTGAGTTCGTTGCGAAGAGTTGGGCACAAGCTCTGTCGAACAAGGGCATCCACGTGACTGTCATCCAGACTCACCCGAAACCCGGGACTGCTGCTACAGAGTTCACCCAGGTGGCACTAGGCGGAAGCAGTTTCTGGCAGCGAGTATCTGAAGTAAGACGCGCAGTGAGAGCATGCGAAGCAGATGTAGTCCTAGCTATGATGCCGTACTGGAATAATCTGCTGATTATCTCCACCGCATTCCTAGGCGCAAGCAAACCAGCGATCGCAATTAGCGGGCGGAATATGGTGATTCCACTCGTCGCTGAGCAAGGCTTTGCAATGAGGGTAAAGCACTGGATGTCGAGGCTTACCTACAGGCACGCGGATGCGTACGTTGCAATTTCGCATCCGGTTGCCGCCGAGGCCCAGGCTCTCTACCACGTCTCAAGTGACCGCACATGGGTCATACCGAACCCTTCGCTAGCAAAGGAGGCGTTGCGTCCTCATGTTGACCGCAGCGCGGATCAGAATGTTATCGAGATTGTCGTTCCCGCTCGATTAGTTCCGCAGAAGCGACCGCAGTTGGCAGTCGATATCGCGCACTTAGTCGCGCACGAATGGGGTTACGCGGTGCGGCTAAAGTTCTTTGGTAAGGGTCCGCTGGCCGAACCGGTGGCTGAAAGATGTCGCAAGCTAGGCATCCCGTGCGAGATTAGATGGTCTGACACGTGGTACGACGAGTGTGGAACCGGTGTAGTGTTGCTGCCCTCTCTATCTGAGGGGTTCGGGAACGTACTGCTCGAAGCAGCGCGCTCGAGAATATGGGTCGTTGCATCGTCTCGCTGTCTCGGCGTCGCGGACGCCATCATCCCCGAAGTTACAGGAATACTGACGGCCGGGGACCGTGCGTGTGACTATGCCGCGGCAGTGGTTGAGGCGAGTCGACGACCTACGCCGGCTCCTCCCGCTGGATGGCTACAGCGGTTCTCTTCGACTAGCAGCGCGGAAGCGCTCGAGTCGGCATTGCTGGCGGTTGTTCGCGATCGAGGTCGGCGATGAGCACGCTGGTCAAAGAGCACGGGGTCGGCCGGACATCGGCTACCGCGTCGATCGGCACACTGGGGTCAAGGCTTCTGGGTTTTGTGCGCAATTGGCTGCTAGTCATAGCGATCGGTACGGGCGTACTCGGCGATGCGTACAACTTTGCGAACAATATTCCAAACATGATATTCCTTCTTCTGGGTGGAGGAACAATCGCGGCGGTTTTTGTTCCGCGTCTGGTGGATGCATACGGCCAGTCCGAAGCTGATGGCGATCGCTACTCAACCTTTCTGGTGCTCGCCGCCGTTCTATTCGGCGTTTTCGCAACTGTAGTTGTTTTCGTATGCTTCATGGTTGTGCTTCGAAATCTAGTAACTAGCGAATCAGATTTCGGCTCCGAAGCAACGAGGGTGTTTGCGTTCTGGTGCATCCCTCAGGTATTCTTTTTTGCAATTATTGCCGCATTGATTCAAATAGTGAATGCAAAGGGTAGGTTCGCGGCCGTTTCTTGGTCGTATGCTATCTCTAGTGTTTTGGTGATAGGTGCTTCTGTCGCGATAATCATCCTGTCGACGCGGTGGGGTGCCGCGAGCATCGGGGACGAACAGTGGCCAATAGCGATACTGGGCGCGGCGACCTTGAGTGGAACTGCCTTGCAGGCGGTAATGGTCTGGACGATTGCTCGAAACGTGGGATTCAGATTTAAACGGTTTCACACCATCAAGGGCCTGCATTTGCGTGAGACTCTTCGTACAGGCGCTTGGACGGTTGCCGCCGCTGCGTGCTATCAGATTTCGGGTCTCATAGTTGCGGTTGTCGCTCTTAACGTTGGATTCAGTGGAGGAAATCAATCTCGAGGGTACGCCGCCCTCAGCAATGCGCAGATGATTTTGTACTTCGCGCAAGCAATAATCGTGGCTAATGTTGCGAATGTGATGCTTCAGCGACTATCACGAGAGTTATCGGCGGGCCGGCAGCATGAATCGGCAAAGCTAATGAGGTTGTGTCTGATTCGTAGCACGACGTTGCTGGCTCCAGTGTGCGGTGTGGCAATCGTGGCGGGGCCAAGCGTCGTAACAGTTGTCTACTCGTTTGGCGCAAACAGTTTATCTTCCGCGCGATTCATCGGAGAACTGGTGATGCTCTTGTTTATTGGCTTTGTTCCTTTTGGTCTTCACTCGATCCTGATTCGTCCACACTATGCAATGAAGAACGCAGTGCCGCCACTATGGAGTGCGATTCGAATCAATCTTGTCTGGATAGGGCTGTCCTTGGCTTCGGCGGCAATCTTGCCCGATCGATACGTAGCATTAGGTTTGGCGCTTTCTTTCGTTGCGGCTTACAGCATTGATCTCCCTGTCAAGCTTCATGGTTTGAAGGGTGGTCTTGTCGTCTACGAGGCTACCGACCGCCGCACCGTGGTGCGAGTCTGTATTGCGCTCCTTGGCGGTGTCGTTGTCGCATATGGTTGCAGCGCGGTTCTGTCCTCGATGACAGGTTCAGGTGGAGTCAGTGTGGTTTCGCTCCTTATAAAGACGTTGGTATCCACGATAGTTTTTCTCGCGGTGTACGCCGCTATAACCCGCCGCAGCGAAGGTTCGCTGATCCAGTCAGTCCAGTGGCTTCTGCGGTGATCAGTATGTTTATGTTTTCTACGCATGCGGAGGGCAGCGGCTTGGCTAGTTCGACCAGACGTCTTATTGTTGAACAGTTTGATCCCGATGCTCCGAAGCCGGGTGGAATTGACACTTGTATACGCGGCCTTATCAAGTTCAGGCCGGCTGACGAGGAACTTTGGGTCGCAGGCGTTGACGCTATTGGAAACAAGGAGCTCGGCAAATGGACACAGATGACTCTGGAGGGAACGGAGTTCATGTTCATGCCCGTGGCACAGATGGACAATTCCAATTTGAAACGTCGGCTACCACATAGTTTGACTCTGAATGCCGGTCTCGCGTGCAAACGCCTGCCGAATTTTGACATCGTTCAGACCCATCGGGTCAACGCCGCGGTCGCGATGAAAGCTAGGTTTCCACGTGCCCGGCACATCGTGCTAATACATAGCAGCGGGACTGCAAACCTTTCGTCTGCCAGTCGGTCGTTCTATCGTCGCGTTCCGTGGCTGTACCGTGCCACCGAAACAGCGGCCGTCGGAGTATGTGATGCTGCTGTTGTGTTTAGCCAATCGGGTGCTGAGCGGCTGAGAAAGCGTAGCAGGAACGTTCGATTCTCTCCAACCTGGTTCGATTCTTCGCAGTTCTACCCCCCGCAGAAGTCTGTCATCGAAGAGTCGCATGCGACGAGAAGGCGAATTCTGTGGGCGTGCAGGGTGGAACCGGCGAAGCAGCCGATTCTCGCTATTGAGTGCTTCGCCAGACTGTCGCCCGAGTTCCACTTGACTGTTGCTGGCGATGGGACACTCCTGCCGCTCATGCGAGAACGAGCTCATGCCTTGGGGGTGAGTTCTCGTGTGTCATTCAGAGGCGCTGTAAAAAAGGCCGAAGTTGGTGATTTGATGCGAATGCACGACTTGCTCGCTATGTCATCAGAGTTTGAGGGCTTTTCCCGCTCGATTGTGGAAGCACTTGCATGTGGTTTGCCAGTTGTTACTACTGAAGGTGGAGACCCTAACGGACTTGTTGTCGACTCCGTCAACGGTAGTAGATACGGTTCTCCGTCGGAATTTGTCCAGGCGGTGAATCGAGCCCAGTTGGTGAGCTCGGATGATTGTGTCAGTTCTGTCAGCAAGTTATCTGCGCGGGAAGTTGTATCCGATGTGTACTCTGCCTAGAAATCGAGGACTGTCATGACTGTCTACGTTCCGCTTATCGGGCAGTACGACAATATCGGTGATATAGTCCTTCGCCGCCAGCTTCTGGATTGGCTTTCAAGCCTTGAAGATGTTCATGCGTATGTGGGTGATTCGCCGCTAGCTTACGATGAATCTTTGTTGCAGGGCCTGAGAGATCGCAATGTCCGTCTGTCGAAATCATTTTCAAGCTGGTACAAGGAGCTCATTTGTAACCGGGATGCGGCTTACGTGTTCAAACCAGGAGAGCTGCAGTTGTCATTGGGCGGTTTGAAAGAGCATATAGCGCTGCTGCCAGCAGCGGCAGCGATTCGTGCGCGCAGATCTAGGCAAGTGCTAAGAGTGGGCGCTGGGGTTAAGACGGACCACCAGTTGTATAGGTGGTTGATAGAACCAAGCGTGAGGCTTGCAACACCGGTGGTATGGCGTGAACCATTGGCCACACGTCTATTCGGTGGACGAACGGAGCCGGACTTGGCGTTCGGCCAGGGGACCCCAGTGTCGGATATGCGGACGGGGAACAGAGAGCGAGTTTCGATTTCGCTCCGGGGGGATCGCCCGCTGCCGCCTCAGCCCTGGTTCGACGCGGTGCAAGCGTTGGCCCGTGATGGTTATGAGCTTGTCGTAGTGACGCAGGTGGCGAGAGACCAACGACGTAGTGCCGAGATCGCGGACCGGATTGGCGGCCGAGCAGTCCTTTGGGAGGGCCGAGGCCACACTGATCAGGAGTCTAGGTTGCGTGAGGAGTTCTCGACTTCCTCCATCGCAATCAGTGACAGGCTTCACGTCCTGATCTTGGCTTTGACCGAAGGAGCTGCTCCGGTGTGCAATCTTCCAGACTCGCACGCAAAGATATCTCGCCACATGGAGGCTGCGGGTATCACATGTTCGTATGGCCCTGAACACCAAGAAGGTTGGTCGCTCAGCAACGTGATCAGTGGCAGGCCGGATCGACTCGCGGAGCTTTCCGCTGCGCGTGCACGGCTTGAAGCCGTTCGTGTAGAGGTTCAGAAGCACTTGAGCTCGCGACAGGGACAGGTTGCTGCGTGATGCAGGATCGAGACATCAACAGCGATCACGGCCTACCAAGGGATTTGGCGCCCGATCGAATGTGCATTGGCGACATCGCGAGCGGTATGGGCGACTCAGCGAGCCCCCGCCTATTGCTTGTCGCGTCTACAGGTGGTCACCTAGAGCAGCTTCATCGGTGGTACGGCGCCAGCACAGCTTCCAACGAGTCTATGTGGATCACGTTTCCTAACGCCCAAAGTCGGTCTCTACTTTCGGGCCGACCTGTGATCTATATCGATGATATTGGTCCGCGCCAAGGGGGCAGGGCACTTCTGGCCTCAACGACTTTCAATCGAGTTATCGGCCGTGAAAAGTTCGATGGCGTCGTGAGTTCTGGCGCGGCTATTGCGGTCCCGGCGTTTCTGACGGCAAGGATGCACGGACTGCAGACTAGGTATGTGGAGAGCGTGTCCCGCGTCGACGGACCCTCTCTGACTGGTCGTATAGTTTCGCGATCTCGCCTCGCGACCAGTTTATGGACGCAGCACGCTGGCTGGTCAGGTGGGCGCTGGTCCTTCAACGGAAATGTTCTCGGGAACTACCGCGCGGTGCGAGTCGCGCGGGACGAGGGCAAGCCCCCACTACGTGTCTTCGTCAGCCTAGGCACCATCAAGAATTACAGGTTTGATTCCTTGGTAGACCGACTGCTCGAGATCTCCAAGGACCGGAGCGTCGACTTCTTCTGGCAGCTGGGAAGTACTGATCGGGATGGACTTCCAGGGATGGCAAGGCCGTATTTGCCGGCGCAAGAGTTCGACCGGCTTGCGAAGACCGCTGACGTAGTTGTGTCTCACAGTGGAGTCGGCAGCGTGCTGCGGTTGCTGGACTTGGGGGTGTCACCGGTTCTTGTGCCACGACGGACAGGCCGCGGCGAGCATGTCGACGATCATCAAGAGCAAATTTCGCGCGTAGTCTCGTCGGCTGGCCTTGGGGTGTCGGCTGAAGTCGAAGACCTGGAGTTCGAGAACCTAGAAGAGTCCGCTGAGGTGCGCGTTGAGCCCGCGGGTGGCATGCACACGAGAATTAGACGCCAGGTGGGTGAATGAGCATGAAGTATCCACCAATGTGGCGCGTCTCATCATTTCGTTCAAGTCCAAGGCCGTCCGTCGGGGAGGTCCGCGGACCAGCTTCTATCAGTCAGTTGCTCGCATGGATGGCTGACGACTTGGAGGCAAATAGTGTGACGAGATGGCGGTTCTCAGCGCGATTTCGAAATACGACAGTGCTCTACCTTCGGCTGCTGAGGATCAACGAGTATTTGCTGAATATGTCAGGCTTTTGGCCGCGGGTGGCGCGGTTCTACTTTAGGTATCGACTGACTCGTCATTCGATCTTCACAGGAATCACAATTCCTCCGCGAACCTTTGGGCGTGGCTTGTGTCTGCCACACTTCGGAACAATCATAGTAAATGCAAAGACTCGCGCAGGAGATTGGTGCACAGTTCATTGTGGGGTCAATATCGGCGTGGCAGATGGTGGCGTCCCGAAGTTGGGCGACGGTGTGTATATTGGTCCGGGTGCGGTTCTTTATGGGGGGATATCTATTGGGGATCTAGTGGCTGTTGGAGCGAATTCGGTTGTAAACCGTGACGCACCATCTCGGACCACAATCGCTGGGGCGCCGGCTCGAGAGATCAGTGCGGTTAGCTCTCATTCTCTTATATCTGCGGCAGGCCAGGCGGCACTGCGGGCCCATGACGGCTCGGAAGCTTGTCCCTGATGTACCCAAGCAAGTCCGCGCGGATAGGAGGGGGTGTCTGCCATGCCTAGCCTATATTTAGTTTCTCTGTGCGCTGGCGCGCTACTTTGCTATGCCATCGTATGTATCGTCATGAGGCCTGAACACCTTGTAGTGCTTTCGATGGTTTCGTTTGTTCTGGTTCCACTCGGACAGATGGGACTGCCGACTGCAGTCGGCAGATATCTGACCGTCCCTGTGCTGTTTCTCTTAGCTGCGTGCGTCAAGTTATTGATGACGTCCAGAACTAAAAGGCGGTCGCACGCAGCTCTTCGAGAACCATCCGTAGTATTATTGGCAGCAATATTCGTAACCCTCGCCGTCTCCCTAATCGCCACGACAGATGTCAAAAAATCGCTACTCTGGACGTTGGTGATCATAATTACGATCGTCCTGCCTGCCTTCATTGGGCGATATCTGTACACCGACCCCTATTCGTGGGTCAGATCTATGTTCTTGTGGACCGGTATTATTGTAGGCGCCGTTGCTTTACTGGACTACGCTTTCAATTTTAACCCCTGGAATCTAATCCTAGCGGATCATTACCGCGAGAAGGATTGGGATGTGTTTCGCTCAAGTTCTACGGTCGGGCATCCTCTTATATTGTCGATGGTGTCCGTAGTTTGTCTAATACTCGCTCTTTTCTCAAACTACCCTCGATCTCGTTTTCCTTTGCTAAGGTTTGCTTCGATCGTGTTATCCTTTTGCGCCTTTATACTTTCCGTGTCGCGTACAGGAGTTGTCGCGCTGGCTACGGGTGCTGCTGTAGTTCTTGTGGGAGGATTGTTCAGCAGACGGCGTACAGGTTCGGGCCAGGGCAGATCCTATGGGCCGTTGTATTGGATGGGCAGTTTGCTCATAGTCTTCTTAGCTGCGGCTTCGCCGATTCTCGAGCAGCGAAATTCATCGAGCGGAGGTCAGGCCTCTGCCGAGTATCGTTCCGAGATAGTCCGCGAGGCGAGCGACATGATGGTGCAACACGCTCTCGCTGGTACGGGCCCTGGCACGGGAAGTTTCTACTTTGCATCTACTTCAGGTCTGCAACTGGAGAACTCCTGGTTGCAGCTATACCTCTCTTTAGGCTTGCTGTCCGCTTCGCTGATCGTCATTGGAGTTGTTGCTGGGTTGCTGCTTTTGATCAGGAAAGGTCATCTTGTGATCTCGGCTGCGCTAGCGTCTATCTGTGTTTCACTCGCGGGATTCAATGCGCTGGACAATTACCCTGCCTTGCTATTTCTTGCGAGCCCTTTGATCCTCGTAGGTGCCTACAGTTCGGGTGCCCCAGATTCGATAACAAGATTTGATCGTCGCATACAAGCGGTCAACCGTGAGCCGGGGATCGCGCGATGATCGTCGCTCGCCATTCACGGCCGAAACGCAGCAGACTCGCGTTTAATCGACTGTTAGCAATCTGCCTCTTGCTTGTTCTTCTAGTTGGTCTTTCTGTCGTGGTTCCAATTATGAACGGTTCAGCGTCCAAATGCATGCCGCGAAATCCAAAGCCGATTCCGTTCCATCCTGATCTATCGAAGCCTGTCGAAAAGACGTTCAGTTCGGTCGTTAATGGTCATGGGGTGGACGAGGTGGCAGCCCCTGGGGAGGCTGGTGGCAATGCGCTAAGAGTAGCTGCGATGCGGTCAGATGAAGCGATGACCCCGAACCCCCGTGTTCAGCTCTCGTCCTCGCCCGCGCAGGGAATTCCGTACTGCTCGGAGTTTTGGATGAGTGTGTCAATCTATCTTCCAGCGATGTCGGACCGGGAGGTAGCGCAGTTTCTTTCGGTCCCAGCGCCTCATATAAACTACGTCCAGCTTTATGGTAGACCCTACTTTGGGAGCGCCCCGCTGATTTTCGAGCAGTTTTCAGATGATCAATTGACTCGACGACTCGGACTGCGCGCGAACTGGCGTTGGAATGAGGGTAGTTATAGCCACCGGTTATGGTCTGTTCCTGTTATTGAGGACCAGTGGTTTCGAATTGTCTGGCATGTGAAGGTGTCCCCGAACCGTAGAGAAGGATTTGTAGAATTCTACTTTGGTCCTACCGGCAAGGGTGAGGTTGAGGCGCAGCGCCTTCAGAGAATCGGTATGAATGGATCTAGGTCTCAGCGTATCTACTATCCCACTATGGAACTTTTGCCCGACTACAGAGCGGGTGATGGAATGCGTATTGATCTTCAATCGTACCGTCCTAAGAGAATTCCTTTAGACCGTTCAATTGTATATTTCTGCGACGAGAGAATAGATTCTTTGGAACACGGTATTGGTTGGGCTGCGGCTGACCATCAGCGCGCGCAATGCGCCGCGTTTGAGTGTGATCAATGATTAAAAGTCAAGGGAAGCTGTTGTTCGCGGCGGTGTGGCTGTTGACATCTGACATGACCATTTACGGAGGGTAACTGATGAATGCCGAAACGATTCGCGGATCTACGGGATGGGATTCTCTGCGAGAGACTGCTACTGTCTGCCTCCGAGGCTGGGGCGTGGTTCTTGCCGCAGCGTGCATTGGTGCTGTTGCGGCAATGTCCTATAGCCTACTCCAGGAGCCGTTGTACAGGTCATCAGCAATTCTATATGTTACTTCCGGCTCGAGTACCTCTTCGCAAAGTGCGTATCAAGGTTCGCTCGCATCGCAACAGCGTGTGGCGTCGTATGCGAAGCTCGCTACGTCTGAATCAGTAGTGTCCGGCGCTGTTGATTTTCTAGGCGGCAGTCTTTCTCCGGACTACGTTGCAGATTCGGTCTCTGCCAGCGCTTCAGAAGACACTGTCTTGCTTACAATTCGCGCGCTGGACGGAGATCCAGATACTGCGGCCTTGCTCGCGAATTCGGTCGCGAACGCCCTTGTACAGAGTGTGCGGACCCTTGAAACACCCACAGCGGGCGGCGATCCATTGGCGAAGGTCACGGTAGTTACGCCGGCTGTTGCATCGGACGATCCTGTGAGTCCGGCCACACTGCGCAATACGGTAATTGGATTTGTCCTAGGTGGTTTGCTCGGCCTTTTGATAGTGATTGTTCGTAACGGTCTTGACACCAAGATCAGAAGCACGTCGGACGTACAGGCGTTGACGTCGACGCCCGTGCTTTCGTCGCTGCCTTACGACCCGATTCTCGGTGAGGGACCGCTCGATTTTGGAGCTGGCGCCAGCTCGGCTGCAGAAGCGTTTCGGCAACTGCGTGTGAATTTGTCTTTTGTTAGCGTCGACAACCCGTCTAGAGCGATCGCGGTCACCAGTCCAAACGCCGGTGAGGGGAAGTCGACGATCGCGGTCAATCTCGCGTCTGCAATTGCCGAATCAGGGGTCCGGGTGGTGCTGGTTGACGCCGATCTACGTCGTCCGAATGTCCATCGAGTGCTTGGGTTGGCGGGGGGAGCGGGATTCACGGACATCCTTACTGGGCGGGTTCTGTTGGACGACGTTGTGCAGCGCTCCCCGAAAAGCGGCGATCTAGACGTTGTGTCAGCTGGCAGTGCCGCTCCAAACCCTGCGGAGTTGTTGGGTTCTCGCCGTGCGGAGGAAGTGTTCAGCCGGCTGAGGAGTGAGTACGAGTGGGTTATCGTGGACGCGCCCCCTGTTTTGCCTGTTGCTGACACAGCTACTGTGTCGAACTGGCTGGACGGGGTGCTGATGGTGGTGCGTGCTGGCGCCACAGAACGTGCGGATGTTGCTGTTGCGCTTGGGCAGCTCGAGACCGCGGGTGTGCCCGTTCTAGGTGTGGTTGCGAATGCGCTCGCTACAACGGAAGTCGGGTATTACGGGGCTACCTACGGTCCATCCGATCAGTCGGCGGTGGCCAGCAGCGCAGACCTGACGGACGGCAGCACTGTTGCTAAGTAGGCCAAAGGTTCTCTCTTCACGCTCAGCGCTAACAGCGTGCGTGCGGGCTGCCCTCTTTGGGACCGGTCCTGCTGATTGCGAGCACAAGGCCGTTGACGACGAGTTCTACCTCGCGGATCAGGGGATCACTTTCGGGTTCTTGCGCTTCTTCGGGGTGGGGATGTGTTCACTTGGAGCTGTCGATTTACCGCTGAGTCGGACTCAAGCCTTGATGCCTGAGGACGCTCGATCGTGATACCCAGCGTGCGTACCTGCCGGTTTCGCCTGAGCGCCGCCCAACAAGCACTCACAGCGGATTCGTCGGTCGCGGCCGCACTGCGAACCACACAGTCCGCGCTCGTGGGAGCCCTACCGCATCAGCGGTACCGCGGTGAAGGCATTTGGGCCGATGTCACCGCCAACGAGACCAGCGGGCGCACGGTCCGCACGTCCACGCAGGTGCGCTCTGGTCCGACGCTCAACCTGATGCTCCTCGACCGCGAATTGTCCTGCGGGGACGCGACTGCGACCTTCCGCGTCCTGACCGTGAGGTTTGCTGACGATTTGACCGCCAACATTTATCCGGTGTCTGGGGAGTCGGGCTCAGGATCGCTGATAGTCGGGTTCGAGGCGAATCGGCATAGGTACAGCCAGGCTGGAGTAAAGGTTCGTAATCGGCGGTCTTGTGCGGGGCTGGAGACAATCTCACAGGCGTTAATCGAGAATGTCTCGGCGCGACACGGGACGCTGCGCACCGTTTACCCTGACCAGGTCAGAGAGCCTGGCGCGATGGAGGGCTCTGTAGGTGAGGCCGCCGAGATGGCGCCGATCCAATCGTTGACCTTAGGCAGAGCCGGCATCGAGCATGCGGTAGTCCATCCGTTCGGTTTTACGGTCGATGCGCTGGGGCGAGCGGTGCTCGACAGCTCCCGCGAAGCGGTACAGCTCGCACTCGTTGTCCATCACACTGCAAATGCTCAGCGGTCGTTGCCCATGGCGCTGGCAGACGATTCTGTCGCCGTGCACGCCCGGAAAGCCGGTCACGAACCAACTTGGCAGGGAGAAGCCGCCGGGACCGGTGGCGGCGCCAACGTGGGGGCGAGAACCTCAGACTCGGGGATCTACGGGGTGCCCCAGATTCGTCGAGCGACTTACTGTCTGGCGTTGACAGCGCGTATCCAGTTGGTGGATCTGGCAGGAGGGCCGGACAAGCATCCGCGACGATTCATCAGCAGCGGTCGCAGTGGGCGCGCAGTAGAGGTCGCGCGCGGATCTGAGCTCGAGCTCATCTCATTGCTAGCGCGGGCTGTAGCTGCCGTCCATGGCGCCTACAGCGATCATGCCGATGGTTCGTTGGGCGCCGACCGCTCAGAATTGAATATGGATACCCTGGTGCATCGATGTTCGCCCACAGGCATAGCTCGAGGGTGGCCCCGTTCTGGGCGACCTGCTAATGGCGGCCGGACCACCCGTGGCTACTTGCGAACTCACAAACTGCGACCTGAGGCACACCGCCTCGCTCGAACCAGTCGGAATGATATCCGATGACGTCTGGTCAGCACTGGCGCCGTTTTGGCATGAGTCGCGCCCAGCAGGACATTTGGTCGACTCAGCGGCTCAATCCGGACGTGCCCATCAACACGGCCCAAGTCGCAGAGATCGTCGGCCCGCTCGACACTGAGGAATTCGTTCGCCACACAAGCCGTGTGGTGGAAGACGCCAAGTTCACTCAGTTGCGCTTCGAAGACTTGAGCGATGGGCCCGTCGGCATTTACGACTCCGCGTTGCACCACTGGGCCGAGGTCGTCGATCTGCGTCATTGTGACGATCCACACGCGTCGGCCGAAGTCATGATGCGCGAAGACTACTCCCGACCGCTCGATCCACGGACGGACAGAACTGCGCGGGGTCTGCTGTTTCGGCTGGCGGACGAACACTTTCTCCTCTACAACCGCGGCCATCACCTGCTCTCGGACGGCATGGGTGGCAAAGACAAGATGGTCGAGGCGCTTGCGGCCTACTCGGCCGCGGTCCGTGGTGAACCGCCGCCACCGTCATCCCCCGTAGACCTCGACCTGCCGGCGCGAGTCGATGCGCAGTACCGTGCGTCGACACGCTCCCACACCGATCGTCGTGCCTGGCAACAGGCCATGGCCGGCGTCGGGATCGGGAAGACACTCGCTCATCGCGGCGGTCTACCCGAATCTGTGGGTGTGGCAACGTCTGCGGTGATACCTGCCGGCACGATGGATCGGCTGCGGACTGCTGCGTCTCAGTCCACGACGATCGTGCCGACGATTATTGCGGCCGCGCTGAGTGCGTACATTGCGCGCACCGCCAACGGCGATGAGGTGATCATCCGGTTTCCGGTGGCTGCCCGCACGACGAAGGAGCTGCGCACCACGCCGCTGCCGGTGGCGAATACTGTTCCGCTGCGGACACACGTCGAGCCGCAGTCCTCGGTGGCATCGGCGCTGCGCACCACGCAATCGGCGCTGATGAATGCCCTGCGCCATCAGCGCTATCGGGGCGAAGACATTTGGGCCGACGTCGCGGCCGACGAGACATCAGGGCGCACGCCTCGTACTGCCGGACAAGAGAAGTCTGGGCCGATGCTCAATCTGATGTTGTTCGACCGCGAGGTGCCGTGTGGTGATGCGACCGCGACCTTCCACATCCTGACTGTCGGTCCGGCCGAAGATCTGACCATCAATATCTATCCGATGCCGAAGACGTCGGGGTCGGACTCGCTGATGGTGGCGTTCGAAGCCAACCCGAATCGGTACAGCCAGGCTGAGGTCGAGGTTCATCATCGGCGGTTTCTGGGGATGCTTGAGACGTTTTCGCGGGCGTTGCTGGAAGAGCCGGAGCGGTTGGTGGGGGAGTTGCCGCTGGATGTGGAGGAGGAGGTCGGTTGGGGCGGTGGTCTCGATACGTCCTCGCCTAGCGGCTCGGACTACTCGACCACCAGGACGGGCTACTCGAGCGGCGGTGGGGGTGAGCGTGGTCTCGATACGTCCTCGGCTAGCGCCTCGGACTACTCGACCACCGGCGGGGCTAGCGCCTCGGACTACTCGACCACCGAGAGGGACTTCGAGAGCGTCGCGGTGCCGGTGGTTGTTCGGGATGAGCGGGGGGTGCGGCTGCCGTCGGGGTTGATGGGTTACATCTACGCCGACGGGGAGGCGACCGGGGATCTCGGGCATATCGACGTCGAGACGGGGGAACTCGTCGTCGACCATCGGGGCGACGATCTGGTGACCGTGGGCGATGCACGAGTCGATCTCGGCGACCTCGAACGCGCAGCACGCGACATCTCCGGTGTGACCGCAGCGGTGGCGGTTACCACCGACGCCGGTCTGGGTGTGGGGATCATGGTGGAACCGGGCGTGGACCGCAACCATGTGCGGGCGGCCGCGCGGCGACGGGTCAACTCGGTAGTGCCGCAGGTTATCTGGCCGAAGTTCGTCGACATCATCGACACCATCCCCAGCAACGGACGCGGGGAGGCCGACCGGGCGGCGGTCGCTGCCGCGCTGATGAACTTGCCGCGCATCCACGCCCGCTACAGCGCTCCGCAGAACGTCACCGAGCAGGCGGTGGCCGATGCGGTGTCGACGGTCGCCGACGTCGAACAGCCATCGATGGACGACGAGCTGGTGCAGCTTGGCATCACCTCGATGGGGTTCATGCACCTCGCAGCGCAACTCGGTAGCGCACTGCAGGTTCGGGTCGAGGTGCGGGACCTCGCCGACGTCACCACCCCGCGGGAACTCGCGAAAGTCATCGAGAAGGCGTCCCCGCTCACCGCGACAAGCTCGATGAGCAATCAGTCGGGTGGTGCCGTGCAGTATCGGCCGACACGGACGCAGCGGGAGATCTGGCTGCTCAACCGCAGCGACCCCACTGCAATCGTCTATCACCTGCCGATCCACTTGACCTTGGCCGACACCGTCACCGCCGTCGCTGTGCAAGCCGCCCTGCGCGATGTCGCCGCCCGACATGAGGCACTACGGACCATCTACCCCGACGCCGGGGGCGAGCCGATAGCCGTGGTGCGGTCGGCCGACGACGCGGTGACGAGCACACCGGTCACCCTTGCCACATTGGATACGGGCGGATTCGAACGCGCCGTCGCCGCACCATTCGACCTCACCGTCGACCCGCCGTGGCGAGCAGTGCTCGACACCTCCGGTGACAGCGTCGAACTCGTCCTGGTGGCACACCATATCGCCATCGACGAGTGGTCGTTGCCGATCGTGCTCGCCGACTTCGCCACCGCAGTGCACGCACGCATGGCCGGCCACGAACCCGTCTGGGCGAGCGACGCGGTCGGCTTCAGCGCCACTCTTGCGGGACGCGACGAGTCGTCGTCCGGGCTGTACTGGACTCGCACGATGCGCCGCGCACCCGAACGACTCGCCCTGCCCGCCCCAGCGATTACTGCTCCTACCGGACTGACACGCGGGTCCGCGGTGTACCTGAACCGCACCATCGGCGCTGACCTCCGCCATCACGCGGTGCGCGCAGCACAATCCGCCGGCACCACCCTCAACACACTGCTCAGCCTGGCCGCGGCCACCACCGTCGGCGACTACACCGACACCGACGACATCGTGCTCTCGATGCCCGTGGCCGGCCGCGACACGAGCGACGAACTGCAGACCGTCGGCATGTTCGTGCAGACCGTGCCGTTGCGTCTCAAAGGAACGCGTGAACTGGGGATTGGCGATGCGTTGGGCCGGGTGGCGAAAGCCGTCGGCGACGCGCAACGGCATGCCGCTTCGGCGCCGTCCGGGCTGTCTGACGTCATTCTTGCCTATCACGCCGAACAACCCGACCCGTCCGCCTCCGGGGTCATCGTCCGTGGTGAGCCGCTGCCGACGCATCAGGCGCGGACCGCGCTGGAGTTCAGCGTCGTCGACGATGACACCGAACTCGCCGTCACGCTGATCGTCGCCGAGCAGCACGTGGATGTGGTTGCCGCGGGGCACATTCTTGATCGATTCGTGGAGATCGTCGCGGGGCTGGTGGGTGCTGGCCCTGATGCGACGGTCGGTGGGTGTGCGCCAGTGCCTACGTTGCCGGAACGCGCTGAGCGGCGGGCGCCGTCGACAGATCCGCTCGAGGCGCTGTTGCGGCATGCGGAGCTTCGTCCGCACGCGCCGGCTGTGGTGGCTGGTGAGGATCGGCTGACGTATCGGCAGCTGGTGGCGCGGGCTGGTGACCTGGCTGGGCGGCTGCGGGAGATGGGGGTGCGTCCGGGAGATCGGGTGGCGTTGTTGCTGCCTGGTGGCAGCGATGCGGTGGTGGCGATCGTCGCGTCGTTGATGGCCGATGCGGTGTATGTGCCGATCGATCCGGAGTATCCGCAGGCGCGCATCGACCTGGTGCTGGAAGCGACGCAGCCGGCGGTAGTGGTGCGGCCGGGACTGGAGTTGTCGGTGGGTGCGGGTCATGGTGTGGCCGAGCCGATTCTGGGTGGGGCGTACATCATTCACACGTCGGGGTCGACGGGCGTGCCCAAGGGTGTGGTGGTGACGCGGGCGAACGTCGCGGCGATGCTAGGGGCGGCGCTCGAGGTCGTTCAGGCCGCGCCGGAGGACGTGTGGAGTTGGGTGCACTCCTACGCGTTCGATTTCTCGGTGTGGGAGATCTTGGGGGCGTTGGCGTCCGGTGGGTGTGTGGTCGCGGTGGATCGGGATGTGGTGCGCGATCCGCGGCGGCTGGCGGCGACGTTGGATGTGCATGGGGTGACGGTGTTGTCGCAGACGCCGACGGCTTTTGGGGCGCTCGTTGATCCGGCGGTGGTTGGGGCTGGGTCTGGGGTGTTGGGATCGGTTCGGGTGGTGGTGTTTGGTGGGGAGGCGTTGGAGCCGGGGTCGTTGAGGGGGTTTGTGGGGCGGGGTCTCGATACGTCCTCGCCTAGGGGCTCGGACTACTCGACCAGCGAGAAGGGTGCCTCGGGCTACTCAACCAGCGGTGGGGGTGGTGACTCCGATCATGTAGACACCGCCGGGACGCCGATTCGGCTGGTGAATATGTATGGGATCACCGAGACGACGGTGCATCTCACGGCGTGCGACGTGGACGTCGACGATGACCGCAGCATCATCGGGGCTCCGCTCGATGGGGTCGGGTGGGCGATTCTGGATTCACGGCTGCGGCCGGTGCCGTTCGGGGCGGTGGGGGAGCTGTATGTGGCGGGCGACCAAGTGTCGCTCGGATATCTGAACGCACCGGAACTGACGGCAGCGCGGTTCGTGGCCGACCCGGCCGGGGGTGGTGGGCGGATGTACCGCACCGGGGACCGGGTGCGGGAAGTGACGCCCGGACACCTCGCCTACCTGGGGCGCGCGGACGACCAGGTGCAGATCCGTGGGCACCGCATCGAACTCGGCGAGATCACCAGTGTGCTGCGCGCGGTACCGGGTGTGGGGAACGTCCGGGTCGTGGTGGCGCCGGGCAAGACCGCGGGAGATGAGCGACTCATCGCGTTCATCACCGCCGATGGCTTCGCCCATCGTGAGGACGTCGCCGCGCTGAGCGAAAGCGCGCTGCTCGCCGCGTGCTCGGCACGACTGCCGGCGTATGCGGTGCCAGCCCGAGCGCTGGTGGTCGACGGGTTCCCGATGACGAGCACCGGGAAGCTGGACCGGGCCAGACTGCTGGCGCAGCTCGATGATTCGAATCTACCGTCGCGGCCGCTGACGGCAGCGGAAGAGACCATCGCGGTGGCGATGCGCGGCGTCATCGGCGACACCGTGGACATCGCCCCGGACACCAACTTCTTCGCCGCCGGTGGCACGTCGCTGTCGGCGGCGCGGTTCGCGGCGGCGCTGGCCGCCGACGGACATCCGGTGGGTGTCGCCGACATCTTCGACCATCCCACCGTGGAAGAGCTCGCCCGACGGATGGCGAGTGCGGTGACGGTGGAGGCGTTGCCGTCGCTGGCGGAACGTCGGGCCGAGCCGGAGCGGTTGCCGCTGACGCCGGAGCAGATGGACGTGTGGTTGCGGTGGCGCACCGAACCCGACTTCACCGGCTACCTCATGCACGCGGCGCTCCCGGTACCGGCGTCGGTGGACGCGGCGCGGCAGGCGGTGGCCGCGATCGTTGCGCGGCATGATGCGTTGCGCACCAGCTTCCCGGTGATCGACGGCGATCCGCATCAGCGGCGGTGGAGCGACGGCGAGGTCGCCGGGTTTGTCGCGGCGCAGCTTGATGCCGACGTCGAGTCGGCAGGGGTGGATGAAGCGCTGGCCGGGTTGGTGACGCCGATCGATCTGGCGGAGTCGTTGCCGTGGCGGCTGCGGGTCGTCGAACACGACGGGCAGACATGGCTTCTCGTCGTCGGGCATCACATTGCGGTGGATGGGGAGTCGTTCCCGATCCTCGCCGACGAGTTGGCGGCGGAGGTGAACGATCAGGCTGTCGAGGGGTCTGATCGGGTCGACTACCGGCAGTATTCGTTGTGGCGCGCGGAGATGGTGGCGGCGCGGCGTGACGAGTTGGTGGCGCACTGGACGCAGGCGTTTGCGGAGCCGGTGACGGCGTTGCGGTTGCCGGAGGTGAATCTGCGGGCGGCGTCGGAGCGGTCGGCGCAGGTGGTGCGGGCCGAGGGTGTGCTGGGGGAGTCGGTGACGGCGGCGCTGGATGCGTTGGCCGTGTCGCGGCGGACCACGGCGTTCGTGGTGGCGCATACCGCGTTGGCGGCTGTGCTTGCGCGGCAGGCGGACACGTCGACGGTGACGATCGGGACCGCGGTGTCGGGACGGTTGGATGCGCGGCTGACCAAGGTGCCCGGGTTGTTTGCGCGGGCGGTGCCGTTGCATACGGCAGTTGATCTCGAGGTGCCGTTCGGGGAGTTGCTGGCGTCGGTGACCGAGGTGGATCTCGGGGCGTTTGCGCATGCGGATCTGCCGCTGACCGAGATCGCGGAGATCGCTGATCCGGGTCGGGCTGGAGCGGGGACGGCGTTGTTTGAGGTGTCGTTTGGGGTGGTGCCGGAGGAGGTGGCCGAGCGCTGGTCGAGTAGCGGCGACGAAGGAGGCGCGTATCGAGGCCAGGGTGCGGGGGACTGGTCTCGATCCGCTTCCTCGCCTAGCGGCTCGGAGGCTACTCGACCAGCAGCGGGTGGTGGGGGTGCTGGTTTCGATACGTCCTCGGCTAGCGCCTCGGACTACTCAACCAGCGGTTTTGGCTCGCGCCTTGCGGTATCGGGTGCTCGTGGGGATGTGCCGCTGTTTGGGATTGATGTGTCGATGTACCGGGTTGACGGGCGGGTGCATCTGAGCCTGACCTGCACCGACCGGGTGGCGTCGGCTCAGCGGTTGGAAGCGCTGTGCGGGGCCGTGGTCGACGTGCTGTCGGGAGCGGTTGCGGATGTCGATCGACCCACTGCGGCGTTGCTCGCGGGAGAGACGGCTGTGGCGTTGCCGACACCGCCGGTGGAGACGCTGGCGGAACTCCTCAGTGGTGAGCTCGCGGAGCGGCCGGATGCGGTGGCGGTGGTCGATGATGCCGTGACGATGAGCAACGCGGAACTCGATCGCCGGTCCGCGGCGGTGGCGCGGGAACTGATCGCGGCCGGTGTCGGGCCGGGTGATGTGGTGGCGCAGCTGCTTTCGCGGTCGGTGTGGGGTGTGGTCGCCACCCTGGGTACGGCGCGGGCGGGGGCGGCGTTCGTCAACATCGACCCGGCCGACCCGGCAGAACGGCGGCGCACGATTCTGGAGCGCGCGAAGCCGGCCGCAGTGCTGACGTTGGGTGACTCCGGGGTGGCGGGGATCGCGGTCGATCAGATCGACCCCGACGAGCGGCCCTTCGACCCGGCTGAACGGGTGCGGCCGCTACACGCCGACGACGCCGCCTACATCACCTTCACCTCCGGCACCACCGGCGTACCCAAGGGTGTCATCGTCACCCATCGTGGCCTGGCCGCCTGGGCCCGCGACACCGTCGACCGGCTGCGGCTGACCGCCGACGACCGGGTATTGCACACCTACGCAGTCGGATTCGACGCGCACCTGATGGGGCTGGTGCCGCCGCGCATCGTCGGCGCACCCATCGTGATCTGCCCGCCCGACGTCATTGCCGCCGACGACCTCCGCGACATCGTCGTCGACCACGACGTCACCGTGCTGCTCACCACCCCGTCGGTCCTACCGACCCTGCACCCGACCGAATTGCCGTGCGTGCGGCACGTCGCCGTCGGCGGTGAAGCGCTCGGCGCCGGCCTGGTCCGCGACTGGACCGCCACCACCACACTCAGCAACGAATACGGCCCCACCGAAACCACCGTCGCCGTCAGCAGCGCCCGCTACACCGACACCCCCGACACGGTCAGCATCGGCCGGCCACTCGCCGGCGTCACCACGCACGTCCTCGACGCCCGGCTGCGCCCGGTGCCCGACTACACCGTCGGCGAACTCTACGTCGCCGGCCACGCCCTGGCCCGCGGCTACCTCCACGAAACCGGGCGCACCGCAACATCCTTCGTCGCCGATCCATCCGGCACCGGCGACCGCATGTACCGCACCGGCGACCTCGTGCACCGCCGCGCCGACAGCACGCTGGTCATCCACGGCCGCACCGACGACCAGGTCAAGATCCGCGGTATACGCCTCGAACCGTCCGAGATCGACGCGGCGCTGTCCCGGCTGCCCGAGGTGGCTGCCGCGGTGACTGCCGTACGTGCCAGCAGCAGCGGCGAGAAGGTGCTGGTGTCGTGGGTGGTCGGCGAACCCGAACATGACCTGAACGCCGACACGGTGCGCGGCAAGCTGGCGCACGTGTTGCCGCGGGCGATCGTTCCCGCCGCCATCGTCCCGGTCGAGACGCTGCCGATCGGACGCAACGGCAAGGTCGACGTCGACGCGTTGCCGTCCCCAGAATTGGGGGCATCGGCGACCCCCGGACTGGGGTTGGCCGAAGGAACGCAACATCTGGTTGCGGCGGTGTGGGCGGAAGTCCTGGACGTACCCCTCAGCGGGTTCGGCGCCGACACCGACTTCTTCGAAACCGGCGGCACATCGCTGTCGGCGACGCGGGTCACCGCCCGCCTGTCTGCGGCCACAGGTGTGGACGTGCCGGTGCGGGTGCTGTTCGAGGCACGCACCGTTCGTGAGGTGGCCGCACTCGTCGACGACCTGCGCGGCACCGGCACCGACCCGCGGCCCGAACAGGTGCCGCTACCCGACCATCTCCCGCTCGCATACCCGCAGCGGCGCATGTGGATTCACCACCACTACGACCCCACGTCGACCGCCTACCACGTGCCCGTGGTGATCCGCATCGACGGCGACATCGACCTCACCCGACTCCGCCACGCCGTGGACGCCGTGGTGGACGTGCATGCGGTGCTGCGCACCACCTACCCGGACGGTCCGGCCGGGCCGGTGCAGCGAATCGTCGAACCTGGTGAGTCGGTGCTGGGCCACGAGACAGTGGATGCCACCGCGATCCGGCCAGCCATCGAGACGTTCCTGTCCACCCCGTTCGACCTCGAACACGAACCCGGCTTCCGGGCCGGCGTCTTCGACACCGACGACGCCCGCTACTTCGTGGCGGCGTTGCACCACATCGCGATCGACGGTTGGTCGATGCGCATCGTGCTGGCCGACCTGCTGCGCGCCTACCAGGGTGAGACGCTGACGGCGGGACTGAGCTACGCCGACTTCACCCAATGGCAGATGCGGCGACTCCGCGGCCCCGACGACCCGGCCAGCCGCTACACCCGCGAACTCGACCACTGGCTGTCGGTGCTGGACGGCGCAGGTGAGCCGGTGCAGCTGCCGGGACGCCGTGATGTCGCGGGCGCGGCCGGACGGATCTCCGGACGGATTCCTTCGACGGTCGCTGCGGGGCTACGGGCGAGGGCGGACGGGTGGTCGGCGACGGTGTTCCACCTGGCGCATGCGGCGCTGGCCGACCTGCTCGGACAGTGGACCGGACAGTGGGACACCGTAATCGGCGTCCCCGTGCACGGACGTAGCGCCGCCGACTGGGAATCGGTGGTCGGCATGTTCGTCAACACGGTTGCGTTGCGTACCCGGCTGTCGGCGGGACAACCGATCGCGGCGGTGGTCGAGCAGGCCCGCGCCGTCGCTCTGGATGCGGCCGACAACGCCGACGTGCCATACGACGTCGTCGCCCGCGCGGTACGACCACACGCGCACACCGGCTTCGACCCGCTGATCTCGGTGCTGTTGGTCAACGAGGACGTGCTGCCAACGGTGTCGGGGGATGTGCTCGGCGCAGGTGAGTGGCAGGCGACGGTACTCGACGAGGCCAACTCCACCGTGGATGCGAAGTTCGATATTGAGGTGGTGCTGGCTGAGGACGCCGATGGGCTCGCGGTGACGGTGGTGCACTCCGGGTTCGTGCCGGGGGAGGTGGCGCAGGCGTTTCTCGATGACTTCCTGACGGTGTTCGGGGCTGCGGCGGGTGACGTGTCGGGGGCGTTCCCGGTGGTGGCCGGGGGTGTGGATGCGGATGCGCCGGCTGCTGCGGTCGTCGAGGGTGCGGTGGCGTCGTCGGATGCCGCGTTGGTGCGGCAGGTTGCGGCGGTGATGGCCGAGGTGCTCGAGGTGCCAGTCGACGAGATCGGTTCCGGGGATGACTTCTTCGCTCTTGGCGGGACGTCGCTGTCGGCGACGCGGGTGACGTCGACGCTCGGGCGGGAACTCGGAGTGCGGGTGCCGACGCGGCTGCTGTTCGAGAATCCGTCGGCGGGGGAGTTGGCGGGGGTGGTGGCGTCGCTGGTCGGTGGGGCTGAGGCCCTTCGTGACGCCCACTCGTTCCTCGCAGGCTCCTCAATGAGCGGTGGCGGCGAGAGTGCCTCGGTTAGCGGGGGTGCCGTCGTGCTGGCGCCGACGCAACGGCGGATGTGGGTGAATGCGCAGCTGCTTGGTGATCTGCCGATCTACGGGGTGCCGGTGATCGTGCCGGTGCCGGACGGCGCCACCGGCGAAGCGGCCGCAGCGGCGATCGAGACCGTTGTGGCGCGTCATTCTGCGTTGCGGATGCAGTTCCACGCCACACCCGACGGGCCGCGGCAGCAGGCCGTTGAGGGGTGGCGGCCCGAGATCAGGCACATTGACTCTGCGGAACTCGCCGCGCGCGTCGGGGAGTTCGCCGCGCCGTTTGATCTCGAGGCTGCACCACCGGTGCGGGCGTGGGTGATCGAGTCCGAGTCGGTTCCGGTGGCGGTGGTGCTGGTGGCGCACCACATCGTGCTCGACGGGGAGTCGGCAGCTATCGTCGTCGCTGAACTGACCGACCTGCTGGCCGGCGTTCCGCTGAACGCCGCTGCGGTGGGATTCGACGTTGTTGCGGGGCGGTTGGCCGCCGAGGACCGCGAGACGCGTGACGAGCAGCTCGCATTCTGGGCGCAGACCCTGGAGGGCTACAGCGGGCACCTCGACCTGGTCGCCGAGCGACCCGAGGTGCGTGATCTGCGCACAGGGTCGTTGAACGTCGAACTGGGTGACGAGGTGTCGGCGGCAGTGGCCGTGGCCGCCGAACGCGGGCAGGCCAGCGAATTCCACGTGCTGCACGCCGGATTGGCGCTCGCGCTGGGTGTGCAGGGCGGCGTCGACGACGTCGCGGTGGCCACCCCGGTGTCGATGCGCCGCGACGCCGACACCGCGGGCACCGTCGGCATGCTGATCTCGACGGTCGTGCTGCGCACGCAGATGACGGCCGGGCAGACCGTCGGGGAGCTGATCGGGCAGGTGCGTGATGCCGACCTCGCCGCCATCGACCACGGGCTCGTCGCCTTCGACGACGTGGTGGCGTTGGTGGACCCGCCGCGCGACGCCGGACGGCATCCGTTGGTGCAGGTGGCGTTCTCCGTCGGGGGAGTTGGCGGTGCGCTGGGTGACGTCGGCGAGCTGCTGCAGCAACGCAGCGAATTCGATCTGCATGTGGTTGCGGTGGAGGACGGCGGCCGGTGGCGGCTGCGGGTGGAGTATGCGCGGGATCTGTTTGACGATGCGGCGATTGCGGTGGTTGCGGAGCGGGTTGGGGCTGGGGTTGCGGCAGTTGTGGGGGATGCGGCGACGCCGGTGGCTGCGGTGGAGTTGTTGAGTGAGGGGGAGTGGGGGGACTGGTCTCGATACGCTTCCTCGCCTAGCGGCTCGGAGGCTACTCGACCAGCAGTTGGGGCCAGCTCGGAGGCTACTCGACCAGCGGTTGGGAGCGGCTCGGAGGCTACTCGACCAGCGGTTGGGGGTGTGCCTTCTGGTGGTCGAGTAGACCGAGGCGCTAGCCGAGGTCGTATCGAGACCACCGCCGGCTCCGAGGGGGACTGGTCTCGATACGCTTCCTCGCCTAGCGGCTCGGAGGCTACTCGACCAGCGGTTGGGGGTGCGCCTTCTGGTGGTCGAGTAGACCGAGGCGCTAGCCGAGGTCGTATCGAGACCACTGGCACCTCCGAGGGGGGCTGGTCTCGATACGCTTCCTCGCCTAGCGGCTCGGAGGCTACTCGACCAGCGGTTGGGGCGCGCCCCGAAGCGGCTTTCCCACGCGCCTCCGGGCTGGATCGGCAGGTGGGGAAGGGGAGTCCGCCGCTGTTGGGGGAGCTGCTCACTCGGGCTGCTGCGCGGTATCCGGACAACATCGCCGTGGACGACGGGCGCAGGCGGCTCACCTACCGGGAGTTCGACGACTGGGTCTCGGTGACCGCGCGGGCGCTGCGGGAGCGTGGGCTGGGGCGCGGGGACGTGATCGCGGTCGAGATTCCTCGCTCCATCGAATCGGTGGTGGCGCTGTGGGCGGTCACCCGCATAGGCGCGACGTCCGTGCCCGTCGACGTCACGTATCCGGCGGCGCGGCTCGACCGGGTCGTCGAGGTGACCGGCGCGCGGGTCATCGGACCGGATGCGGTGCCGGCGCAGCCGACGGAACTCGTTGCACCCGAACCACTCACACCGATGCGGCCGGACGAACTCGCCTACATCATCACCACGTCGGGCACCACGGGAACACCGAACGTCGTCGGTGTGCCGCACCGCGGGGTGCATCGGGTCGCCTCGCTCGGCGACGTCGTCACCACCGACCGCGTCGGCATGGCCATCAGCCCCGGCTTCGACGCCACCTTCCACGACATGCTGCTGCCCCTCGCCGCCGGCGCCACCCTCGTCGTCGTACCCGCCGACGTCACCGGCGGCCGTGACCTCACCGACTTCCTTCGCGCGCAACGGGTCAGCGTGTTCACCGCCACCCCGTCGGTGATGCGTACGCTCACCCCTGCCGCGCTGACCGACCTGCGCGCGGTCTACATCGGCGGCGAAGCGCTCACCGCCGACCTCGCCGACACCTGGTCACACACCGCGCAGGTCATCAACATCTACGGGCCCACCGAGACCACCGTCACCATCTCCACCTCGCACCACACAACCGGGCAGCGCATCCGACTCGGCCGACCCCGCCCGGGCATCGGCGCGGTCCTGCTCGACCGGATGCTGCGACCCACCCCGCCGGGCGTCGTCGGCGAACTGTACATCGCCGGAACCGGTGTCGCCCGAGGCTATCTCGGCGACGCAGCGCTCACCGCCGCCCGCTTCGTCGCCGGCCCCGACGGGCAACGGCTCTACCGCACCGGCGACCTGATGCGCCTCGACGTGGCCGCCGACCAACTCGTCTACGTCGGCCGCGCCGACCGGCAGATCAAGATCCGCGGCCAACGTGTCGAACCCGCCGAGATCGACGCCGTGCTGACCGGCGCGGGCGCCGATCGGGCGGCCACGGTCCTGCGCGACGGGTTCGTCGGACCCGCACTGGTGTCCTACGTCGTCAGCCCCGACACGTCGTCGGATCGGCTGTGGGCGGCGTGCCGGCGCATGCTGCCGCGACACATGGTGCCCGCCCGCATCGTCATGGTCGACCAGCTGCCGCTGTCGGGGGCGGGCAAACTCGACGAACGCCGACTGCCCGAGGCGCAATGGTCGCGGTCGCGGCGCGCACCCGGCACGCCGGTCGAACAGGCAGTGATCGCCGCGTTCGACGAGGTGCTCGGCGTCGAGGCCGGCATGGACGACGACTTCTTCGCCCTTGGCGGCAACTCCCTGGCCCTGCTGTCACTGCGGGATGCGCTGGTGCGCAACGGCATCGACGTCTCGGCGGCGCAGCTGTTCACCCACCGCACACCGGCCGACATCGTCGACCTGCTCGACGCGGGCACCGGCGACGACCGGGTGGTGCGGCTGTCGCAGACCGCTGACGGCACCCCGGTGTGGTGTGTGCACACCGCGGCCGGGGTCGTCGAACAGTTCCGGCCGCTGGCCGAGGCGTTGGCGTCGCCGGTGTTCGGGTTGCAGCTGCCCGAACTCATCGACGCCAGCCGCGACATGCCGGACACCGTGCCGGCGTTGGCGGCGCGGCACGTCGCCACCCTGCGCGAGGTGCAGGAGCACGGGCCGTATCGGTTGGTCGGGTGGTCGTTGGGTGGGGTGATCGCCCACGAGATCGCTCGGCAACTCGTCGACGCCGGCGAAGAGGTGACGCAGCTGGTGCTACTCGACCCGCGCACCCCCGCCGAACTGAGTACCGTGCCTGACGACGAACTGCACGCCGCCCACCCGCTTCGGGCCGTGGCGCAACAGCACGACCCCGAGGTGGTGGCGCGCTTCGACGCGCGCTCGGCGACGATGGCGCAGGCTGCCCGTGATTATGAGCTGACCCCGGTGGCCGTCGGACGCACCTGCTACGTTGCGGCAGCCGACAATCCCGACCCCGACGCGTGGGGGCGGGTCGTCGGACCGGTCGAGGTGGTGCCCGCAGACACCACCCACGCCGGCCTCGGCGAACCCGACACCCTGCGACGCATCGCGCGACTACTCGAGGAGGAGCCATGAGCACACCCGATAAACCGGCATCGGTGCTGTTCATCTGCACCGGCAACATCTGCCGGTCGCCCATGGGTGAACGCATCCTGGCGCGTCACGCGGAAGAAGCGGGACTGTCGGTGACGTCGACGAGTGCCGGCGTCGGGGCGATGAACGACCACGAAATGCACCCGTTCGCCGTCGAGGTACTCGGCGAACACGGCTACGACGGAACCGGATTCGCCTCCCGCTACCTGCGGCCGCCGATGCTGCAGGACGCCGACCTGGTGCTGTGCCTGACCCGCGACCACCGGGCCAAAGCCCAACAGCTGCTGCCGGTGCGGTGGAAGCGCATGTTCACCCTCACCGAGTTCGCCGAACTCGCCGACGGGGAGTCGGGATCGCTCGACGACATCATCGGCTCGCGCGCCCGCATCGACACCAACTCCGCGCACCTCGACATCGCCGACCCCATGGGCAAACCCAAGGACGACTTCGAGCGGGTGTTCGGTGAGATCGCACCCAAGGTGTCCACCATCGTCGACTGGATGGCCCGATGATCCGACGCATGCTCGGCAACCGCATCGTGCAGATCTGCCTCGTGCTGGGGGTGCTGCTGGTGGCGGTGCTGCTGTGGCTGGGGTTTTCGGCGCTGAAGGTGCGCGGCGACCTCGACGATGCGCGCACCGAGGCGTCGAAAGCGCGGTCGCTGGCGCTCGACGGCGACCAGGAGGCCGCAGGGCAGGCCGCCGACGCCGCCGCCGACAAGGCGCGTAACGCATCGGACTGGTCGCACGGCATCGTGTGGTCGGCGGCAGCGTCGATCCCGTGGCTCGGTGACCCGCTCGACTCGGTGGCGCAAATGAGCGACGCGGTGCAGTCGTTGGCCACCGACGTGCTGGTGCCGTCGGCGCAGTTGGCGTCGGCGCTCAACCCGGCCGAACTGCGCGACGGCAACACCCTCGACACCGCGCCGCTCGCCGACGCCGAACCGCAACTGGCGCAGGTGGCGGCCACATCGTCGGAGATCGCCGCACAGGTGGAGACCATCGACCCGAGCTGGCTGGGTGTGGTGTCCGATGCGCACACGCAGCTGCAGGAGCAGGTCGACGAGGCGGCGGCCACGATGACCGGTACGCATGTGGCCAGCCAGCTGGTGCCGACGATGCTCGGCGGCGACGGCCCCCGCAACTACTTCTTGGCGTTCCAGACGCCGTCGGAGGCACGCGGAACCGGCGGTCTTGTCGGTGGTTTCGCGATCCTGAATGCCCGTAATGGTCGGGTGACGATCCCGACGCTGGGCGCCAACTCAACCTTCGAAGATCCGGTGCGACCGCAGATCGACCTCGGGCCCGACTACGACGCCATCTATTCGTCGTACCGCCCGTACACCGACTTCCGGAACAACAACCTCAGCGCCAACTTCCCCGACGCGGCGAAGATCTGGATCGCCAACTGGAAACGACAGTCCGGCCAGCAGCTCGACGGCGCGATGGCGCTCGACCCGATCGCGCTCAGCTATGTGCTGAAGGTGACCGGGCCGGTGACACTGCCGGATGGGGAGAAGATCACCGCCGACAACGTCGTGCCGATCACCCTGTCCACCTCGTATGAACGGTTCCGCGGCGACAGCGCCGAACGCAAGCTGTATCTGCAATCGATCGCGAAAGCCGTGGTGGATCAGGCGGTGTCGTCGGGCGGGGACACCGGTGCGCTGCTCGAGGCGCTCGGGCACGGTGTCCAGGAACGTCGGATCATGATCTACAGCACTCACCCCGACGAAGAACGCATCCTGCAGTCGACGGAACTGGGGCATCAGATCTCCGACACCACCGCGCCGTATCTGCAGGTGGCGATCGGCAATGCGGGTGGCAACAAGTTGGACTACTACTTGCGGCGCGACATCAGCTACACGGCGGGCGAATGCAGCGGGGATACGCGTGAGTCGAAGGTTGTGGTGAAGCTGACGAACACCCTCGACGATCTGACGCTGTCCGACTATGTGATCGCCCCCAACGGGACGGTGCGCAACCTGCCGAAGGGCACCAACCTGTCCAACGTGGAGATGCTGACCACTAAGGGGTCGGTGGTCAAGGAGATCACCGTGGACGGGTCGTCGCCGATGCGGGTGGAGCAACCGCTCAACGGGCGGCCGTATGTGGCTACGGCGGTGCAGATTCCGCCGGGCGAGACGGTGACGATCGAGATGACGCTGGACGAACCGACGATGGCCCGCGGTGAGGCCGTGGTGCCGATTCAGCCGTTGGTGGATGAGCCGACGGTGCACGTTGATGTTCCGGTGTGCGGGGGTTCATCGTCGGAGTGAGGTGAACCTTCCGGTTTCCGGCACGTTCACCTCACTTGGGCCGGGGGTCGCATGCCGACTGAGGTGAACGTCGCGGAAAACAGCACGTTCACCTCACTCGGGTGGGAACCATCATCTATCGCGAGGGCGTGGCGGTGCGGTTGATCGTGTGGTTCCCCGACGACGAGCACGTGGTGGTGGCCCTGTTTTCCGGGACAAGGCGCGCATGGGGGATGTGTTCTACGAGAGCGTCGGACCGCGCGCCGATGCTGCGATCGAGGCGTGGAAACAGCAGACCGAGACTGAGAGAGGTGAGGGCTGATGAGTGAGGAGAAGCAGGTCACGTTCCGTCGTGGCAATGAGCGGGTCGCGCAGCTGTTGGCGGACCCGGATACCGCGGCGCGGGTCGAGACGATCCGCGCGGAGATGGCCCAGGCGGGCCGCGCGCACGCGATGGGGTTGGCGGCGATCCGCCGCGCTGCACAGCTGACCCAGACCGAGCTTGCCCATCGGATGGGTATCAAACAGGCCGCGGTGTCGGGATTGGAGGCGCGTGAGGACCTGTTGCTGTCGACGCTGGCCAACTACCTGGCCGCCGCCGGCGCCACCGACGTCACCATCACAGCACGTCTGGGGGAGCGCACTATCGAGGTCGCGTTGCCTCCCGGACCCTGAGCCCAGTGCCGAGTGAGGTGAACGTCGCGGAAATCAGCACGTTCACCTCACTCGGATCCGGGGCGACATCGGGTGGAACCGGATGGCTCTCCGATGCGTCTGAATCGCATGGGGATACCACCGGAACTTCGGAAGCTGGCACTCGAGCGCGACGGCATCATCACCGCTGCGCAGGCGCGTGAGCACAAGGTGAGTCGCGGGATGGTCGCGCGAAGGATCGCGGCCGGCGACTGGGTGGATGAGGGGCACCGGATCTACCGGCTCGTCGACCATCCGGCCACCGCGCGCACCCGAACGCGAATCGCCACGTTGTCGGTGTCGCCGAGCGCCGTACTCGGTGGCGTGATGGCCGCCTGGTGGCATGGCGTCATCAGCAAGCGTCCGACGTCGGCGACGGTGACAGCGCCGTTGGGGTGGCACGGGTCGTCGGTCTCCGGGGTCACCGTGGTGCGGCGTCCGCTGCTCGACGTCGACGTCGTGGAGCGAGACGGGTTGCGCGTCACCGCACTTCCGCTGACGGTGCTCGAGGCCGCGGTCGAGGGCGGTATGGACGTGGTGGATCGGGCGCTACAGAAGCACCTGGTGACCGTCGACGACATGATGTCCACCTACGGACGGCACACGACCGGCAAGAACGCCGCCCAGATGGCACGCATTCTCGAACTGCTTGGCCCCAATGCTCACTCGGAGGCGGAACGGCTGGCGGTCGCCGTGTTCACCGAGCACGAGATCGTCGGCTGGGAAGCGAATTACCAAGCGGCAGGTTATGAACTCGACTTCGCATTCCCGGCGCAGAAGGTGGCGGTCGAGATCGACGGCATGGCCTACCACTCCGATTCTGACGCCTTTCAGCGCGACCGTCGACGACGCAACGCGCTGATCAACGCTGATTGGACGGTACTGAACTTCACCTGGTCGGACCTGCTGGAGCGACCGGGTTACGTTGCCGCGCAGATCCGGTACGCGCTTGCTCACGCGGCGGCGTGACGCGGCCGTGTCGAGTGAGGTGAACGTTCCGGAAATCAGCACGTTCACCTCAGTCGAACAGCGCCACAGCGGTCGAGTGAGTAGAACGTCACGGAAACCGCGACGTTCTACTCACTCCGCTGGGCCACGCGTGGTGTGGACCTCTGCCACCCTGGCATGTTCGATGTCGGTTCGGGCGGTCGATCGGCGGGCGCTGGACGTCTGCGGCTCACCCGATCCGGGCGTGAACTCGGCCAGCCACCCGAAGAGCGGGCGGGCCGGCTCCAAGGGTTTTGCGGGGACGAGACCGAGTGGGTTCATGGTCGGTGGAAGCTTCTCGGGGAACAGCGGTTTGCTGATGGCGTGGCCATCGTCGAGGGGTGTGGCTGTTCGCCATTCGCCACCAATGTGGACCAGCGCGACCAGGTGTCCGTGATCGGTCACCGCGGCACCCGCTTCGATGCCGAGGGTTCCGGCGAGCGCGAGGAGGGCGCACTCGAACTCACGAGGTGACGCGCGGCCGGCCTTCAGGACAGCGGCCGCCGGGCGGGGAGCGTCGGCGGCCGACGCGTCGATGCGCAGCACCTCCTCCAGGGCGGCCCGAAGCCTGACGACGCGGGTTTCGTCGTCGTCGTCGGCGTCACCGCTCAATGCCTCGGCGATCGACAGCAACTGCGGTTCCGGGATGGTCTGTGGCAACAGATCGGACAGGAGTCGTTTGCGTTTGCCCTGAGCCGTGCCGCGACGACGGCCAGGTGCGGTGACCACCGACGTCGGCGGTGACAACTCACCGATCAGCTTCCGGGCGTCATCGAGGGCCGACGACGCATCGACCTCGCCGCCCCGCGGCAGGTCGACGACGGCGTTCTGATAGGCGACATCACCACGGCGCGAGAACAGGATCACGTCGGCGGCGAGCACGGTGGCTCGGCTGGTGTGCGGCACCGGCAGTTCGACGTTCCGCGGAACGGTGTGGGTGCGCAGGGTGGCGCGGGCCGCGCCGTCGTTGCCGAGGACCACGAGGGTGGAATCGGGTGGTGAGGCGTCGAGCGGCAGGTCGGTGTCGTCGGCCGGACCGAGCGCCAGGTGCGCCCGGCTTGCGACGAGGTGGTCGAAGTCGTTGCGAGGGAGGTCGACTCCGCGGGGCGGGGAGTTGATCCCGTTCGGGTTGGTGAAGTCGGCGCCACGGGCTCGCCGCCACAGCAGTGGCACCCGCGTGCGCCGGGCGTCGTCGTCTTGGAGCTGTTCGAGGAACCACAGCAGCCGCCCACTGCCGCGCTGTGGATGAGGTGTGAGGTGCCACCAGGTCAGTCGGCGGGCGAGGTCGCCGGCCACCACCGGCTGCCACGAGCCGATGCCGATATGGCCCAGTGCGGCGATCCAGCCGAGGTAGCGCGGCAACGCGTCGATGGCGCGGATGAGTTCCGAGCGGGACATCGCACCGGAGACCCGCAGACGATCCGGGCTGTTCAACGCCGCCACGGCGGCGGCCGCGCAGAACTGGCTGCCGAACTCGATGTCGAGCCGACAGTTCAACGTCGGGGCCGTCGCCAGGGTGTCGTCGACCCATTGACCGTACGGTTTGGGATTGACCGGCCAATCACGCAGTGCCGGGACACTGTTCGCGATTGCCGCGAGGACGAGCTGTTCGGCGTCGGTGGCGTCGGTGGGAGTGGGCAGCGCGGCGAGGCGGGAGTGCAGGTTGCTCGCCGCGTCGACTCCCACCATCAGGCGGGTGGTGAGCGCCCCCAGATCGGTCACGGTCAGGGTGTCGTCGGCGTCGGTGACCAACCGGTGGGTGACGAGGTGGTCGAGCACGCCCTTGAGGTCGCGGCGTTTGCTGTTCTGGGCGTAGGCAAAGGTGCCCTCGTACCACAGCTGCGCGTCGGCGCGACGGGTGATGCTGCCGAGCAGGATCTCGGCGAGCACGGCGTCGGCGAGTTTGTCGTTGAGCCGGCTGTCCACCCGATAACCGGCGACAAGTCTGCTGCGCCAAGCGAGTTCCTCGCTGTGCGGCACCATGATGAATCCGAAGCCCTCGGCCTCGTGTCCGGCGCGCCCGGCGCGGCCGAGCATCTGCTGGGCCTGGCTGGTCTCGAGCTCGTTGATGCCGAGCGTCAGGTCGCGGATGATGACCGTGCGCGCCGGGGTGTTCACGCCCGTCGACAAGCCAGACGTGGCCACCAGGGTGTCGATCTGGCGCGCGTTGAAAGCGGCCAGCGCCCGTTGGGCTTTCGGTGCGTCCCGAAAATGGATGCCGACACCTTTGGCGAAGGCTTGCTCCACCAGGGTGTCGTCGTCGACGCCGCGGTAGCGCACGCCGGCCAGTTGGCCCGCGGTGCGTCGGACCGCATTCTTGCTGCCGCAGAAGATCAGCACACTGCCCGACGTACCGGCGTCGTCTTCGGATAGCTCATGCACGAGGTCGGTCAGGGCCTCGTCCTTCGTGTCCTCGTCGTCCCAGGGTTTGCCGGGCGTCGAGTCGTAGGTGACGAACTGCGTGATAAGGCGGGTGGGCCGCCAATTCACCGTGATCAATTGGGCGTTGAACCACGCGGCCAGTTCTTCGGCATTGCCCGCCGTGGCCGACAGCGCGACGATCCGCGTCCGGTCGGCCGACGCTCGCAGACGTGCGAGCAGCGACTCCAGGGTGGCGCCGCGCTCATGATCGCCCACCAGGTGCACCTCATCGACGATCAGGCAGCCGACGCTGTCCAGGAACGATCGCAACGACGAACGGCGATACAGAGATTCGAACTTCTCGGTGGTCGCCACCCACAGCTGCGCGGTGCGGATGCGGTCGCTGGACATGTTGGTCTCGCCGGTCAGCTCGATCGACGCGATGCCGTGCTCGCGCCAGCGGGCAGCGGTCGCGGCCACCTCGGCGGCCAGGGCCCTCGCCGGCAACAGCCACACCGCCGGCCGGTTCTCCAACAGGATCGACCGCAGCGCGGCCACCTCGCCGATCAACGTCTTGCCCGAACTCGTCGGCGCCACCACCATCACATGCCCAGAGGTGTTCAGCACCGCGGGAACAGATTTCGACTGCAGCGGATTGAGCTGATCGAATCGATCCAGGTAGGGCCGCAGTGGCGGGGGAATCAGGTCAGCGGTGGGAGTCCAGGTCTCCTCGCCGCCGGTGACCCGGTCCTGGCCGTCGCGCATCAGGTCGAAACCGGCGACGAACGCATCGACCAGCCGCGACGCGGAGTGCACGGTCCCGCGGTTTTCGTCGACCGCGAGCGCCGTGCGGGTGAAGTTCGTCGACGGGTTGAGGACGCGGTCGTCGGCGAGCACGACCTTCTCGTGCAGGTTGCGCACGGTCACAACCCGAACACCCACGTCACGCAGACGACGCACCGCGGCATCGTTGGACACCTCGGGGCGGGTGAACACGATGACGTCGACGTGTCGTCGGTGCGCGGCGATCGTGTCGTCGAGCAGGGTGGCGGCCTGCGGCGAGGCATCCCACCAGGGGGTCTTGATCCACAGGCGATGCTCGGCTGCGCCGACGAAGGACCGGAGGGTGCGGTAGCTGACCAACAACGCCTCCTGTGTCGACTCCTTGTCTTATTGAAGTGGGGGTGCGGGTGGGAATGCAAAAGTGGTGGTGGGTTGGAGGCGAGTGAGGTGAACGTCACGGTTTCCGGCACGTTCACCTCAGTCGGGTCGGGGTGGCAGCGGAGTCGTGAAGGAGCCCCCCGGTATGTCGCGTTGTGACATGGGTGGTGGCTTTTGTGCCGAATCGTGGGCGTTTCCCCGCAATCGCGGCACGGGTTCGCCGGGCGCTGCTTAGCTTGGCGCGGAGGACCGTGACACTCGGCAGAGTGTTCGCCAGCGGTACCGCTCGTTCGATCTCAAGGAGACGCTCAAGATTATGTGCACGCGCGTGATGTGGCCAGATGCCAACGGATCGGTCATCGTCGGCCGGAACATGGACTTCCACCAGGACCTGCACACCAACCTGTGGAAACTTCCCCGCGGCATCAAGCGCGACGATCGTGTCGCCGGCAAACTCCAGTGGACCGCCAAGTACGGAAGCCTCATCGCCGGTGTGTACGACCTGCTGTCCACCGACGGCCTCAACGAACGAGGACTGGGTGGCCACATCCTGTGGCTGGCGGAGTCGGACTACGGCACCCCCGACGACTCGAAACCGCAGCTGGCCATGTCGGTGTGGCTGCAGTACTACCTCGACAACTTCGAGACCGTCGCCGAAGCCGTGGCGTGGACGGAGTCGGCGCAGCCGCAGATTGTTCCGATCGCCGATCCGACGGGCCACAGCAAACCTGCTCTGCACCTCGCGATCGAAGACGCCAGTGGCGACTCTGCCATCTTCGAGTACATCGACGGCGAGCTGCAGATCTATCACAGCCGCGATCACCTGGTGATGACCAATTCGCCGAGCTACGATCAGCAACTCGAACTGGTCAAGAAGTACGACGGTCTGGGCGGCGACGACCCGCTGCCCGGCACGTGCCTGGCCGCCGACCGCTTCGCCCGCGCGCTCTACTACGTCGGCGTGCAGCCGCAGCCGACGTCGCAGCTGCAGGCGACGGCGGCGATGATGAGCATCATCCGCAACTGTGCTCAGCCGTTCCGCAATCCGGAGCCCGGCAAACCCGATGCGTCGCAAACGCTCTGGCAGGTCGTCCTCGACCTGACCAACCTGCGCTACACCTTCGAATCCACCACCCGACCCAACACGGTGTGGGTCGATCTCAATGACCTCGACTTCTCCGAAGGGTCCGGCGAGACCAAGCTGGACCTGATCGGCAAGCTCGCGCTCGAGGGCGGCATCGCCGGTGAGGTGCACAAGGACTTTGCCAAGCACCACAAGTTCCACATCGTCTCGATTGAGCAGGCCAAGCTCATCGGTGAGCTGGTGCAGAAGGCGAGCGCCGACATCAAGCACATCACGAAGCCGGTCGAGGAGTACGAGAACAAGATCCAGGATCTGGTGGAGGAGAAGCTGGCGTCGTTCGTGGCTGCGGAGTAGCGGGGTCGTAGCCCAGCCGACGGGCGGCTCAGCTGGCGAACAGCCTCGGTGACATCAGCCTGTGCCGCATCCCGAACACCTCGAGTTCGAAGGTGTTGTTGGTGACCTCGTCCAACGGGGTGGCGATGACGACGTCCACGAGTTTCGCAAGGTCGGGGGTCGAGGCCACCAGGGCGCGCTGGGCGCCGATCGACCCGAGCCGACCAAGTCGCACGCAAGCGCTGAACGCCGACGACATGGCCGAGCGAAGGCTTCCCATGATCGCAGTCGGGTGGTCGATCCCGATCCCGGCCTGCACCACACTTTCCACCACCGCGATGTTGCCGGCGGCCTGCTCCGCGATCACCGCATCCAGATACTCGTCCGCCCCGCAGGGCATCGCCACCCGCCGAACCGTCTGGGCCAAACGACGCCCCGGCTCGAGTGACGCCGTACGCGCATTCTCCGACGTCTTGTAGCTCAACAGCAGCTCATCAAGGCCGGCGAGTTGACCCGCGTCATCGGTAGCCCAGGCGTGTGCGCCCACCACTGCGTCCAACGTGGCCACGGAAGCAGTCACATAGTCGATGACGAGCTCGATGATCCGCTCCGCACCGGCGTCTGGGAAGGCGTGCAGCCAGCTCTCGATGCCGTTGCTATGGACCAGGCGGCCGGCCGGAAAGGCGCTGTCGTGCAGATTCAACCACTGGGCCGCGGCCCGTAGCGACTCAGTCATGGTGATGATGGTGGTCTGCCGACGTGTTGGACCACCCATGTGGTGCGAGCGGCACGTCGGTGACGTGACCGTGCACGTGCAACGCGGCCAGCGTTTCCGCGGCGGTCGACGCACTCGTCATCAGTGGGGTGACGACTCGGTCAGTTGTCACCTGCAGCGGCGCATGCTGATTGCCCAGAAGGTATCCGAGCAGCAGCATTCGACGTGCACCGTCGGATCCACCGTTCGCGGAGAAGTCTACGGCTATCGCCGGCTCTGCGGTCCGGCGCACGACGACGACTGTGTCACCGTCGTCGGCCAGCACATCCCCGTCTCTCAGGAACGTGCCGCGCGGGAGCTGCAGCTTGACGACTCCACCATTTGCGGTGGTGAGGATCTGCCGGTGCTTGCGTGCGTCACCCCAGCCGATATCGACCCGGTCGTGCCGGCGGTCCGCGAAGCGCTTGTCGTTGAGTGTTCCGAGGATCTCAGTGACCTCGATCGCCTGGATTGTGGTGTGCTCATGCACGGCGTGGTCCTTTCCGACTCAGATGAGTCGGCTCGGGGGAGGTTGCAGGTTGAGGAGAGTGCGTCGGCTCGCACCGACTAGGTGTTTCAGTGCAGACCGCAACGCGGGCGCGCGGCCGGCCACCAGCCGCACGATCACACCCGCATCGAAAGGAAGGACGCTGATCCCGCTTGTTGCGTCACATCCCTCCATCGATTGCCGCAGCGCATATTCGAGCTCGACGTGGTCGCTCCCCGGAGCGACGACGAGAAGCGTTGCACAGTAATCGGCGCCGACGAGACGCGCCGGCGCAGTGTCTGCGTGCCAGTGCATTGCGTCTCGGGCGACAACCCGTTTGGCGACACGCACCGAGGTCCGGCATTCGACGGAACGGTAACGGTAACGCTCGCCATGTCCGATGCGTCCCGCCGCGAGCATCTCCCAGCCGAGGAACACACCACCGTGCTCGACGTCGATTTCAGTGCGCTGGGTGAAACGGGAGTTGGCCTGAGGAATAATCTCGCGTGGCAGGTACTCGAGCACCGAGTCCCGACAGACCCGGATTCGTTGCAGGTGGCGGGCACCAGGGCCCACATGGCCGTCGAACACCTGCGTGGCCGCCTGCGAGGTGAACAGGAGATGGCTGCCGGCAGCGGTACTCACCTCGGTGCGAAGATCGTCGTCGGCGAAGATCCCGCCGGACGGATTCTGCACACAGAGATACGCGATCCGCGGATCGACATCAGCATGCGCGGCAGTGGTCACTCGCTGCGGGTAGGCCTGCGTCAGCCGTTGCACCCGGGAGCGGCCGCGGGCGTCGGCGACCATCTCCACCTCCAACACGCCCGCGACGGTCATGGCCTTCTCGCCATGTTCAGCATGGCGCCTCTGACAAGCTCATCGGCCACCTCGTTGATACCGATCTGATTCCGAAGGTCGGTGAACAGCGTCGGTTTGGCGGGTCGGGCACTCGCGCAGTCGGCCCGCATCATATCCAGGTCGGCTCCGACCATCGGCGCGAGGTCGATCTTGTTGACCAACAGCAGGTCCGCCTGCAGCAGTCCGATGCCTTTCTTCCGAGGGATGTCATCCCCCGCGGCGGTGTCGATGACGAAGATCCAATAGTCGACGAGATCGCTGCTGAAGGTGGCAGCCAGATTGTCCCCTCCGGATTCGATCAGCACCGCATCGAGACCGTCGTATGTGGCTGCCAATCGATCGACGGCCGCCAGGTTGACCGAGGGGTCTTCGCGAATCGCCGTGTGCGGGCATGCACCCGTCTCGACGGCCAACACGCGTTCGGGATCGATGATGCCGCTACGGCGAACCCGTTGCGCGTCCTCATCGGTCACCAAGTCATTGGTGATAACCGCGAGATTCACTCCACGCGTGCGCAGCACCGGCACCAGCGATTCCACCAGTCGGGTCTTTCCGGAGCCCACGGGGCCTCCGATGCCGATCCGAATCGGATCTGAACTCATTGTCACTACTCCTATTTGAGGGTGTACCGACGTCCCAGCGGTACGCTCGACATCGGTGTGCTGACACAGTTTTCGCCGTCGACCAGCACGCGGTAGGTGTCGGGTTCGATGCTGATCTCGGGGAGATGGCTGTTGTGGAGGAAGTCGGCTTTGGTCAGGCCGCGTGCTCCGCTGCACCCGACCAGCGGGGTGTCCAGACCGAGGCGGCCGGCGAGATTATGGTCTATCGCCTGCCGAGCAACGAAATTGACTGACACATCCGCAGGTGTTTTGCCGAACGCCGCCCACTGTGGGCGGTACTTCAACGGCTCGCAGGTCATCAAGGACGCATTCGATTCGCCCATCACCGACCAGGCCGGGAATCCGCCCTTGAACACGACCTCTGGACGGATACCGAAGAACTTGGGTTCCCACAGCACGATGTCGGCGAGCTTTCCGGGCTCCAGCGACCCGACCTCGTGGTCGATGCCGAACATCTTGGCCGGGTTGAGCGTCAGCTTTGCGACATAGCGCAGAATCCGGTGGTTGTCGGCGCCGCTGCCGGCGTCTTCGGGAAGTGCCCCACGAGTGGCCCGCATGTGCGAAGCCAACTGCCATGTGCGCGCGATGGTCTCACCGATCCTACCCATTCCTTGCGAGTCGGACCCGATCGCCGAGATGGCACCGAGGTCGTGGAGCACGTCCTCGGCAGCGATGGTCTCCCGCCGGATGCGCGACTCCGCGAACGCCACATCTTCGGGAATGCGGGCATTGAGGTGGTGGCACACCATCACCATGTCCAGATGCTCGTCGAAGGTATTGAGGGTGTAGGGGTTGGTCGGGTTAGTCGACGACGGAAGGCAATGGGGTTCGCCGACCACGCGCATGATGTCGGGTGCGTGCCCACCCCCGGCACCTTCGGCGTGGTAGGTGTGGATCGCCCGACCGCCGATCGCGCGCATTGTGTCCTCGTAGAACCCGGACTCGTTGAGGGTGTCGCTGTGGATCTGGACCTGCAGGTCGAGCTCGTCGCCGGCGTCGAGCGATGCACGAATGGACGCCGGGGTGGCGCCCCAATCCTCGTGGATCTTGTATCCGATGGCGCCGGCCAGCCCCTGTTCTATAAGCGGCGCTGTGGCTGCAGCGCTGCCGTTGGCGATGAACCCGAAGTTCATCGGGAACGCCTCTGCTGCACGTAGCATCCGCGCCAGATTGTGTGGTCCCGAAGTGGTGATACCGACGGTCACGGGCCCCAGCCCCCCGCCGATCATGGTGGTGATGCCGCTGGAGATTGCTTCTTCCACCAGTCCTGCGCTGTCGAAATGCACGTGCACATCGATGGCGCCTGCTGTCGCTATCATCCCCTCGCCGGACCGGATGTCGGTGCCGGCGCCGATGATCAGCTCCGGGTCCACGCCTCCCATTGTCGACGGGTTGCCCGACTTGCCGATGCCGGCGATCCGGCCATTCTTGATGCCGATGTCGGCCTTGCGGATCCCGAGGACTGCGTCGACGATGATGACGTTGGTGATGACGAAGTCCAATGCGCCGTCGGCGTTGGTGATCGCGTTGTGGACGGCCATCCCCTCACGCATGGTCTTGCCGCCACCGAACACTGATTCGTCGCCGTAAACCGTGGCGTCGGAGTCGATTCGGGCCAGTAATTCGGTGTCGGCGAGTCGCACCCGGTCGCCGGTGGTCGGTCCGAACAACTCGGCGTAGTGCCTACGCGTCAGTCGCTGCGCCATCGTCGTCTCCTTTCGGGTCCGCAGGTGATGTCGAGTCCAGGAACCCGGCTGCGTGTAGGTCGGTCATGGTCTGCGCCGGCGGGTCGATGTCGGTGGGGCCGTTGGCCATGTCGTTGAGCCCGGTGATCACCCGCTCACCCCCGAACGCGACCAACTCGACGTCGTGGTCGGCGCCGGGTTCGAAGCGGACTGCGGTTCCCGATGGAATGTCCAGCCGCATCCCGAATGCGGCGGCACGGTCGAAGCGCAACGCACGATTGGCTTCGAAGAAGTGGAAGTGCGATCCCACCTGTACCGGGCGGTCACCGGTGTTGGTGACCGTGACCATGGCGGTGGGTCGATCCACGTTGATGAGGATGTCGTCGTCGGCGAGCACGTACTCCCCGGGGCAGTGCGCGTCGCCGGCCAACGTCGCCGCGGGCGCACTGGTCCCGGGGCGGATCGGATCGTGAACTGTCACCAGCTTCTGTCCATCGTCGAAGAAGCCCTCGACCTGAACGGAGCCAAGCAGTTCGGGCACCCCCGGTGCCACGTCGTCGTCGGTGAGCAACGAGGCTCCCAGCGCCGCAGCCTCGGCCACGCTGGCCCCGCCGCGTGCTGACTCGGCGACCTCGTCGGCGATTAGGGCGCGTGCTTCCGGGTAGGTCAATCGCAGCCCGCGGGCACGTCGTTTGCGTGCCAGCTCGGCGGCCAAGAACAACAGCAGCCGGTCCTCGTCCTTGGGTGTCAGATGCATTCGTACCTCTCAGATCGCCATGGCTTCGCGGACGGTGTCATGGGCGGCCGCACCGTCCTCGCCGGACGCGACCACGCGGCCGGATTGGATGACGTAGAAACGTTCGGCCGAGTTCAGGGCAAAACCGACGTGCTGCTCGACGAGCAGCGCGGCCAGGGTGTTGTTCGAGGTCAGCTGCGCGATGGCGCTCTCGATCTCGGCAACCACGTTGGGTTGGATACCTTCGGTTGGCTCGTCGAGGATGAGGAGCCGCGGTTTGGTCAGCAGAGCCCGTGCGATGGCGAGTTGTTGGCGCTGCCCACCTGACAGGAGGCCTGCTCGTCGTGACATCAGTTCGGTGAGTGCAGGAAAGAGGTCGATGACCTCGTCGATGGCCGTCGTGGGACGGCGATGGCTCTCGGCGACCACCGCGAGATTCTCGGCAGTGGTCAACTGTCCGAAGGCCACCTGGCCCTGAGGTACGTAGGCGATTCCGCGCTGGACGCGCAGATGTGGGCGCAGTCGCGTGATGTCCTCGCCGTCGAAGACGATGCGCCCGGCAGTCGGTGTGAGCAGCCCGACGCAGGCGCGCAACAGGGTGGTCTTGCCGGCGCCGTTGTGTCCCATGACAGCGGTCACCGAGTGCTCGGCAACGGTCAGGTCGAGGTCCTTGACGATGCTGGTGCGGCCGTAGCCGACCGTGAGTCCGCTCAGGGTCAACATGTCAGTCCTCCGTGGTCGAAGTGGGCGCGCCGAGGTAGACCTCTTGCACGCGTGGATCGTTCTGGACTTCGGTCACCGATCCCTCCGAGAGGACTCGGCCGGCCGCCATGACCGTCACGGAGGTCGCGTAGGTGCGCATGAATTCCATGTCGTGCTCTACCACCACAACGGTGCGTTCGCCGCCGAGGCGGCGCAACAGCTCGCCGGTTTCGATCCGCTCGTCGTGGTTCATGCCGGCCACTGGTTCGTCGAGCAGCAGCACGTTGGCGTTCTGCACCAACAGCATCCCGATCTCGAGCCACTTCTTCTGTCCATGGGCGAGCACGCCGGCGGGCTTGTCGGCGACCGCTGTCAGGCCGGTGGTTTCCATTGCCTCGGTGACGATCTCGGGAACAGACGTGCGTACTCGGAGTTTCTCCCACACGCTGCGTTCGGCGCCAGCAGCAATGTCCAGATTCTGGATCACTGTCAGGTTCTCGAAGACACTCGGTGTCTGGAAGGTGCGGCCGACTCCGGCCCGGCTGATCTGATGCGGTTTGCGCCCCAACAGTGGCCGGCCGGATTTCGAGATGTCACCGGTGGCGGGCACCAGGCCGGTGATGGCGTCGATGAGGGTGGTCTTTCCTGCGCCGTTGGGGCCGATCAGAAATCGTAGGTCGCCTTGGAACAGGGTGAGATCGACTCCGTCGATGGCGCGGAATCCGTCGAACTCGACCACCAGATCTCGGATCTCGAGATATTGCGACGTCATCCCGGCGTTGCCGCCGGAGCGTGGGGCGCGTTCGGCGTCGGTAGTACGCACTGTGTTCATCGTGCTGTCTCCTTGGTGGGTTCGTCGGCGGCAACGGTCATGTCGGTGGTGTCATGTGCCGGCGTGAAGTGTCGGCGTCGTCGTAGCAGAACACCCAGCCCTGCGATACCGGCCGGGAAGAAGCCGATGACGGCGATGAACAGCAGACCCTGCAGATAAGTCCAGGCTTCGGGGAAGCTGTCGGACAGAAACGATTGCGCCCACGCGACGCCGACGGCGCCGAGGAGCGGGCCCAGCAGGGTACTCCGCCCGCCGATGGCGACACCGATGAGAAAGGCGATCGAGGGCACCACACCGACATCGGTAGGCGAGATTATGCCGACGATGGGCACGAACATCGCGCCGGCAACCGAGGCACACACTGCTGCGAAGACGAACGCACCCACTTTGGCGTTGGCCGGGTCGTATCCGAGAAAGCGCACACGTTCTTCCTGGTCGCGGATCGCAACCAACAGTTCGCCGTAGCGGCTGCGCATCAGCTGCCGCACCGCGGCCAAAGCGACCAGGACCAGGCCGGCGATGATGAAGAACAGCATGCGCCGGTTCACCGGGTCGGCCAGGTCGTAGCCGAAGAACGAGGTGAAGTTGTTGATGCCGTTGCTGCTACCCAGGGACTGCTGACCCACCAGGAACACGGCGAACGCTGCGGCCAGCGCCTGGCTCAGGATGGCGAAATAGGCGCCCTTAACCCGGCGCTTGAACACAAGGACACCGAGCACACCGGCAACCGCAGCCGGAATCGCGACGACTGCGAGGACCGTGAACAGGCCCGACCCGAACGGAGACCAGAACCACGGCACCGACGATGCGCCACCGAAGCGCAGAAAATCGGGAATGGAGCTGCCGGCGAGCTTGGCATCGGCGAGTTTGAGGTGCATTGCCATCATGTAGGCCCCGAGACCGAAAAACACACCCTGGCCAAGAGTGAGCATTCCCCCTCGGCCCCATGCGAGTCCTATGCCGATCGCGACCAGTCCGAAGCACAGGAATTTGGCCAGCAGGCCGAGGTTGTAATCGGACAGCGCCAACGGTGCGACGAGGAACAGCGCGATGACACCAAGGCCGAAGCCGAGCAGGGTACGTGTGTGCGAGTTCAGCGTGGTGTTCATGCCAGGCTCCTGGTCTTGACGGTGAACAGTCCCTGCGGGCGGACCTGCAGGAAGACGATGACGACGAGGAACACGAGCACCTTGGCCGTTGATGCGGTGGTGCCGAACTCGATGAACGAGTTGAGCAGACCCAGTCCGAAAGCGGCGATCACGGCGCCCTTGATCTGCCCGAGTCCCCCGACGACCACGACGAGGAATGCGTCGACGATGTAGCTCTGGCCGAGCATCGGACTGACCGGTCCGATCAGAGTGAGTGCTACGCCCGCGATACCGGCCAGCGCCGATCCGATCATGAAGGTGCTCAAATCGGTTCGCCGTGAGGAGATTCCGGAGGTCACGGCGAGCTGTCGGTTGTCGATGACCGCCCGAATACGACGGCCAAGTGGTGTCATGCGCATCGCACCGGTCACGGCAAGGACTGCGACGACCGCCAACACAAGGATGAACACGCGCGCCTTGGGGACTGCCGCACCGAGGACCGAGATCTCGCCGAGTAGCCACGACGGTGGCGTGACACTAACCGCCGGCGCGCCGAAGATCTGCCGCGCCAATTGCTGCATGATCAGCGCAACCCCGAATGTGACGAGCAACGTGTCGAGGGGGCGGTCGTACATCCGGCTGATCAGCAAGATCTCAAGAAGGCCGCCGATGAGTGCGCCGACTGCGGCGCCCACGATGAACGAGACAAGCAGAGAGGCGCCGGACGACCCCATTCCGGTGCCGATGACGTAAGCGGTGTAGGAGCCGGCCATCATGATCTCGCCATGGGCCATGTTGATCACGCCCATCTGGCCGAAGGTCAGAGACAGGCCCAACGCGACCAGCAGGAGGATCGAACCGAGGCTAAGGCCGATGAAAAGCTGGCCGATCAGAGTCTCCATGAGAGCAGCTCCTTTGTTTCATATCTCGTGGAACAGCGGTTATCGGTCCTCATTGGTTGGTGATCCCGTCTGCCCAGGGATAGGTGGTCAGGAAAGGGTCCGGTTCGATCGGCCCGGGTGAGCTCCACACGACGTCGAACTGGCCGTCGGGCGCGACGCGGCCGATGCGGGCCGTCTTTGTGACGTGGTGGTTCTCGCCGTCGACGGTGACCAGGCCCTCTGGCGCCTGGAAGCTGACGCCGTCTGCTGCTGCCGAGACCGCTTCGGGGTTGAAGGAATTGGCTTTCTCCACCATTTGTTTCCAGAGGTAGACCGCGGTGTAGGCGGACTCCATGGGGTCCGAGGTGACGCGGGACTGCCCGAACCGCGATGTGAATGCGTCGACGAATCGTTGATTGACCGGATTCTCCAGCGACTCGTAGTAATTCCACGACGACAGCTGACCCGCGATGCTTGCTGCGCCGATGCTCTTGACCTCTTCCTCGCCGACGCACATCGACATCACGGGCATCGTGGAAGCATCGAGACCAACGTTGTTGTACTCGCGGAAGAATGACACCAGTGAGTCACCGACGACGACATTGAAGACGGCGTCGGCGCCGGAGCCGCGGATCTTGTTGACGATGGTCGCGAAGTCGGTGGCGCCCAACGGCGCATAGTCCTCACCTTTGATGGTCATCCAGTGCTGCTGTGCGTAGTTGCGCACGATCGCGTTGGAGGTACGCGGGAACACGTAGTCACTGCCCACCAGGTACAGAGACTGAACTCCTTGTTCGCGGAGGTAGTCGAGGGCAGGGATGATCTGCTGGTTGGTGGTGGCGCCGCTGTAGAAGATATTGGGCGAACTCTCCATACCTTCGTACTGCTGGCCGTAATACAGCAGTGCACCGGTGTTTTCGAATACCGGCAGCATCGCCTTGCGACTGGCCGAGGTGTAGCCACCGAAGACCGCGGCGACACAGTCGCTGGCGACCAGTTTGCGCGCCTTCTGCGCAAAGATCGCCGGGTCGGATGCGCCGTCCTCGGAGATCTGGTTCAACTGTTTGCCGTTCACGCCGCCTTGAGCGTTGATCTCCTCGATCGCCAAGGTGATGGCATCGTGGATGACGGTCTCGCTGGCCGCGGTACCACCGGTGAGCGAATTGATAGACCCAACGGGAACGGCGGGCCCACTGGTGTCGAGGCAGGTGACCTGACCCAACCCGCTGTTGGAATCCGCGGCCTTGCTGCCGCAGCCGGCGAGTATCGAACCGGCGAGCGCGGCGGCCACGAGGGGGATCACCACCCGCCACCGGGATCGGTTTCCGCGAGGAAAGAGCGGGGACATCGGGAACTCCTGAAGACGGATCAGCCGGGTAGGCCGATGAGCTGGACGAAGTGTGGGCGCACGCCGTTGTACGAACTGCTCCGAATCTACGAAGCACCGCTACCGTCGCTCATCGGGAAAACTCCCCATATGCGCCGCTGACAGTGTTACGAAGAGATTTCGGCTGTGCTACCGCACGTTTCGAGACGGGCGATCGTCGTAATACTCCGGACAACTGTCCGCGGGACAATGCCCTTCTGACCTGAATGACCGGCGGCAAGGGAGTTGTATGAGATCGCTGACAGCCGGTGCGTACCACGAGGTCCTCGGCAGCGCCGCCGACCTCAACACACGCGCCGATGAACTGCTCTCCGCTCTGGGAGATCGTGTCGCATCATCGGCCAGCGCAATCAGCTTGTGGGATCCGTTGTCGTGCGGGCATCTGACGTTGGCCAATCACCATTACCCCGACGTGGTGATGTCGCACTTCAACAGCTGGTTCGTGGCCAACGATCCATTGTTCAAACAGATGGAGCGCACCCGGTCGGGAGCATTGCGTTGGCAGGACTTTCCCGACTATCGGTCGTCGCACTCGGTGACCAATGTGTTCACGCCGGCAGGCTTCGACGAAGGCCTGTCTGCCAGGCTCGTTACCGCGAGCGGGGCGTACGTGGGCACGTTGCACGTCAACTCCGATGACCGGCGCTACCCGCGCGATCGCGATGTCGAGGAGATCAACGAATTACGTCGCTCGATGGCCGCGCTCCTCGATGTCACCACGCGACCCGTGATGGTGGCCGATTTTCTTGCTCCGGGAAGTCCTGCTTGGCTGGTGGATCGCCGAGGCAATTGCATGTCGTTGCACGACGAGCAGCCGAGTCTGAGCGACCTCGATCCCGCACTGCTCTCGGTGATCGCGCAGCACGCCGGCGGTGAACGCCAATTCCGGTGGTGCGACGACACGGGCACCTGGTTCCTGATTCGGCTGTTCCCGGCGACTCCCCGTCATCGCGCCGCGACACCCGTCGGCCTTGCCGTCGCCATCCCCGAGCCACTGCCCTTTGAACTCACCGCGCGTGAGCTCGAGGTGGTGACGCTGATAGCAGAAGGCCTCACCACGGTTCAGATCGCGACAGCTCTGACGATCAGTGCGAAGACGGTAGGGCACCACGTCGAACACATCCTTGCCAAAACCGGTGCCGGTTCCCGTGTGGGTCTGGCCGCTCTGGCCAATCAGCGGGGCGTCTTGGCTGGCGCGTTGTTGTAAGTTGCATGAGAGCGAGGCCCCGCGAGTGGCCGCTACCGCGCGATCTGCTCCACCACCGACACCGTGCCATCTGCTGCGCAGTCGTAGCGTTCCACGAGGCCGTCGGAATCGACCAGGATGGTGGCGAACGTGCGCGTCCGGGCGGCCCGACGCGGGCGGTGACCCGACCGGTCGGCGTGTTGTCGAGTAGGCCGACCAGCACATCCTTGAGATCGGTGTGGGCGATGCTGGTGTTGCGGTGGACACTGTCGTCGAGCAGCACCACCGACAGCCCGCGCTCGCGCGCTCGCCACACCGCGTCTCGCACGCGGGGCAGGTGCCAGCCCTGGGCGCGCAGGCCATCCCGCAGGTCGGCTTCCACCAGGCGGGCATGGGTGACCTCGGCGTCGGTGAACTCGTGCCCGGTGGCCACCCGCTGCAGGATGGGGCGTGCGGCCTGGTCGAGGTGGATCAGTTGTCGATCGTGTTCCTCGGTGCCGGCGCGCGCGGCGGCGTCCTCGGCCGCCATCACGACAGCCTGTTCGCGCAGCACTCGGATACGACGGGCCATGGGCCGCAACATGAGAACGAACAGGGTCGCGAGGACCATCGTCGGGTAGGTCCACGCGGTGAAGATGAGTTCACTGACCAGGCCGCGTCCGTGCTGTACCTACCACAGGCCGGCAGAGGCGCTCATCAGCAGGGTACCGACCCACGCCGTCATCGGACGGCCGCGCAGCGCCAGCAACACCAGGATGGCGGCGCCGGCGATCAGTGGGGACTGCAACTGCAGGACGTCAAAGGTCTCCATCGGTGTGGACCACCAACTCACCGCCGTACCAGTGAGCATCACCGCCACCACGCCCAGCCCGGCCGACATCGGAAACGGGTCACCCGGAACCCGCACCACCGCCATCAGATCGGCCATCAGCACGACGAACGCCCCGACGATCGCCGACCAGGGCGCGAGTCCTCGGATGTCGAGACCGGCACCCACCGTCACCATGATGTAGACGAAGCCGAGATGCGCCAATGCCAGAGTGACCGTGCGCGATTGGATACCGAACAGGTCGGTCACCGGGGCCGGTGCGGGGGAGTCACTGAGCGGCATCGCGCACCCACTCCAAGACGATGGTGGTGCCGTGGCCCGACGCACTGCGAACCTGTGCGTGGGCGCCGGGCAGCGCGTCCATCCGTCCGACGATGCCCGTCAACAGCCCCAGACGTTCCGGCGCGACGGCAGCCGGATCGAAACCCGGGCCGTCGTCGACGACGCATACGTGCGCACGATCGGTGGTGAGTTCGCAGGTCACCGTGCAGGCGCTGGCGGTGCCGGCGTGACGTCGCCAGTTGCGGACCGCTTCACAGGTGGCCTCCAAGATTCCCGACATCGCCGAGACCGGGTACCGCGCAGCGTCATCCGCATCGATGTGCACCTGGCAGTCGGCGGCAGGGTCGGTGAATTCGACTGCGGCACAGATGCGTCGTCCGAAATCGTCGGCGGTGACCCCGTGATCGGATGGATCGCCGTGGCCGCGATGGTCGAGTTCGTCGAGCGCCGAGAACGCCTGCGCGGCGAGCCCGGGGTGCTGACGGCCACGATGCACGCTCTGCAGAATGGCCATCACCCGGTCGTGGGTGAGGCCGGCAAACCGCGCCCGAACCTGTTCTTGCGCGGTCGATGCCGCCGAGGCCGACGCGGCGTGCATGGCGGCGGCTTGTTCTTCGTCGAGCACCTCGGCGGTGCGTCGGGTCACCACGGTGATGGAGAGGAACACGCAGATCAGCGCGATGGTGAGCAGTGCGTTGAGGTACATCTGCAGCTCCAGATGACCGTGGATGCCGACCTGATTGGCGGTGTGCGCCAACAGGGTCGAGCCGAGAATGTAGAAGAATGCCCACCGGTGATGGCCGGCCAGCGACAACACCAGGCCGGGCACGCCGATGAACTGGATCATCCAGACGGCCCAGCGGGAGTTGTCGGGCGCGACGTCGCCGTTCCACGCGACAAACCACGATGCGACCGCCAGTGTGAGGGTTGCGCACAGCAGAATCCCGAAGGCCGTCAAGTTCGGCGGACGAGGTCGATACGTGGCCACCACCAGGGCCGTCGACGGCGCCGCCACCAGCAGCACGCTCACCAGCGGCCACCACCATGCGGTGAGTTCGGATCGGTCTATGACGACCGGCAGCAGGCATACGGTGAGTGCGAGCAGTCCGCAGCCGATGAATCGGGCGACGATGCGCTGCACTCGTGCCAGGCCCGAGGTGTCGGCGGGGCCGGCCAGACGCTCCCGCCACCCGGCGTGGTCGGCTCCGGGTGGCGCGGCAGGTGCGGTTTCGTGGCCCGCGGTGGCGACAGAGTGGGTCACTTGTACACCTCCAGCCCGCAGCGCGGGTCATTCAGGGGTAATAGGACGGCGCAGAGAGTACCCAGGACGGTGGAGGGTTCAAACGTTCACTCCAGTGAGGTGAACGTGCCGGAAACCGGAACGTTCACCTCACTCGGGACGTCGGGCGGCGACTCGTGCCTCCTGTGAGGCCAGAAGTGTGGCTAAAATGAGGCGATGACGACTGTGCCGCTGGGCGAGGCCAAGGACAAGCTCTCCGCGCTCGTCGACAGCGCGGAGTCGACGCACGACATCATCACGATCACCAAGCACGGCAAGCCCGCTGCGGTGCTGATGTCGGCTGACGATCTCGAATCGCTGCACGAGACGATTCACTGGCTCTCACGGCGCGGAACGGCCGATGCGGTCGCCGGCGCCGATGACGAGCACGCAGCCGGGCACACCATCTCCCTCGACGACCTGCGCGCCGAGCACGGTCTTCCCCCACGATGAGCGATTCGACGCCGCAGCCGTTCGACGTCGCCATCGCCTCACCCGCCCGCCGTGCCCTTGCGCGCCTTCTCGGTCGCGTCGCGCACGCCGTCATCGAGTTCATCTCCGGCCCGCTCGCCGAGAATCCACGGCGGCTGAGCAAGCCACTACGCAATGAGCTCGAGGGTCTGCATAGTGCGCGTCGTGGCGATTATCGGATCCTTCTGCGCATCGACGATGACAATCGCTCCGTGCTGATCGTCGACATCGACCACCGTGCGCACGTGTATCGGACATGAGTCGTGAGGTGAACGTGCCGGAAACCGGAACGTTCACCTCACTCGGGACGTCAGGTCGACGGCATCAGGTTGTGTACGAAGCGGATCTTGTCCAGGACCGCCGGCGGCAGCACGAACGGGTAGAGGTCCGGGTGGCCCATCGACCGGTTGATCTGGTTGAGCGCCCAGGTCAGCGGCAGCCACCAGCCGATGAGCTGTTCGAAGCCGACGTCGCCGGGTAACACGCTGTCCAGGGTGGAGCCGGCCGGCGCCATGGCGAAGGCGGCGGCGGTGTCGAGGGTGTCGCGGATGTGCAGATAGTGCGCGAAGGTCTCGGCGAAATCCTCGGCCGGGTGCATCGTCGCGTACGACGACACGTAGGTCTGCGGCCAGCCGTCGGGCGCGCCCTCGGAGTAGTGGCGGTCCAGCGCCGCCTGGTAGTCGTCGTCGGGGTTGCCGAACAGCTCCTCGAATTTCGGGCGCACGTCGTCGGTGATGAGGACGAGCTGGTAGTAGTGCCCGATTTCATGGCGGAAGTGGCCGAGCAGGGTGCGGTAGGGCTCCTCGAGCTGCACCCGCAGCTTCTCGCGGTGCACGTCGTCGCCCTCGGCGAGGTCGAGGGTGATCAGCCCGTTGTCGTGGCCGGTGATCACCGACTGCTCGGCGCTCGATAGCAGGTCGAAGGCCAGGCCGGTCTGCGCATCCTCGTCGCGACCGGTGATCGGCAGTTTGAGTTCGTCGAGCTCCAGCACGAGCCGTCGTTTGGCGGTCTCGGCGCGGCCGTACTCGGCGCGGGCCTCGATGTCGGTCTCCGGAGGAAGCGTCCGGGTCAGCCGGCACGACTCACACAGGGTGGGGGTGCCGGACCACGCGACCAGCCAGTTGCACTGCGCGACTTTTGTGTTCTCACACCGCTCGACCAGCGTGCCGTCGATCTCGGTGCGCTCTTTCTCGTCGAGGTTGTAGATGGTTCGGGTCTCGAGCCAGAAACCCAGTGGTTTGCCGCAGTTGAGGCATTTGCTGTTCTCGAAGGACAGACGCTGACCACAGTTGTGGCAGGTGAAATCGCGCATGATGTGTCGTCGCTTTCTCGCGGCAGGGGACACGCACAGTTGTACCCGAGAAGGGGGGCTCTCAACCACTGGCGCGCAGTGAGGTGAACGTACCGGTTTCCTGCACGTTCACCTCACTGCTCCGCGCGCCTATTTGATGACGGCGTCGATTGTCTTCTTCAGTGCGGATGGCTGTGCCGGCGAGTGCGGCGCCTTCTTCTTCAGTTCGAGCATCTCCTCGCCGATCTGCTGGAGTTCCTTTCGGCCCAGCGCCTTGCGGACCTCGGGAAACCACTCAGATTCTTCCTCTTCGATGTGATGCTCGACGTTCTCGATGAGGACGGTGGTCTTGGCGTCGAAGCGCTCATCGTCGGGCTTCATCGTCATGAGCTCCATCACCAGCAGGTCCGCGACGTGGTGCTCCTCGTAGGACTCGAGGATGTCGCCTTCGACGTCGGGGACGGCCTTGCGGACGGCCGGATACATCCCTTCGTTCTCGATGTACGTGTGCACGGTCAGCGCCTCGATGATCTTCGAGACGATGTCGCCCTTGGTCTTCGTCGCGTTCGGACCCGCCTTGCGGAAGTCGTTGAACAGTTTCTTGATCTGCTTGTGGTCGTCTTTCAGCAGCACGATGGCATCGGTCGACATCGGATGGCCTCTCTGGCGGTGGTGAGCGGGGCTGGCAGCGGAATCGCGGGCACCTTTGCGTGCGAAACCGTTGCGAACCGAATGCCCACGGTGGGGTGGGGCCAAACCGTCGGGTACTAACGAGCCGCTCACCGGCCGGCGTCGTGACCGAGTGAGTTGAACGTTCTGGTTTCCGGCACGTTCACCTCACTGGTCTGAGAACCGCGCCCGCAACGCCCGCCGGTCGACCTTCCCCGGACCACGGGTGGGGAGTTCGTCGAGCTCGATCACCTCGCGCGGTGCGGCGTAGCGGTCGAGTCGTTCGGCGACCGCGCCCCGGATCCTCGCTGAGTCGATGGTGCCGGCGGCGACGACGAAGGCGACCACCTTTTCGCCGAGCCGCTCATCGGGCAGGCCGACGACGGCGCATTCACGCACGGCCGGGTCGTCGAGGATGACGGCCTCCACCACCTGCGGCACCACGGTCAGACCGCCGGTGCTGATCGCTTCGTCGGCGCGGCCGACGATGGCCAGTACGCCCTGATCGTCGACGCGGCCGAGGTCGTCGGTACGGAACCAGCCCGGTTCGGCGAAGGCGGGATGGTCGGGGCGGTTACGGTAGCCGTGCGCGATCATCGGGCCGCCGAGGAGTACCCGGCCGACGCCGTCGGGGTTGGGGTCGTCGATGCGAATCGTCACGCCGTTCAGCGCAACGCCGTCGTAAACGCATCCGCCGGCGGTTTCGCTCATGCCGTAGGTGCGCACGATGGGGATGCCGGCATCGACTGCCCTGTGCAGCAACGGGACCGGGGTGGCGGCGCCGCCCACGAGGAGGGCGTCGGCAGCGGCGAGGGCCGTGGTGGCGCGCGGGTTGTCGAGGACCTTGATCAGCTGGGTGGGCACGAGTGAGGTGTAGCGGCGCGGGCCGTCGAGGGCGTCGAGGGCGTCCGCGAAGGCGTCGGGGTCGAAGCCGTCGGTGACGTCGAGGACGGTGGGTGTGAAGCCGGCGGCCAAGCCGCGCAACAGGACCTGTAATCCGGCGATGTGGTGGGGGGCGAGTGCGAGCAGCCAGTTGCCGGGGCCGCCGAGGTGGGTGGCGGTGGCCTGCGCGGAGGCGGTGAGGGTGGCCGCGGTGTGCTGGGCGCCCTTGGGTGTGCCGGTGGTGCCCGACGTCGAGATCACCAGCGAGATGTCGTCGGCGATCGGGTCGTCGACGCCGAGAGCGTCACGCAGTGTGGCGGTGTCGAGCGGGTCGTCGGGGACCGGGACGTAGGCGGCCGAGCCGTCGAGGATCGCGGCGAGGTCGCCGCGACGGTCGAGAACGTCGGGTCGTGCCGGAAGGTGGAGGGAGCGGAGCGTTTTCAGGGCTGCTCACCGGGCTCATCGTCAGGAGCGGCGGGTGGGGTGAGCGGGGAGTCGTCGAAGGGCCAGCCGGAGGCCTCGAGATGATCGCGGACGCGGGCGATGTCGTCTTCGTGCGGCATCTCCTGGGTGATCTCGATGATCTTCACCGCGGCGTCGACCTTCGAGATCGGATCACCGTTGGCCGGGGCGTCGGTGATCAGTGCATCGGCGACCTGGGCCACCTCGTCGTCGGACAGTTGCCGGCGCAACAGCGCCACCAGCGGGATGTAGTCACCCTGCGGCACACCATCGGGGTAGCCGGCGCGCAGCCATTCGATGACGCGCTGCAGGAATTGTGGTCGGTCCACGAGGGCAATTCTAGGGCGGTCAGCGGTCGCTGGTCGCGGCGAGCGGCCAGCCGGCGGCGGCCAGACGCGATGCCACTTGATTGATCTCTGCCTCCGAGGGCTTCTCGTCGATGACCGAGGTGATCGCCGCGGCGATGCGGTCCTCGGTGAGCGGGTCGCCGTCGCGGTCGCGGCCGAGCTCCAGCACCACGTCGGTCACCTGCCGCTCGTCGAGAACCCGCACCAGCAGCGCCAGCAACGGCGGGAACTCCGTGGGCGGAATGCCCTCGGGATAGCCCTGACGAACCCAATTGATGGCGGATTCGAACAGCGATGTGCCGTCGGACATGAGTGGTGGAACCTCCGGGTCGGTGGATCAGGTCGTCACTTGTAGCCGAACGGGAAGATCTTGATGTCGAAGTAGTAGTAGATGGTCTGGCGGGTGATCCACAGCAGCGCGGTGGCGATGATGAGCAGGACCACCGCGAAGATCACGTAACCGGCCGCGCGTAGCGCCGGATTGCCCGGCGTCACAGTGCCGTCGGCGTTGGTCTCGGTGGCACCCTCGGCGTGGAAGCGCAGACCGAAGGCGAACAGCGCGGGCAGCCCGGCGCCGAACAGCAGGCCGACGACCAGCACCTTGCCGATCGATTCGACGATGTCCATCGGGGAAGTCCTTTCAGAGGTGGCGTCGAGGCCGTCAGGCGGTCGGAGTCTTGGGGGTGTCGGCCGCGGCCGTCTCGGCAGGGATGATCGAGTTGGTCGATTCGTCCCAGTCGGCGTTGACGTTGCTCGAGTCGACCTTGTTCTGCTGTGCGCGCCAGTACATGTAGGCCGATGCGGCGATCAGGATCGCGAAGATGACGATGGCGCCGGTGACGTTGCCGAGCAGGTTGGCGATCAGGTAGCAGATCGCGCCGACGGCGCCGGCGGCCGGCAGGGTGGTGATCCAGGCGACGGCCATCCGTCCGGCGACCGCCCATCGGACCTGCGCGCCTTTCTTGCCGACACCCGAACCGAGGATCGATCCGGTGGCGACCTGTGTGGTGGACAGGGCCATGCCGGCGGCGCTGGAGGTGAGGATGATCGCCGCCGACGACGCCTCGGCGGCCATGCCCTGCGGCGAGCTGATCTCCACCAGGCCCTTGCCCAGGGTGCGGATGATGCGCCAGCCGCCGAGGTAGGTGCCCAGCGCGATCATGCCGGCACAGCTGAACACGATCCAGAACGGCAGACCGTGCTCCACGCTGGAGGATTCGAGGTGACCGGTGACGATCAGGGCCATCGCGATGACACCCATCGTCTTCTGCGCGTCGCCGGTGCCGTGTGCGAGCGACACCAGTGAGGCGCTGGCGATCTGGCCGTAGCGGAAACCTTCTTCCTTGCGGCTCTCGGCGATCCGCTTGGTGATGGCGAAGACCATCCACGTGCCGCAGGTGGCGACCAGGCAGGCGATCACCGGGGCGAGCAGACCGGGGACGATGATCTTGGCGAACACCCCGTGCCAGTTGATGCCGGACATGCCGATCGCGGCGATACCCGAACCGATGAGGCCGCCGAACAGGGCATGCGAAGAACTCGACGGCAGCCCGAACAGCCAGGTGAACAGATTCCACAGGATGCCGCCGATGAGGCCGGCGAAGATGATCAGCAGGCCCGTCGTCGGCGTGATGCCGCCGATGAGCTCGCCCGACCCGTCGCCGGAGGTCTGCTGGATGTTGAGCACATCCTTGGTGATGGTGGCGGCCACCTCGACTGAGAGAAAGGCGCCGACGAGGTTGAGGATCGCCGAGAGGCCCACGGCCACTTTCGGCTTGAGCGCGCCCGTGGCGATGGAGGTCGCCATGGCGTTTCCGGTGTCGTGGAATCCGTTGGTGAAGTCGAACCCGAGTGCGGTGATCACCAACAGCACCAAAATCAGCATTTCGCCGGTCATGGTGATAATTCTGTGGTTCGCGCGACGCGTCAGCCTAATGCCCGGGTGTCTGAAATGTCGGAATCGACGTGGGAGTTTCCATGGTGGCGTCAGATGTTCATCTGGTGTTCATCGAAGCGATTTCGTTCGTCTATCGGGCGTGGTCGTTCGTGACACTCCCTCGTTCCTTGGTCGTTCCTCAAGGGGGCAGGTGGTGGGGGTCGGTGTTCGGGGAACGTGATCTCGATACGCCGCGGGCTCGCTGCGCTCGCTCGCGGCTACTCGATCACCGAGGGGAGGGGCTCGCGTGGTGGTGGCTCGATCATTGAGGGCCACAACCGGTGTCATTTGCCACCGCTATGGGGCCACCTGGATTGCCACGAGCATGGGACCACCTTGGCGCGTTATTGAGGATG
>NZ_JAZARS010000018.1:0-130265 GCF_036233855.1 Gordonia sp. Z-3
CTACGACCCCGCCACCGCATGGAAGGACCAAACCCCCGCCGCGGCTTGACATCAAACCTTCAGGGATGTCTCGATCACCAGTTTGGCTCCCCGGAGCGAGGGAGCGCGACCTCCGCGAGCCGCCTCACGCTGGTGATCGAGGAGGGCACACACCTCCGCGAGCCGCCCCATGCTGGTGATCGAGTAGGGCACACACCTCCGCGAGCCGCCCCATGCTGGTGATCGAGTAGGGCACACACCTCCGCGAGCCGCCTCACGCTGGTGATTGAGTAGGCCGAGCCCCTGGGCGAGGCCGTATCGAAATCACCCGACCGCGGCTTCCTCAGCCCAGCAACGCCTGCGCGACCCGCTCGAGCGCCGCGGCACGGCTGGCCTTCACCAGCACCGCGTCCCCGGCCTCGAGGTCGGCGAGGGCGGCGACGGCACTGTCGATGTCGGGGACGTGGCGGGCGGACTCACCGTAATCGGGGGCGTCGACGGCGATCACCTCGACGCCGAGGTCACGTGCCTGCTCGGCGACCGACAAATGCGCTGCCGCCGAACCGGCACCGAGCTCCCCCATCGTGCCGAGCACGGCCACCCGGCGCCCGGCATCGAGCACCGCCAGCGACCGCAGGGCCGCGGCCATCGAGGTGGGGTTGGCGTTGTAGGCATCGTTGAGCACCAGCACCCCGGCGGCCGAGGTGACGAGGTCCATGCGAAGTCCGGACAGACTCGCACCGCGCAGGCCGTCGGCCATCCGACCCACCGGCACACCGAGCCAGCCGGCGGCGGCGACCGCGGCCAGCGCATTGGGCACCTGATGCTCGCCACGAGCACCGAGTGCGATGTCGGCATCACCCCACGGGGTGTGCAGCCGGAAGGACGCGCGCAGCTCGTCGTCAAGGACCACGTCCGAGGCGCGGACATCGGCTGTCGAACCGAGTCCGAAGGTCAGCACGCCCGCGTCGGTGCGCTCGGCCATGGCGGCCACCCGCTCGTCGTCGGCGTTGAGGACAGCGAGGCCATCGACCGGCAACGCCTCGACGAGCTCGCCTTTGGCGCGCGCGACCGCATCGATGTCGCCGAACAGTTCCAGGTGCACACCCTCGACGCGGGTGACAACCCCGACGGTGGGCCGCGCGATCGAACACAGCAGGTCGATGTGGCCGATGCCGCGGGCGCCCATCTCGACCACGACAGCCTCGGTGTCGGCCGGGGCGTTGGCCAGGGTCAGCGGCAGCCCGAGCTCGTTGTTGAACGATTTCTCGCTCGCGGTGGCACGGAACGTGGTGGCCAGCGCCCCGGCCAGCAGATCCTTGGTGGAGGTCTTGCCGACCGACCCGGTCACCCCGACGACCCGGTCGGGCAGGCGATCGCGGGCCGCAGCACCGAGATCGGCCAACGCCGCGGCGGTGTCGGTGACGGTGATCGCCGGCAATGAGACGTGCGGCAGGCTGCCCTCGGAGCTCAGGTACGCCGCGGCACCCGCCGACTGCGCCGACGACACGAACTCGTGCCCGTCGCGGGCGGCCACGACCGGCACGAACAGCTGCCCGGCCTGCACGCTCCGGGAGTCGATGCCGACCCCGGAGATCTCCACGTCATCGCCGACCAGCCGCCCATTGACCGCAGCCGCGATCTCGCTCGCCCTGAATTGCACACCGCAACGCTACAAGGCTCGCCGCCGACCGCCACATACCCGAGGAGGACAAACCCAGACGACTCGTACGACATCGTCGACGTATGGTGTGGGCCATGGCCTCACCCCTGCTGCGTCTGGTCGTCCTCTATGGCGGCGTGTCCGCCGAACACGACGTCTCGTGTGTGACCGCCGCCCACGTCTTGGCCGCCGCCGACCGCAGCAAGTACGACCTGGTGCCGATCGGCATCACCAAGTCGGGGACGTGGCTGCGCAACGACAAGGCGATAGCGGCGCTGGCCGAGGGCAGCGACCTACCCGAACGACTCGAACCGGCCGGTACCGAGGTGGAGCCCCTCGCTGCGATCCGCGGCGAGGGCACCGATCAGGCGATCACCGTGGTACTCCCGCTGCTGCACGGGCCGCACGGCGAGGACGGCACCATCCAGGGCATGTTGAAGCTGTTCAAGGTCCCTTACGTGGGTGCGGGCGTGCTCTCGTCGGCGCTGTGCATGGACAAGGCGATGGCCAAGATCGTCGCCGAGCAGGCCGGAATCCCACAGTGCCGCTGGGTCGAGTTCCGCGACGGTATCGACGACCCGAACGAGATCGTCACCCGCGCGGTGGCCGAGCTCGGGCTGCCGGTGTTCGTCAAACCCGCCAACCTCGGCTCGTCGGTGGGCATCACCAAGGCCCACGACGCCGCCGAACTCGACAAGGCCGTCGACCTCGCGCTGCGCTACGACGATGTGGTGATCATCGAGGAGGCGGTCACCGCCCGCGAGGTGGAGGTGGCGGTTCTCGGCAATGCCGCCCCGGAGGCGTCGGTGCCCGGAGAGATCGTGCCGGGCAGTGAGTTCTACGACTACGAGGACAAGTACGTCACAGGTGCCGCGCAGCTGGTGATCCCTGCCGACCTGCCCGACGATGTCACCCGCGAGGTCCGAGAACTGGCGGCCAAGGCGTTTACCGCGTTGCGCTGCGCGGGGATGGCACGTGTCGATTTCTTCTATGAGGCCGAGGGCCGCGGCTGGCTCCTCAACGAGGTCAACACCATCCCGGGCTTCACGCCGGCCTCGATGTATCCGAAGCTGTGGGAGGCCACCGGGATCAGCTACCCCGACCTCATCGATCAGCTCGTCGCGCTCGCGCTGGACAATCATCGGCGCCGGGTCGGGTTCTCCACCGAGCACTGACGAGGGTCTCGATACGCGGCGGGCTCGCGAGCTCGCACGCCGCTACTCGACCAGCGGGCGAGACCCACCCCGCAAGCTCGCACACACCCCTCAACCGGCGGGCGCGCCACCACACGCCCACTCACACACCCCCCAACCGGCGGGCGAGCCACCACACGCCCACTCACACACCCCCCAACCGGCGGGCGAGCCACCACACGCCCACTCACACACCCCCCACCGGCGGGCGAGCCACCACACGCCCACTCACACACCCCCCACCGGCGGGTGGCCACCACACGCTGATCGAGTAGCCACCGAGCCGCCAGGCGAGGTCGCGTATCGAGATCACCCCCGAATCAATGGTCGGGGTGCCTACGGGGTTTCGGACGCCTCCGAGGCTGCCTGAGCGGTAATGTGCTCGACGTGACAGACCCCGGCCGCGACGAGAAGCACTCGCTGCGCCGTCCGGATGGCGATCCCGCGGTGGTGCTGCGAGTTCTGGTGTATTCGGACCATTCCGACACCCGCGCGGCGGTCCTCGGTGCGCTCGGCGGCAACCCCGATCCCGCGCTCCCCGAGCTCAGCTTCGTGGAGGTGGCCACCGCCCCGATGGTGTTCGCGCAGCTCGATGCCGGCGCGATCGACGTCGCCATCCTCGACGGTGAGGCCGCGCCCGCCGGCGGCATGGGCATCGCCAAACAGATGCGTGACGAGATCGACCCGTGTCCGCCGATCCTGCTGTTGCTCGGTCGCGCCGATGACCGCTGGCTGGCCGACTGGTCGCGGGCCGACGCCACCGCGACCCTCCCGGTGGACCCGATCGCGTTGTCCACCACCCTCGTCGACCTGCTCCGAAACGCCGAACTCCAGAAACCCTGACAAGGGCGGCTCCCCCGCTAGTAGGCTTTGTGTCACAGCTCACATGTGACTCCGACTGTGGGGAGGCCGTCACGATATGAACGCCTACGTCCCGATCATGGTCCTCGGGGCAATTGCTGTGGCGTTCGCGGTCTTTTCAGTTGGCGTTGCGATGTTGATCGGACCGAAACGGTACAACCGCGCCAAACTCGAGCCCTACGAGTGCGGCATCGAACCGCACACCGAATCACACGCTCTGACGCCCGCCGGCGACGACTCGACCGGCGGCGTGCTCACCGCATCACGGATCACCGAGCGGGCCGTCCAACGTATCCCGGTGAAGTACTACCTCACCGCGATGCTGTTCATCATCTTCGACATCGAGATCGTCTTCCTCTACCCGTGGGCGGTCGCCTTCGACCTCCTCGGCTGGTTCGGTCTCGCGGCCATGGCGCTGTTCATCGTCAACGTTTCGGTGGCCTACGCCTACGAATGGCGACGCGGAGGGCTCGCCTGGGAATGACCACGATCTCGGTGCGCGCCCGACGCCGGGCGGTACCGGGAACGTCGCTACACGTGAGGAGGTGTCGCCGATGGGACTCGAGGAGAAACTGCCGAGCGGGTTCCTGTTGAGCACCGTCGAGGATCTGGCCGGGTTCATGCGCAAGGGTTCCCTGTGGCCGGCCACCTTCGGCCTGGCCTGTTGCGCCATCGAGATGATGGCCACCACATCGGGTCGCTACGATCTCGCCCGTTTCGGGATGGAGGCGTTCCGGGCCTCGCCCCGACAAGCCGACCTGATGATCGTCGCCGGTCGGGTCAGCCAGAAGATGGCACCGGTGTTGCGGCAGATCTACGACCAGATGACCGAGCCCAAATGGGTACTAGCGATGGGTGTTTGCGCTTCGTCGGGCGGCATGTTCAACAACTACGCGATCGTGCAGGGTGTCGACCACGTAGTGCCCGTGGACATCTACCTTCCCGGCTGCCCCCCGCGGCCGGAGATGCTGCTGCACGCCATCCTGAAGCTGCATGAACAGATCCAGCAGATGCCGCTCGGCGTCAACCGCGAACAAGCCATCTGGGCTGCCGAACAGGCAGCGCTGCAGGCGAAACCGACGATCGAGATGAAGGGCCTGCTGCGATGACCGAACCCCGGGCACCCAAGGCGGCGGGCGACATGAGCCGCGCGGAGCAGACCGGCCCGGAACAGATCGGCATCCGCAAGGGCTTGTTCGGGGTGCACGGCAGCGGCGACACCTCCGGCTATGGCGGACTCGTCCAAGCCGTCACCCTGCCCGGCAGTTCCACCCGCCCGTACGGCGGGTATTTCGACGAGATTGCCGACGAACTGGCAGCAGGTCTGGCCGAGATGTCCGCGCGTGCGCCCGGCTACGACGAGGCCGTCGAGAAGGTGGTGATCTTCCGCGATGAGATGACCGTCCACGTGCGCAGACAACACCTGCGACCGGTGGCGCTGACGCTGCGTAACCGCGACGCGCTGCGGTTCGAACTGTGCCTGGGCGTCAACGGTGTCCACTACCCCGATGATCACGACCGGGAACTGCACGCGGTGTATCCGCTGGCGTCGATCACCCACAATCGTCGAGTGCGCCTCGAGGTCGCCGCCCCCGACTCGGATCCGCACATTCCCACGCTCACCGACATCTACCCGACCAACGACTGGCACGAGCGCGAGACCTACGACTTCTTCGGCATCGTCTTCGACGGCCACCGCTCGCTGACCCGTATCGAGATGCCCGACGACTGGCAGGGCCATCCCCAGCGCAAGGATTACCCGCTCGGTGGAGTTCCGGTGGAGTACAAGGGGACCCGTATCGCACCCCCTGATCAGCGGAGGTCCTACAACTGATGACCACCACCGATGACAACACGCCCAACTCCCATCCCGACGACGTGCGTGCCACCCAGACCTACACGGTCTCCGGTCAGGACTGGGACGAGATCGTCACCGCCGTCCGCGAACGGGCCGAAGCCCAGCCCGGCGACGAACGCATCGTGGTCAACATGGGTCCACAGCATCCCTCCACCCACGGAGTGCTGCGGCTGATCCTGGAGATCGAGGGCGAAACCGTCACCGAGGCCCGGTGCGGAATCGGCTACCTACACACCGGCATCGAGAAAAATCTCGAGTACCGAACCTGGATGCAGGGGGTCACCTTCGTGACCCGGATGGACTACCTGTCGCCGTTCTTCAACGAGACCGCCTACTGCCTGGGTGTGGAACGCCTGCTGGGCATCACCGACGACGTCCCAGAACGTGCCAGCGTCATCCGGGTATTGCTGATGGAACTCAACCGGATCTCCTCGCACCTCGTCGCACTCGCCACCGGCGGAATGGAACTCGGCGCGGTCACCGCGATGTTCCTCGGTTTCCGGGAACGCGAGATGATCCTCGACATCTTCGAATACATCACCGGCCTGCGGATGAACCACGCCTACATCCGGCCGGGCGGCGTCTCCCAGGATCTGCCCGAAGACGCGGCGGACAAGGTAGGCGAGTTGCTCGATATCCTGCCGGCTCGACTCGGTGAACTCGAGGACCTACTCAACGAGAATTACATCTGGAAGGCCCGCACCCAGGGCGTCGGCTATCTCGACCTCACCGGGTGTATGGCGCTCGGGATCACCGGCCCGGTCCTGCGGTCCACCGGCCTGCCACACGACCTGCGCAAGTCCCAACCCTATTGCGGCTACGAGAACTACGAGTTCGACGTGATCACCGACACCACGTGCGACTCGTATGGCCGGTACCTGATCCGGGTCAAGGAGATGCAGGAATCCGTGCGGATCGCACGGCAATGCCTCGACCGTCTGCGACCCGGCCCGGTGATGGTCGCCGACCGCAAGATCGCCTGGCCGGCCGACCTGGCATTGGGGCCCGACGGGCTCGGTAACTCGCCCGAGCACATCGCGAAGATCATGGGCACATCCATGGAAGCGTTGATCCACCACTTCAAGCTGGTGACCGAAGGCATGCGGGTGCCGGCCGGACAGTGCTACGTGCCCGTCGAATCGCCCCGGGGCGAACTGGGCGTGCACATGGTCTCCGATGGGGGCACACGCCCTTACCGGGTGCACTACCGCGATCCGTCGTTCACGAATCTGCAAGCGGTGGCGGCGATGTGCGAGGGCGGCATGGTGGCCGACGTGATCACCGCGGTCGCCAGTATCGATCCGGTGATGGGAGGGGTCGACCGATGAGTGACCCGGTGTTCGTGGATCTGACCGCGCCGACCGAGCAGGGAGAGCATCCCGGCCAGGGTGCGGTGGTCCTGCCGCCGCAACCGCATCCGACTATCCGCTTCGACGGCCCCGACCACTACGCCGACGAGGTGCGCACCCGGCTGGCGGCCGACGCCGCCGGCATCATCGAACGGTATCCACAGCCACGTTCGGCGTTGTTGCCCCTGCTGCATCTGGTGCAATCCCAGGACGCGCAGATCACTCGGGCCGGCGTGGAATTCTGTGCCGCACAACTGGGACTCACCGCCGCCGAGGTCGCCGCGGTTGCCACCTTCTACTCGATGTACCGCCGGTCGGCCACCGGCGAGTACCTCGTCGGGGTGTGCACCAACACGCTCTGCGCGGTGATGGGCGGCGACGAGATCCTGGCCGCGCTGCGCGACCACCTGGGTATCTCGCCCGGGGACACCACTGCCGACGGACGCATCACCCTCGAACACGTCGAATGCAACGCGGCCTGTGACTTCGCGCCGGTGGTGATGGTCAACTGGGAGTTCTTCGACAACCAGACCCCTGCGGGCAGTGTGGAACTCGTCGAGGATCTGCGGGCAGGTGTCGCGGTCACCCCCACGCGATCCACCGGTACTGTGTGCAGTTTCCGACGGACCGCTCGGCTGCTCGCCGGGTTACCCGAAGACGGGGGTGACGCATGACCGCGCTGTCGACCGGCACCGACCCTGCCGAAACTCCTGTCCTGAGCCGCTATTGGGACGAACCCGAATCCTGGACACTCCGAAGCTACGAGTCCCACAACGGGTACGCGGCGTTGCGTAGCGCGCTGCAACAGCAGCCGGACGACCTCATCGACACCATCAAGGCATCCGGGCTGCGGGGACGCGGTGGTGCCGGATTCCCGGTAGGCATGAAGTGGTCGTTCATCCCGCAGACCGACCCGACCGATCCCGACTCCCCCGATCCGCGCCCTCACTATCTCGTGGTCAACGCCGACGAATCCGAACCGGGCACCTGCAAGGACATCCCGCTGATGCTGGCGTCACCGCACTCGCTCATCGAGGGTGCGATCATCGCCGCCTACGCGATCCGCGCCGCGCACGCCTTCATCTACCTTCGCGGCGAAGTGGCCTCGGTGCTGCGCCGACTCCGCTCGGCGGTCGAGGAGGTTTACACCGCAGGCTATCTCGGCTTCGACATCCTCGGATCAGGCTTCGACCTGGAATTGGTGGTGCATGCCGGCGCCGGCGCCTACATCTGCGGTGAGGAGACCGCACTGCTGGACTCGCTGGAAGGCAGGCGCGGCCAACCACGGTTGCGGCCACCGTTTCCCGCGGTCGCAGGTCTCTATGCCAGTCCGACGGTGGTCAACAACGTCGAATCGATAGCCAGTGTGCCGCCGATCATCCGCAACGGTGTCGACTGGTTCCGCTCGATGGGCACCGAGAAGTCGCCTGGATTCACGCTGTACTCGCTGTCGGGGCATGTGGCCCGCCCCGGCCAGTACGAGGCGCCGCTGGGGATCACATTGCGTGAGCTGCTCGAGCGCGCCGGTGGGGTGCGCGCCGGTCACGAGCTGAAATTCTGGACACCCGGGGGATCGTCGACGCCGATCCTCACCGCCGAGCATCTCGATGTCCCCCTCGACTACGAGGGGGTGGGCGCGGCCGGTTCGATGCTGGGCACCAAAGCGCTGCAGATCTTCGACGAGACGACGTGTGTGGTCCGCGCCGTACTGCGTTGGACCGAGTTCTATGCCCACGAGTCGTGCGGCAAATGCACCCCGTGCCGGGAGGGCACCTATTGGCTCGTGCAGTTGCTGGCACGAATCGAGGCCGGCGCGGGTACTGCCGCCGATCTCGACACCATCACCGATGTCACCAACAGCATCGTGGGAAAGTCGTTCTGTGCGCTCGGCGATGGCGCGGGCAGTCCCATCGTGTCGTCGTTGGAGCATTTCCGCGACGAGTACCTCGCCCACTTCGAGGGCGGCTGCCCGTTCGATCCGCACCGATCAACGCTCTACGCCGACTCCGAGTCGGGAGGTGACCGATGACCGCCGTCGACGAACCCACCACCGAACAACGACCCGATCTGGTGACGGTCACCATCGACGGCGCCGAGATCGTGGTACCGAAAGGAACTCTGGTGATCCGGGCCGCCGAGCTGATCGGCACCCAGATCCCGCGATTCTGCGATCACCCGCTGCTCGACCCGGTCGGCGCCTGCCGGCAGTGTCTCGTGGAGGTGGAGGGTCAGCGCAAACCGCTGGCCTCGTGCACCACGGTGGTCACCGACGGCATGGTGGTGCACACCCAGCGCAGCTCCGAGGTCGCGGAGAAGGCTCAGCGCGGCGTCATGGAGCTGCTGCTCATCAACCATCCGCTCGACTGTCCGGTGTGCGACAAGGGCGGTGAATGTCCGCTACAGAACCAGGCGATGTCCTCGGGACGGGGCGACTCCCGGTTCACCGGCACCAAGCGGACCTTCACCAAACCGGTCCCGCTGTCCTCGCAGGTCCTGCTCGACCGGGAACGATGCGTCCTGTGTGCACGTTGCACACGGTTCTCCGACCAGGTCGCCGGCGACCCGCTGATCGACCTCGCCGATCGCGGTGCGTTGCAGCAGGTGTCGATCTACCAGGACGAACCGTTCGAGTCGTACTTCTCGGGCAACACGGTGCAGATCTGTCCGGTCGGTGCCCTCACCGGTGCCGCATACCGATTCCGTGCGCGGCCCTTCGACCTGGTGTCGACACCCGGGGTCTGCGAACACTGCGCCAGCGGCTGCGCCCAACGTACCGATAACCGACGCGGCACGGTGTTGCGTCGCCTGGCCGGCGACGATCCCGAGGTCAATCAGGAATGGAACTGCGACAAGGGGCGCTGGGCGTTCGCCTACGCGAACGCCGACGACCGGATCACCGCGCCGATGATCCGCGGCGCCGACGGTGAGCTCCGAGGCGTGTCGTGGGCCCACGCGCTACGCCACGCCGCCCAGATGCTGTCGGCGGCACGCGGCCGCACCGGAGTGCTGGCCGGAGGCCGGCTCACCGCCGAGGACGCCTACGCCTACGCCCGATTCGCCCGGGTCGCCCTGGACACCAACGACATCGATTTCCGTGCGCGAGTGCACAGCGGCGAGGAGGCCGACTTCCTCGCCGCACAGGTCGCGGCCCGACCCGACGACATCACCTACCGCGACCTCGATACGGCACCGGCCGTGCTGCTGGTGGCCTTCGAGCCGGAGGAGGAGTCACCCATGGTCTTCCTCCGCCTCCGGCGCGCCGTGCGCACCCGCAACCAACGGGTCACCGCGATCGCCGCCCTGCCCAGTCCCGGCGTCCGCAAGCTCGCGGGCCACCTGTTACCCACCGTGCCGGGAGATGAAGCTGCGGTACTGGATTCCGCTGCCGCCATCGACGCGGTCGCCGCGCCGGGATCGGTCATCGTCGTCGGCGAGCGGTTGGCCGGGACACCCGGAGGGCTGAGCGCCGCGGTGCGCCTGGCCGAACGGACCGGGGCACGGCTGGCATGGATCCCGCGTCGAGCCGGTGAACGCGGCGCACTGGAGGTGGGTGCCGCACCCAACCTGCTCCCGGGTGGCCGGCCCGTCGCCGATCTGTCCGCGCGCACCGAGATCGCGATGGCCTGGCAGGTCGCCGATCTGCCGAGCACGCCCGGCCGCGACACCGCTGCCATCGTCGCGGCGGTGGCCCGGCGGGAACTGTCGGCACTGCTGGTGGGCGGGGTGGAGCTCGCCGACCTCCCCGACCCGGCCGCAGCCATCGCCGCCGTGGCCGAGGCCGATGTCGTGGTGAGCCTGGAGATCCGACGCAGCGCCGTCACCGACCGCGCCGATGTGGTGCTGCCGGTTGCGGCGGCACCGGAGAAGTCGGGAATGTACCTCGACTGGGAGGGCCGCGCCCGCCCGTTCGGCACGGCCCTGCCGGAGGTCGGAACGTTGCCCGACCATCGGGTCCTCGACGCTCTCGCCCGTCAGATGGGCGTCGACATCCGGTGCGCTGACACCGCGACGATCCGTGCCGACCTCGAACGACTCGGGCCCTGGCGCGGACTGCGACCACCGTCGCCCGACGTCGCCGTGCCGCCGCATCGGCCGACGGCCGAGACCGGTCGGGCCGTGCTCGCCACGTGGCGCATGCTCCTCGATGACGGGCGCCTCCAGGACGGTGAGCCGCATCTCGCCGGGACGGCCCGCACCCCCGTCGTCCGCATGTCGGCGGCCACCGCAGCGGGAATCGGTGCCGCCGACGACTCGCCCGTCGAGGTCGGTACCACCCGCGGCGCGATCGTGTTGCCGTTGCAGATCACCGAGATGGTCGACGGTGTGGTCTGGGTGCCGATGAACTCACCGGGCGCGTCGGTGACCGCGGACCTGCGAGCGCAGGCCGGTGACGTCGTCACCATCGCGACGGTCGAGGAGGTGTCATGACCTTCCCCACGCTCGCCGACTTCGGTCAGGACCCGTGGTGGCTCATCGGGCTCAAGGCGCTGGCGGTGTTCGCGTTCCTCGTGGCGAATCCACTCGCCGCGATCCTCATCGAGCGAAAGATCATGGCGCGCATGCAGACCCGGATCGGACCCAACCGGGTGGGGCCTCGTGGACTGTTGCAGAGTCTGGCCGATGGTGTGAAGCTCGCCCTCAAGGAGGGCATCATCCCCAGCGGCGTGGACAAGCCGATCTACCTCGCCGCTCCGATCATCGCGGTGGTCCCTGCCGTGATGGCGTTCGCGGTGATCCCCTTCGGCCCCATGGTCTCGGTGTTCGGGCATCAGACCCCGCTGCAACTCACCGACCTTCCGGTCGGTGTCCTCTATGTGCTCGCGATCACCTCGGTCGGGGTGTACGGCATCGTGTTGGCCGGATGGTCCTCGGGGTCGACCTATCCGCTGCTCGGCGGGCTGCGCTCCACCGCTCAGGTGATCTCTTACGAGATCGCCATGGGCCTCACGTTCGCGGCGGTGTTCCTCGACGCCGCCACCATGTCGACCTCAGGCATCGTGGCAGCACAGGAACACCACTGGTATGTGCTGCTGTTGCTGCCGTCCTTCGTCATCTACGCGGTGTCGATGGTCGGTGAAACCAACCGCGCACCTTTCGATCTCCCGGAGGCCGAGGGCGAACTCGTCGGTGGTTTCCACACCGAGTACAGCTCGCTGAAGTTCGCGATGTTCATGCTCGCCGAGTACATCAACATGGTCACCGTCTCGGCGCTGGCCACCACACTGTTCCTCGGCGGCTGGCAGGCCCCGTGGCCGCTGAGCGCGTTCGACTGGGCGAACTCCGGTTGGTGGCCGATCCTGTGGTTCACCCTCAAGGTCTGGGTGTTCCTGTTCGTGTTCATCTGGTTGCGCACCAGCCTCCCGCGGCTGCGCTACGACCAGTTCATGAATCTGGGCTGGAAAGTCCTCATCCCGATCTCGCTGACCTGGGTGATGGTGGTGGCCGTGGTCCGGGCGGCGATCGGCACCTCCGACGACGACGACCTCGCGCGGTCGCTGGTCTCCGCGGCTGCGGGGCTCGTGGTGACCGCGCTGCTGTTGTACGCGGTGTGGCGGTTGATGCGACTGCCGAAGGAAGTTGAAGAGGACGAGAACGCCGCACAACCGCCCGCATTCGATCCGATGGCCGGCGGGTTCCCGGTGCCCCCGTTGCCCGGTCAGGTCCTCTCGGCGCGTCCGATGTCCCCGCCGCCCGATCCCCGCAAGGAGACGACCGATGCCTGATTTCATGAAGCCGATGAGCGGACTGGGCGTGACGTTCTCGTCGATGTTCTCGCCCACCATCACCGAGCAGTACCCCGAGCAGAAAACACCCACCGCACCTCGCTATCACGGCCGCCACCAACTCAATCGGCATCCCGACGGACTGGAGAAGTGCATCGGGTGCGAACTGTGCGCCTGGGCGTGTCCGGCCGATGCGATCTACGTCGAGGGTGCCGACAACACCGACGAAGAGCGGTATTCGCCGGGCGAACGCTACGGCCGGGTGTACCAGATCAACTACCTGCGGTGCATCGGTTGCGGTCTGTGCATCGAGGCCTGCCCCACCCGGGCGTTGACAATGACCAACGACTACGAACTCGCCGACGACAACCGCGCCGACCTCATCTACGAGAAGGACCGGTTGCTGGCACCGCTGGCGCCCGGGGTCGAGGCGCCACCACACGAGATGGCCCCGGACTCCACCGAGGAGAACTACTACCGCGGTGAGGTGTCGAAGGAGGGGCGCCTGGTGGGGAGGGCGGACTCGTGACCACCACGCTCCTCGCGGAGCTGACCCGCACGTCGACATCGGTCCCGCTCGCTTCGCTCCCGGCGACCAGCACGGGTGAGGCCGTGCAGTTCTGGGTGCTGGGGGCGGTCGCACTGATCGGTGCTCTCGGCGTCGTGTTCGCCACCAAGGCCATGTATTCGGCGATCTTCCTGGCGACGACGATGATCATCCTGGCGATCTTCTATGTCGCGCAGGGTGCGCTGTTCCTGGGTGTGGTGCAGGTGGTGGTCTACACCGGCGCGGTGATGATGCTGTTCCTGTTCGTGCTGATGCTGATCGGTGTCGACTCGTCGGACTCCCTGGTGGAGACGCTGCGCGGGCAACGCGTTGCCGCGGTCCTCATCGGACTCGGATTCGGCGTGCTGCTCATCGCCGGGATCGCCAACGCGTCGCTCGCCGTGTTCGTCGGCGCGCCGGTGGCCGGCGCTCCCGGTGCGCCCGCCACCGCGGGCGACGGCAACGTCGAAGCGATCGCCGAACTCATCTTCGTGCAGTATCTTTGGGCGTTCGAACTCACCGGCGCCCTGCTCATCGCGGCCACGCTGGGCGCCATGGTCCTCGCCCATCGGGAACGGTTCGGTCCGCGACGCACCCAGCGGGAGCTGTCAGTACAACGATTCCGGGACGGCATCGACATGACGCCGCTGCCCAGTCCCGGCGTGTACGCGCGGCACAATGCCGTCGACGTGCCCGCGCTGCTCCCGGACGGCACCCCGTCGGATCTGTCGGTGAACGCCACGCTGCGTCCCCGATCTGCGGTCGCGCCGAGTCACGAATCCCCCAGCATCCGTAGACAACTCGCCGAAGGACGCGGGAAGGACCACGGATGAATCCAGAGAACTACCTCTACCTCGCGGCGTTGCTGTTCGCTATCGGCGCAGCCGGGGTGCTGCTGCGGCGCAACGCGATCGTGGTCTTCATGTGTATCGAGCTGATGCTCAATGCAGCCAACCTCGCATTCGTGACGTTCGCCCGGATGCACGGCTCGTTCGACGGTCAGGTGATCGCGTTCTTCGTGATGGTGGTCGCCGCAGCCGAGGTGGTGGTGGGTTTGGCCATCATCATGACCATTTTCCGCGCCCGCAGGTCGGCCTCGGTCGACGACACCGACCTGCTGAAGCGATAGTGAGGTGCCGGTGAGCTCCCAGACGACCGCCGACCTGCTCTGGCTGGTGCCCGCACTTCCGCTGATCGGCGCAGCGATTCTGTTGCTCGGCGGCCGACGCACCGACCGTTGGGGCCACCTGCTCGGTACCGGACTCGCGCTGGCGTCGTTCGTGGCGGGACTGATCATGTTTGTCGGCATGCTCGGCCGTGGCGCCGATGATCGTGCCGCGCACCAGATCCTGTTCAGCTGGATACCCGTGGGTCAGCTGCAGGTTGACTTCGGACTGCAACTCGACCAGCTGTCGATGTGCTTTGTGTTGCTGATCACCGGGGTCGGATCGCTGATCCACATCTACTCGATCGGCTACATGGCCGACGACCCGGATCGTCGCCGATTCTTCGCCTACCTCAATCTGTTTCTCGCCGCGATGCTGCTGCTGGTATTGGCCGACAACTATCTCGGCCTCTATCTCGGCTGGGAAGGCGTCGGGCTCGCATCGTATCTGTTGATCGGGTTCTGGCAGTACAAGCCGACCGCGGCGACCGCGGCCAAGAAGGCATTCGTGGTCAACCGCGTCGGCGACATCGGCCTCGCGGTCGCGCTGATGATCATGTTCGCCACCGTCGGTGCGGTGAGTTTCGAGGCGGTGTTCGCCGGCGCCGGACAGGTCGGCGAGAACGTGGTCACCGCACTCGGATTCATGCTGCTGCTGGCCGCTTGCGGAAAGTCGGCGCAGGTCCCGTTGCAGTCGTGGCTCGGCGACGCGATGGAAGGCCCCACCCCGGTGTCGGCGCTGATCCACGCCGCCACCATGGTGACCGCAGGCGTCTACCTGATCGCGCGCTCCAACCCCATCTTCGATCTCGCGCCCGCCGCACAGGCGGGCGTGGCCGTGGTCGGCGCGGTGACGTTGCTGTTCGGCGCGATCATCGGCTGCGCCAAGGATGACATCAAGAAGGCACTCGCGGCGTCGACGATGAGCCAGATCGGCTACATGGTGCTGGCGACCGGACTCGGCCCGGCCGGATACGCCTTCGCCATCATGCATCTGCTCACCCACGGCTTCTTCAAGGCCGGATTGTTCCTGGGCGCCGGGTCGGTGATGCACGCCATGGACGACGAGACCGACATGCGCCGCTTCGGCGGGCTGCGCACCCTGATGCCGATCACCTTCGCCACCTTCGGGGTCGGCTACCTCGCGATCATCGGCGTGCCACCGTTCTCCGGCTTCTTCTCCAAGGACCCGATCATCGAGGCAGCCTTCGCGTCCGGCGGCGTCGGCGGCTGGCTCCTGGGTGGTGCTGCGCTCCTCGGCGCCGGAATCACCGCCTTCTACATGACCCGGGTCATGATCCTGACGTTCTTCGGCGAGCGACGATGGGCCGACGATCCGCCCCCGCATCCGCACGAATCCCCCGGGGTGATGACCGGCCCGATGATCCTGATCGGCATCGGTTCGGTGGCCGCCGGCGCCGCCTTGGCGTGGGGTGACTCGCTGGTGCACTGGCTCGAACCCGTGGTCGGCGAAGAGCATCACGAGCTCACGGTGCCGGCTTGGGTGGTGACGGCGACCATCCTCGCCGTGGTGGCCGTCGGCATCGGCCTGGCCTGGCGGCAGTACGCGATGCGCCCGGTGATCGTACCGGCCCCCGATGATGTCGGGCCCCTGACCGTCGCCGCGCGACATGATCTCTACGGCGACACCGTCAACGAACGACTGCTGATGGCGCCCGGCCAACATCTGACCGCGGGGCTCGTCGCGGTGGAGCGCGACGGTGTCGACGGCCTGACCACCGGCGTGGGAACCACGATCGCCCGGGCGTCACAACGAATACGGTCCTGGCAGAACGGCTACGTGCGTTCCTACGCGCTGTCGATGTTCGCCGGCGCCACCGCGATCCTCGCACTGGTGATGGTGGTGAATGTGCTGTGAACATCCCCTGGTTGACCATCCTCTGGCTCCTGCCGGCCCTCGGCGGGGTGGCGGCGCTCGCCGTGCCGAACACCCGCCCCGACCTCGCCAAGTGGTGGGCCCTGGCGGTCTCGCTGGCCACGTTCGGGGTGGCCCTCGGACTGACAGTCGGCTTCGACGCCGACGGCGCGCGATACCAGTTCGTGGAGGACCTGCGCTGGATTCCGGCCATCGGCACGCGCTATGCGTTGGGCCTCGACGGCATCGGGTTGGTGCTGGTCCTGCTGACCACGGTGCTGCTGCCCATCCTCATCCTCGCGGGCTGGCACGACGCCGACCATTCCGGGTCACTGGATCATGCGGGTGGGCGCAGACAGAAGGGGCCGCACATCTATCTGGCCCTGATGTTGTCGGTCGAGGCGATGGTGCTGATGAGCTTCGTCGCCCTCGACATCCTGCTGTTCTACATCTTCTTCGAGGCGATGCTGATCCCGATGTACTTCCTCATCGGCGGATTCGGGATTCGGCAAGGGGTGGATCGGGCCCGCGCTGCGGTGAAGTTCCTGTTGTACAACCTGTTCGGCGGGTTGATCATGTTGGCCGCGGTCATCGGCCTGTACGTGGTGACCGCGCGATCCGGGCTCGGCAGCGACGGGGCGGGCACCTTCGATCTACGGGTCATCGTCGACGCGGTGTCCGCCGGAGAACTCGACGCCGGCACCGGTCTGGTCCGAATGCTGTTCCTCGGCTTCATGTTCGCGTTCGCAGTGAAGGCGCCGCTGTGGCCGCTGCACGGCTGGCTGCCCGATGCAGCGGTCTCCGCCACACCGGCGAGCGCGGTGTTGATGATGGCGGTGGTCGACAAGGTCGGCACCTTCGCCATGCTGCGCTACTGCCTGCAGTTGTTCCCCGACGCCGCACACTATTTCGCCCCACTGATCGCGACCCTCGCGGTGATCGGCATCGTCTACGGCGCGATCCTCGCGATCGGACAGACCGATGTGATGCGCTTGATCGCCTACACCTCGATCTCGCACTTCGGGTTCATCATCCTCGGCGTCTTCGCGCTGACCAGCCAGGGCCAGACCGGCTCCACCCTGTACATGGTCAACCACGGGATCTCCACCGCCGCATTGTTCCTGGTCGCCGGGTTCCTGGTGTCGCGGCGCGGCAGCCGACTGATCGCCGACTACGGCGGCGTGCAGAAGGTCGCGCCTGTCCTGGCCGGCACCTTCCTGGTGGCCGGACTCGCCACGCTGTCGCTTCCGGGACTGGCACCGTTCATCAGCGAGTTCCTGGTCCTCATCGGCACGTTCACCCGATACCCGGTGGCCGCCATCGCCGCCGCGAGCGCCCTGGTGTTGTCGGCGATCTACATTCTGTGGACCTACCAACGCATGATGGGTGGCCCACCGAGACCGGCATCTGCGGAAGGACCGGGAGCAGCCACCCGGCCCATGCGTGACCTCCACGGGCGGGAGCTGGCGGTGGTGACACCGCTGCTCGCACTGCTGCTGGTCTTCGGCGTCTACCCGAAGCCGTTGCTCGACATCATCGATCCGGCCGTCACACACACGATGAGCACGATCGGTGAGCAGGACCCCGCACCCACCATCGCGGTACCGACGGAGGGAGACCGCTGATGACGGTTACACAGCTCGCCCTCATCGAGGCACCCGGCGTCGCCTACGGCGCACTGTCGCCGATGCTGATCGTGTTCGGCGTCGCCGTCGTCGGTGTGCTGGTGGAAGCGTTCGCGCCCCGACGCCTGCGATACCCGACGCACCTGGTGCTGTCGCTCGGCGGTCTCGCGGCCGCCCTCGTCGCCGTCATCACGGTTGCCGTTGCCCAGACCCGCGGCGGCGGTCTCGGCGAATTCGTCATGTCCGGTGCGGTGGTCATCGACCGCCCGACGCTGTTCCTGCAGGGACTGCTGGTGCTGATCGCGATCGCCTCGGTGGCCTTCATGGCCGAGCGGCGACTGGAACGGGTGGTGGCCGCACCGGCACCGGGCCGACGGGTCAGCGACGGTCCGGGAGCCGCTGCCCAGGCCACCCTGTCGTCGGTCGACGCGGACATGTTCACCCCGTCCGGGGCGTCGGTACCCAACACCGACGCCGAGTTCGAGGCGACCCGCGCGGGTGGTCTCACCACCGAGGTGTTTCCGCTGACGTTGCTCGCGGTCGGCGGAATGATGCTGTTTCCCGCGTGCGGTGACCTGCTCACGATGTTCATCGCGCTCGAGGTGTTCTCGCTGCCGCTGTACCTGTTGTGCGGTCTGGCTCGTCGACGCCGACTGATCTCGCAGGAGGCCTCGCTCAAGTACTTTCTGCTCGGCGCGTTCGCGTCGGCGTTCTTCCTGTTCGGTGCCGCCTTCGCCTACGGGGCCACCGGATCGCTACAACTCGGGGCGATCGGCGAGGCGGTCAGTGCGGCGGCTCGCGAGCCGGCCGGCGACACCGTGCTGCCGCTGATCGCGCTGGGCCTGTTGGCGGTGGGGTTGCTGTTCAAAGTCGGCGCCGTCCCCTTCCACGCCTGGATCCCGGACGTGTATCAGGGCGCCCCCACCCCGGTCACGGCGTTCATGGCGGCCGCTACCAAGATCGCCGCGTTCGGCGCGTTGCTGCGGGTGTTCTACACGGCCTTCGGTGGTCTGCAGGATGATTGGCAGCCCGTGCTGTGGGCGGTGGCGATCGCCACCATGCTCGTCGGCGCCGTGATGGCGGTGACCCAGACCGATGTCAAACGGATGCTTGCGTATTCGTCGATCACTCATGCGGGATTCATTCTGTTGGGATTGGTGGCCTTCGACGAGGCCGGCCTGGCGGCAACGATGTTCTACCTTGCGGCGTACGCGTTCTCCACCTTCGGCGCCTTCGCCACGGTGGCGGTGGTGCGCGAGCCGGATCGCCAGTCGGGCCCGCACATGTCCGGCCGTGAGGCCACCGACATCGCACAGTGGGCCGGACTCGGCCGACGCTATCCGCTGGTCGGCGCGATGTTCTCGATGTTTCTGCTCGCCTTCGCGGGTATACCGCTGACCAGTGGCTTCATCGCGAAGTTCGACGTGTTCGCGGCCGCGGCCGGCAGCGGCGACGGCGTCCTGGTGGTGGTCGGTGTGATCAGCAGCGCCATCGCCGCCTATTTCTACATCCGGATCATCGTCGCGATGTTCTTCGCCGACGTCCCGGTGGACGCCCCGCACGTGGTGAAACCGAGTGTCCTCACCACGTCGTCGATCGCGGTGTGCACCGTGGTCACCATCGGGCTGGGGGTGTTCCCGCAGCCACTGCTGGACCTCGCGGCCCACGCGGCGCAGTTCCTGCCGTGACCAGCTCAAGAAACGACAACCGGCGTTTGCCCACGTGGAACAGCATTCAGATTCAGCACCGCAATAGTGCATATCGTTGGGTACCGAAGGCCGAGATGGAGACCAAAATCGATCTGTTTCTCCGCCAAACCCCTAGCGATCGCGCCGCCGTTCAGAAGCGCTTCAACTCCGAGATGCCGTCCTCACTCTCATCACTTCATTTTGGCAGGGGGCGTCGCGACCCGACGACTTCGAGACAGTCGCAACCACACGGTCGGTGCGCCATTGTGGACGCGACGAACACGGACGCCACGTCGACCCGGCGAAACCAGGACGGCCAATTGCCGGATAGGTCAGATGTCCGGCTCATCAAGCCGCACATACTGCGCGGGCCAAGGCGTCCTGTGTGCAGCATCTTGGGACGCCCGATACTCCTCGATTGAGGCTACCCACACCACCGGCATGTCGCGTCCGGGGACCTCAGCGCTCACCGAGATCATCGGCACCTGGTCTCCACTCGCCGTTGTGACCTGCACCCTCATGCCAGCATGAATGCTCATAACACGATCCTCAACCATGCCACTTCTCACGTAAAGAAAAATCCAGAGCAAATCCGCTTGTGGCACGCCGTTGTGGCATGTATATTTGCACCTGCCGGATCGGTTGCGAGAGGAAGTGACATGGTTGAAGAAGGGCACGGTGGCTTCAAACCGCCCTACCTGCCGTTCGCGACCTTTTGGAACTTCGTCGCCGAACTGGCCGCGCACCCCCTGCCCCCGGTAATCGACCGGTCATTGATGGGCACCAAGTCGGGGTCTGATCAGGTCAATCTCATAGCTACTCTGCGAACGTTCGGCTTGATAGACGACAGCCGCCAGGTGCAGCCTGCGTTCGTGGAGTTCGCTGCGAAGGACGAAGACACCCGCAAGCAACACCTGCGCGTCCTCGTCGAGAAGCACTATGCGGACGCCCTCTCGGTATCTTCCAGGAACGGAACAGAGCAACAGCTACACGAATGCTTCCGCGACAGGTACGGCGTCGATGGCGCTGACACCCGCCGCAAGTCAGTGACGTTCTTTCTGCACGCCGCACGGCGTGCAGAAATTCCGCTTAGTCCCCACTTCCCGAGCACGCGCACCGGTTCGGGCTCCCCTGGCCAGAAGCGTAAGAGCCCGAAGAAGCGAGCAGCCGGCGGAAGCGCAAGCCGCGACACCGGAGACGGAACGGAGCGAGCAGATCCGCAGCGCCCGAAATCTGCATACGAGACCAGGGTGCAGCTTCAAACAGGCGGCACTATGTCGTTGATGGTCGATGTCAACCCGCTCAGCCTGCGGGGCGAGGACCGCAAGTTCTTCTACGAGGTCGTCGACATGCTCGCTGACTACGTGGAGACCCACCAAAGCAACGCGATGGACGGTAGAAGCGACAAAAACGGCCCTTCCGAAGAAGGGCCGTCGGGCCGACCATCCGAAGATAGCGGCGGGGTTACATGACTACTGTAACTGATCAACAGGGGAAAGTCATTCCCCGCTTGACTCCGAGGCACGCGGGTGGTGCGTGTCGTGTCTGAGTCTCTGGCCGTCTACGTTGACGGTTTCAATCTGTATCACGGACTGCACGAAGCAAGCGCTCGCAAACATCTTTGGCTGGACCTGGGCGCGCTCGCGCAGAATCTCAGGCCACAGAGCACCCTTAGCAAGGTGATGTACTTCACCGCACCCGTCCTTAACGATCCTACGGGACTGTCAAACCAACAGGCTTACCTCGCTGCGCTCCTAGCACAGAACCCCGGGCTGATTGAAGTCGTCCAAGGGCGATACCAGTCGAAGAACAAGAATTGCAGGCGGTGCGGAAACTCGTGGACCGCGTATGAAGAGAAGGAGACTGACGTCAACATCGCTGTCAACCTCGTCGCCGACGCTGCGAAAAGGCTTACCGACGCGGCTTTGGTCATATCGGCCGACAGCGATCTGTCCCCCGGTGTGCGACTCGCGCGTCAGCTGAATCCCGACCTGTTCGTTGCCGCTGCGTTTCCACCACGACGCGTCTCCAACGAACTCAAGGCACTGATGCCTTCGTCCTTCCACATCGGAATGAAAAAGATTCGCAATAACCAGCTGCCAGCAAACGTGGTCGATGCCGCCACAGGGAAGCAGTGGACACGACCCGTGAAGTGGCACTAGCTATAGACCTACACCTTTACGTCCGATTCTGAGAAGCTCACCCGGTTCGGCAGCTATTAAAGGCCTGCCTCGCTTCGCACATTTGCGGTGGTGCGCGAGCCGGATCGTCAGTCGGGCCCGCACCTGTCCGGCCGTGAGGCCACCGACATCGCACAGTGGGCCGGACTCGGCCGACGCTATCCGCTGGTCGGCGCGATGTTCTCGATGTTTCTGCTCGCCTTCGCGGGTATACCGCTGACCAGTGGCTTCATCGCGAAGTTCGACGTGTTCGCGGCCGCGGCCGGCAGCGGCGACGGCGTCCTGGTGGTGGTCGGTGTGATCAGCAGCGCCATCGCCGCCTATTTCTACATCCGGATCATCGTCGCGATGTTCTTCGCCGACGTCCCGGTGGACGCCCCGCACGTGGTGAAACCGAGTGTCCTCACCACGTCGTCGATCGCGGTGTGCACCGTGGTCACCATCGGGCTGGGGGTCTTCCCGCAGCCACTGCTGGACCTCGCGGCCCACGCGGCGCAGTTCCTGCCGCGACCGGCGCCACGCCCCGGACCGGCCGACGCGGCTACAGTTCGGGGATGGCTTTCCTGCGTGCGGCGACCGTGGCGGCGCTGGCGTGTGTCGCGGGAATCGCCGCAGGCTGCACCACGAACGACGGGACCGCGGTACCGGCGTCGCGCACCGTGGAGACGACGGTGGTGGCGCTGACCGAGTCATCGGTCGCCGACGAACCGCCGGCGGCCTCCACGCCATCGGCACACGGATACCGGCCCACCCTGGTCCGCACCGACGGCCGCCGCGCGAGCACCACATACGATGTGCAGCTTCCCCGGATCGACGGCGGCGAATCCGCGGTGCGCGACCGGTTCAACTCCGGGATGCGCGCCGCCCTCGACGATGTGGTGACCGGCCTGACCGACACCACCGTCTCCGACGGCTCGCTGGCCGACGACGAACGCAGCCGGGTCACCACCATCACCGATGACGTGGTCGCCGGTACCGCGATCTTCACGACGGATGCACAGGGCGCCGCGCACCCGAACAACCACGTGGCCACCATCGCCATCGACGCGCACACCGCCGCGCCGATACTACTCGACGATGTCTTCCTCGACACCGATTCCGCCGCAGCAGAATTGGCCGCCGCCGTGGCGCGGATAGATCCGCGAGTCGATCCGGTCTACCCCGATATCGACAACTTCCTGAACTGGGTTCCATTGGCCAACGGTTTCCACACATATGTCCCGGTGGTCCACGCGCTGGGTGACTGGCTGCCGGTCACCGTGCCGTGGGACGAGATCTCGGCACTGCTGCGCCCGGGAATGGCTGATCAGCTCAGCGGGTGAACGCACCGACCGACGCCGACCCGCGCGCCGAGCTGGCGCGCCGCCTCGACGTCCTGTACTCCGATGCCGGTTCCCCACCGCTGAAGGCCGTCAGCGCCCGCGCCCGGGCTGTATTCGGCGACCAACTGGCGAAAACTCTGGGAACGTGCGCAGCAGGCGCGATCGTCGACACCAGCTCTGCCGGTGAGCTGTTGGTTTTGTTGGACTCGTCCGGAGCGAGGAAGTCGCCGCTGCTGCAAGCCGGCTTCGCCGCGCGGATCCGAGACGACGTCGACGTACTGCTGGTGACTCCGACCGCGGTGCCCGCCGGTCACCTCGATGCGTGGATACGGGATCGAGCCGTGGAGTCGAAGCCATATGTGCTGGCCGTCGACCAACTCGAAGAGATCTTTGTCGCGCCGTTCGACGATGCGGCCGCGGGCGCCTACCTCACGAAACTGGACGAGCTCTGCGCACCGGGCTCGGCCGGCCCAGGAGAATGCGGGCCGATATCTGCTACTCGAGCAGCCTGCGTTCTCGATCAGGCAGCGAGGTTGATCGCCACGCTCAGCAGGTCGCCGCCGAAGAGGTAGGCGTCGTTGAAGAACTGGGTGAGTCCGGTGAGCATTGGTTCGCCCTTTCGTTGATCCATCGTGTGTGCCGCGTTTCGGCACGAGAACCACAGTGGCACCGCCGGCCAGTCATCCGCCTGAACCGGACCGCATCCGACCAGCTCAGAGGGTGAGAATGAACCGTCCGGGCCGGACGGAGGCGGTGTCCGGAGCGGATCGGAGGTGGTACTGGGCGCGAGCGGCATTGCGAAAAACTCTTCACATGTTCACAAAACGTGTAAAAATCTGTCCGATATTTTTACACGTCGCTAGTCTCGTGAAAGAGTCCCAGCATGTCCTGGCAGCCTGAAGAGCCGTACAACGCACTGCCGTTACCGCCAACCCCGGACAGCCTCGAATCCCGGGCCGTACTAAAAGCCGCGATCGGCGCAAGTACTGCGCTCGCGAAACTGGACCAGGCCGCCGTGTCGATGCCTAACCCCGCCGTGCTGATCAACTCGATACCGGTCCTCGAAGCACAGGCCAGTTCTGAGATCGAGAACATCGTGACCACGACCGACGAGCTTTTTCGCCACGTTGACGACGACGGAGCGGCGTCCACCGATCCCGCTACTCGCGAAACCCTGCGCTATCGCACAGCACTACACGCCGGTTTCACTCGCACGCAGGAGCGTGGACTCACCGCCTCAACCGCGTTGACGGTATGCAGCATCATCAAGGGTCACGAGATGACGATTCGGAGCATTCCCGGAACACGGATCGCCAACCCCGCAACGGGCGAGGTCATCTATAGCCCTCCAGAAGGCCGAGACCTGATCGAGGACAAGCTGGCCGATTGGGAGCGCTTTGTTCACAACAACGATGGACTCAACCCACTTGTCCGCATGGCGGCCGCCCACTACCAGTTCGAAGCGATTCACCCCTTCTCGGACGGCAACGGCAGGACAGGACGAATCTTGAACGTGTTGATGCTGGTTGAGGCAGGGCTCCTGCGGATGCCGGTCCTGTACCTTTCGCGCTACATCATCGACACCAAGAACGACTATTACCGACTCCTGCTAGCCGTAACCTCCGAGCAAGCCTGGGAGCAGTGGGTGCTCTACATCCTGACCGGCATCGAAAGCACATCGCAGATCACGCTGCGCAAGATCGATGCCATCCACGAACTCCAGGAGAGCTTCGGGAGGCGTTCGCGCGCCACCTCCAAGGGGGCGGCACACTCAGAATTCCAGTCGCTCCTGTTCGAGCAACCGTACTGCCGAATCAACAGCGTCATGGAGCGATGCGACATCTCACGGCCTACCGCCACGAGCTGGCTCAGTGCTCTCGTGGACGCCGGCCTGCTCGAGGACCGCAGGGTGGGGCGCGACCGACTCTTCATCAATCGCGAGTTTCTGAGTGTCTTGGCTCGCGAGGAGCCTCTAGAGACTTAGCAAGAGACTTGACATGTCCGACGAACATGTCAAAAAAGCGCGAGAATTTTGACAGGTTTTCGTGACGTAGAACACACTCGATGCACCACAGCTGAGATACGAAACGGCCCCTCACCTGGATAGATGAGGGGCCGTTCGCTGCGGTGGCGGAGGGATTTGAACCCTCGGTACGGGGTTACCGCACACAGCATTTCGAGTGCTGCACCTTCGGCCGCTCGGACACGCCACCGCGGAAGACTGTACCGCAGTCGACGCCTGAGCCTAAATTGGCTGGTCAGAGCGACCTAACGCGCTAGTTGTTGCCGGTGAGCTTGTTCTTGACGTCGTCGACCTTGCCCTTGACGGCATCAGCGGCGTCGGCGACCTTCTGCTTGCCCTGGGCGATGCCCTGATCGCTCTTGCCCTCTTGCTTGAGGTCCTCGTTGTCTGTGAGGGAACCGGCAGCTTCTTTCCCGCGTCCCTTCATTTCCTCGGCCTTGTTCTTGGCGTCGTCCTCGATACCCATGAACTGCCTCCTCGGTGAGAGTCGCCGGGACCGGATGTCCCGGGCTACGAGAGCACTTACCACCGTGCCATGGAAGCTCAAACCTCTCCACGACCGCAGGTCAGTGCGAGCCCGACCCGCCGAGGCGGTCCTTGAACTCGCCTGCCTTCTCCCGGGCGAGGGCGACGGCCTCCTGGACTTTCTCGTTCTCGGCGATCTCGCCGAACTTCTCCTTCGCGGTGTCGACGGCTCCCTGGACGGTGTCGCTGGCCGCGAACTCGTCGATCCTGTCGCGGACCGTGTTCACCGCGTCGTGCACGGTGTCGCTGGCCGCGAACTCGTTGATCTTGTCCCGGACGGTGTCGACGACGTCGTTGATCTTGTCGGTCGCATCGGACATGGCCACTCCTCGGTTCGTTGGGTGGCACACACGACACCGTGCGCGCCCATGGCTCCAATCTGCCAGAGGAAGCGCGCCCATGGACCCTGATATTCACCCTGAAATCGCACTTCAGGGCGCCGCGGTACTCAGATCCGCCGGGGGTGGAAGAAATCGAGCATCAGGTCGCGGCACTGCTCTTCGAGCACCCCGCCGACGACCTCCGGCCGGTGTGCCAGCCGGGGATCGCGGACGACATCCCAGAGCGAGCCGACCGCGCCGGTCTTCGGCTCCCAGGCCCCGAACACCAGGGCCCCGATCCGCGCCATCGTGATCGCGCCGGCACACATCGTGCACGGTTCGACGGTGACGACCAGCGTGCAGCCGGACAGCCGCCAACCGTCCCCGAAGCGGCTCGCGGCGGTACGAAGCGCCAGGATCTCGGCGTGCGCGGTCGGGTCGGCGAGCTCCTCACGACGATTCGCTGCGCGCGCCAGTTCGATCCCGTCCGGGTCCAGCACCACCGCCCCGATGGGGATGTCGTCGTCGCCGGCATCGGCCGCGGCGGCGAGAGCCTCACGCATCATGGTCTCCCAGTGCGCGCGCGGCGACCCGCCACCGGATTGGCTCAATGTCCCAGCTTGTCGAGCACCTTGGACAGCTCGTCGGCGAATCCGAGACGGGCGGCGATCATCCCGATCTGTTCGTCGGCGTAGAGATCCGTGTCGCCGACGATGATGCTCATCACCGCGTCCGGCAGCCCCAGGTCGGCGAGGATCGCCAGGTCACCTTCCTCCCAGGGGTCCACATCGTCGAGTTCGTCCGGGTCGAGGTCCGGGATCTCGATGTTCATGGCGTCCAGGGCGTCGGCGGCCACGTCGTAGTCGATGCCGGCAGTCGCATCGGAGACCAACAGTCGCGGGCCCTGCGGGGTGGGCCTCAGGACGATGAAGAACTCATCGTCGACATCGAGTAGCCCGAAGACGGCGCCCGTCGCGCGCAGCGCACGAAGCTGCTTCTCGGCGTCGGCGAGATCGGACAATGCCGACGCCTTCAGCGCGGTGACCTTCCATGCGCCCTCCTCGCGCACAACGGCGACCGCGAACCCCTCGATCTCGTCGCTGACATCCTGTTTGTTGGGACCACCTGTTACACCCGCGCCGGCACCTGCCATGCAGGTCACCGTAGCCGCTAACCGCGTGCCGCCCAAGTCCTCTCCCCTCCCCCCGCACCGCGGTCCACCGCCGCACCGACCCGGACGCACCGCCAGGGTCCCGGCCGTTCCCGCCTCACCGCTGTGTGTGCGAATGTGATGAGGTGACTGCCGCGTCTGCCACCCCCTCCGCACCGAACCGGTCGATCTGCATTCTCGGACTCGGACTCATCGGGGGCTCCCTGATGCGTGCACTGCAGATCGACGGGCATCGAGTGTTCGGGTACAACCGTTCCGCCGAGACCGTCGATGCCGCGATCGCGTCCGGCCACGATGCGTCCACCGACCTGGTGTCCACACTGGAGCGCGCGGCGGTCGACGACGCCCTCCTGGTGCTCGCAACACCCGTCACCACCATCGACGAGCTGCTCACCGAGGTGGTCGCGCATGCGCCGAACTGTCTGTTGACCGATGTGATCAGTGTGAAGCGGGCGGTCGCCGACGCGGTCGCCCGCCACGCCCCGGGTGTGCGGTACGTGGGTGGGCATCCGATGGCCGGCACCAGCCGGTCCGGGTGGTCGGCGACCGACCCCGATCTGTTCCGTGATGCGATGTGGATGGTGTCGACCGAGGACGGCACCGATGCGAACGACTGGTCGGCGGTGGCGTCGTTGGCCCGCGCTGTCGGCGCGCTGGTGGTGCCGGCCGCGCCCGACGCGCATGATCGGGCCGTCGCGGCGATCTCACATCTGCCCCATCTCACCGCAGCGGCCACCGCAGCGGTGGGTGCCGGCGAGAGCGAACTGGCGTTACGCCTGGCCGCGGGCAGCTTCCGCGACGGTACGCGGGTCGCCGCGACGGCCCCGGGCTTGCAACGGGCGATGTTGGAGGCCAACCGGATAGCACTGCTGAATGTGCTCAGCGAGACCATCGACCGGCTGCTGGCCGCACGCGACGAGCTGCGCGACAACGGCACCGTGGAGATCCTGGTGGACAACGGCCACCGATCCCGACTGGCCTATGAAGCGATCGCCGGATCGGAACCGGTGCCCATCACCGGGGTAACGGTCGGCGAGCCGGGCTGGGCGCAGCAGCTACGCCGCCAGGCGCACCAGGCCCGCGTCTGGCTGGGCTGAGCCGAACATCAGACCCGGGTGGCCAGGCCCGCATAGTCGATGACGAATCCGTTGTCGTCCACCGTCATCGACGACGTCACGATCGGCGACACCACGTCGATCCCGTCGGCGGTCGGGGTGTAATGCAGGGTGGCCGGCTCCACGTTTCCGCTGGGCAGATACAGGTAGACCACGGGAACGTCGATCTCGCCGCCATCCCGGTGCAGCCCATGACGACGGATCGGCAGGGCGTTGAACATCGGAGACAACGCGAGGTCGATGTCCTCGGCACCATTGAAGTCGCTGCGCTGCGTGCCGTCGGTGGTCTGGACCAACCAGTTGTGCTCACCGTCACGGGTGATCGCCATCTGTGTTTCGCCGCTCGCTCGCACCAAATGCAGCGACAGACGTTTGGTGACGCCGCTGTCGTTGGTGACGAGTTCGTAGGACGCCGAGAACGCCTCGTGGGCGTCGGTGGCTGCGGCGATGATGCGGCCGTAGGCCTTGATCCGGGCGCCGTTGACCAACAGGCGCACCTGTTCGAGCCGGTCAGCGCCCTCGCCGCGCCAGGTGACCATCGTCTTGAGGTCGGGCGCCGTCGACGAGCCGCCCGACCCGGCGGTGTTCTCGGAAGCAGTTTGCGAAGCACTCACGGATCTACGGTAGCGACCTGGGCACCGGCGTACACACTCGATGGGCAGGCTGACGCCCTGATCGGTGACCACGCTCACCTCAGGCCCGGCAGGAAACGGTCCGGCGCGGTGACTGCGCGGTGATCCGATCCTCGGCGACCACGCGGTCATCAACGGTGATCGTGCATCGCGCTTCACCCTCGCCGGCGAGCACCAGCACCCGGAGCGGATTGGCCGAGCCGGTGAAAGTGACGGTCCAGGCCGCCGACGCCCCGACCGTCGTACGCAGACCCACATCGTCGACGTAGAGGATCGTGCTCGGCGAGCTGGCGGCCACTTCGTAGGTGACCTCCTTGCCCGCGGTACGTGCCGAATCACCGGGCCCCCCGGGCGCGCCGGGTGCTGCGGTCGGCGGCTGAGTGGGTAGTTCGGAGATCACCATCGGCAACGTCGGTTGGGTGACGGGTTCGTCGCCACGCAGCGCGGCCCGCCCGACCGTCAACGCCAGCAGCCCGAGCGCTGCGACCGCGACGAGCGCGACAAGACCGACGAGACGTCGATCCGACGGCGGCCGGCGCGGGCCGTCGACTCCTTCGCCGCGCTCGTACGGCCGGGCCCCGTCGGCGAGTACGCCATCGGCAGGTGCGCCGGGTGGGGTGCCCGTCGGTGAGTCGCCGTGGGGTGCCTGTCCGGATGCACCGGCCCGTTGGCCGGGAACGAACATCGGTGTGCCGTCCGGGGCATAGCCGAGCGGCGGATACAGCTGGCCGTAGATCGGTGTCCGATAGAGATCATCCGGTGGCGGCGGTGCCGACCGGGGCGGCGTTCCGGTGGGTTCTCCCATCGTCGGCCTCCCGTCGTGTCGGCGACCGGCAGTGCGCCGGCCGTGGGCTCCTGCGCCCACCCTTCGACACTACGTCGGCCCAGAGGTCACCGCCGCCACCGTCCCGGGCCCGCGATCACCCGACCGCCTTACCGCGCCGTCGCCTCAGCTCGTTGCGGGTCGGCTCCCTGCGCACCGAACTTCAGCTTGCCGTCCTCGAACAGCAGCGGGTAGAGCAGGCCGCCGATGAGTCCGCCGAGCAGCGGCGCCAACCAGAACAGCCACAGTTGGGCCGGCGCCCCGTCTCCGTTGAAGAAGGCCACCGCGGTGGAACGCGCCGGATTCACCGACGTGTTGCTGATCGGGATCGAGATCAGGTGGATCAGGGTCAGGCACAGGCCGATGGCCAGCGGGGCGAACGTGCTGGGTGCCTTGCCGCCGGTGGTACCCAGCACGACGAGCAGGAAGAAGGCCGTCAGCAGGACTTCGGCGATGAGCACCGCCAGCAGGGAGTACCCGTCCGGCGAGTTTTCGCCGTACCCGTTGGCGGCCATCCCGCCGATACGGTCGAATCCGTCTTTGCCGCTTGCTATCACGAGGAGCAGGAGCCCGGCGAGCAGTCCACCCACCACCTGCGCGATCCAGTAGCCCGGCAGGTCTTTCCACGCGATCCGGCCGCCGACCGCCGCGCCGAGGGTGATCGCCGGATTGAAGTGTCCGCCGGAGATGTGGCCGACCGCGTAGGCCATGGTGACCACGGTCAGACCGAAGGCGAGCGCGACACCGAGGTAGCCGATGCCGACTTGATAGTTGTCGCCGCCATCGGTGGCCTCCGCGATCTGTTTGGCAGCGAAGATCGCTGAACCACAGCCTCCGAATACCAGCCAGAACGTGCCGAACAACTCCGCAGCCAATTTTGCGACGGGTGAGGACGAGTTCATGCCTGAACCTTTCGGGTGAACGTCACGACATCGATCTCGCGAGTCACGATAACGGAGATGGGCTTGCTATCGGTCAATCCTGCGAAAACTCTGCCGCGCCGTTTCCGAGCTCTGATCGCGGCGGCGATCAGAGCGCCGGGATCACATGGTCGATCAGCAGGGGCGCGAGATCCTCGGGCAAGGGCCTGTCCTCGAGATCCAGCCAACGGATCTCGGCGATCTCGGCGGAAGGCGTGAGTTCGTCGACGACACCGTCGTAGCCGAATACTGTTGCTTCGATGTCACATCCGGACTCGTTGGCCGCCGCCGATCGGAACTCTCCCCAGCAGCGCAACCGATATGCCGGAATGACGAGACCCACTTCCTCCCCACACTCGCGCGACGCCGCTGCGACCGCCGATTCCGATGTCTCCGGTTTTCCGCCGGGGAGCATGAACCGCGACGTCCCCCGCTTGCGAACGGTGAGCAGGCGTCCCCGCCGGTCCCGGATGACGACTCCGCTGACAACGATGATCCGTGGGGTGCTCGACACCCGGTGATCGTACGGCCCAGACAGGCTCGGCTGCGGCGGTGACCGCTGTGTCTGAGTTGTCCACAGAATCTACTCACATGTGTGTAATTCGGTCCGGGACGATGTGCACAGTCTCCCCAGCGAGCAGACCCGCAACAACGACACACGCCCCGTCACCTGGTGGTGACGGGGCGTGTGTCGAGTGCGCCCGTAGGGATTCGAACCCCAAACCTTCTGATCCGTAGTCAGATGCTCTATCCGTTGAGCTACGGGCGCGTGCTATTCAGTTGTACTCCCACGGTCGGCGTGACCGTAGGTCGGCGGAGGCGAGAGGATTTGAACCTCCGGTCCCGTGTTAGCGAGACAACTCATTAGCAGTGAGTCCCATTCGGCCGCTCTGGCACGCCTCCTTGGCGGAGTCCTTTCGAACTGCCGAAGCGAAAGGTTACACACACTGTGCGCCACGAAGCAAACCGCGACTACGGCCGACCGGCTGCGACCTGACCACGGCCACACAACTACATTTGACGGGTGGCTTTGCGTATCCGAGAAGACCTTGCCGACCTGCCCGTCTACGTGCCCGGCAAGACGTTCCCCGGCGCGGTGAAGCTGGCGAGCAACGAAGTCACCGAGGGCCCACTGCCCAGCGTGCGCGAGGCCATCGGGGCGGCAGCGGCCGCCGTCAACCGCTATCCCGACAACGGCATGGTGGAGCTCACCGCAGCCCTGGCCAAGAAGCTCGGTGTCACCGAGTCCGAGGTCCAAGTCGGATGCGGGTCGGTGATCCTGTGCCAGAACCTGATCACCGTCACCAGTGGCCCCGGCGACGAGGTGGTGTTCGGCTGGCGCTCCTTCGAGACCTATCCGTTGGCGACCCGGGTCGCCGGTGCGACGCCCGTGCAGGTGCCGCTGACGTCGGACCTCACCTACGACCTGCCGGCGATGGCGGCCGCGATCACCGACCGCACCCGGCTGATCTTCGTGTGCAACCCGAACAATCCCACGGGAACGGTCGTGGAGGCCGACGCATTGCGTCAGTTCCTGCGTACGGTGCCATCGGACATCATCGTTGCGCTCGACGAGGCGTACTTCGAATACCTGCGGCTGGGTCCGTCGCAGGCTTATGACGCCCTCGAACTGCGGCGCGAGTTCCGCAACCTGGTGGTGTTGCGCACGTTCTCCAAGGCGTATGGGCTGGCGGGGTTGCGGGTCGGCTACGCGCTCGCCGACCCGGAGGTGATCGTCGCGCTCGGCAAGGCGCACGTCCCGTTCTCGGTCAACAGCGTCGCCCAGCAGGCTGCGCTGGCCTCGCTGGCCGCCGAGGACGAACTGCTGGCCCGCACCGACGCAGTCGTCGCCGAACGCACTCGGGTGAGTGGCCGACTGCGCGATCTCGGCTACCGGGTGCCCGATTCGCAGGCGAATTTCGTGTGGCTGAACCTCGGCGACGACACGATCGAGTTCGCGCAGGCCTGCGTCGAGGCAGGGGTGGTGGTGCGTCCGTTCGCCGGCGACGGTGTCCGGGTCACGGTCACCCACCCGGCCGAGGACGACATCTTCCTGCGCTTCGCCGAGCAGTGGGCGGCGCGAACGAAATCCTGAGGTCACCGCACCTTGGATTTTTTGATCAGAGGCCGCGAGAGATGGTGGGCCAGGCCTTCGCAAGATCCTGCTCCCAATAGATCCAGCTGTGGGTGCCGATCAGCCGGAAGCCGTCGGTGAAGGCCACATTATTGGCGCGCAGCGTCGCTGCGAACTCCAACGAGCAGCGCCACGCGCCGAGTTCGAGCGCCGATCCGGCGGCGGTCACCGCCTCACGCGGTCCATCTTCGGGATCGTAGGGCGCGGTGAGATCGCGGGGCCCGATCGCCCCGGAACCTGCTGCGATGAAGATGTCCTTGCCACGGAGCTTGTCGAGATGCTTGCTGGGATCGTGCGCATCCCAGTTCGCCGAGCCGAACGGCCCCCACATGTTGGTGGCGTCACCGCCACTCTTGGCGACGGTGGTGCGGACGTAGCTCTCGTTGACCGGCCCCGACACCGGCGGGCAGCCACTCAGCGAGGCGATCCCGCTGTAGAGGCTCGGGTTGCGCATGGCCAGGGTGAACGCCGACTGCCCGCCCATCGAGAGGCCGACCACCGCATTGCGGCCCGTCCCGTCGAAGCGGTCGTCGATCAGCGGGGGCAGTTCCTTGGTCAGAAACGTTTCCCACTGCGGCTTGCCCAGGGCGGCGTCACGCTGCACCCAGTTGGTGTAAAAGCTGCCCGCGCCGCCGGTCGGCAACACCACATTGACGTTCTTGTCGGCGAAGAACTTGCCGGCCTTGCCCTTGGTGATCCAATCGCTGACGTCCTCGCCGGCGTCGGCCCCGTCGAGCAGGTAGACGGTCGAACGCGGCCCCGACGAATACTGCGGCGTGAGTACCGAGACCTTGACCTTGCCGCCCATGGATGGGGAGTCCACCCAGATGTCGGTCCGCAGCGGGCTCAGCTTCGACGACTTCGAGATCTCGGCGACCTTGGTGTCCGCGTGCACCACCGCGGGCGCAGCGAGCACTCCGATGAGTACGGCGGCGACCACCGCCGGCCACCGATACGACTTCCGCATGTCATCCCTCACAACACGACGTGCCGCCCGCGACTTCGTCGTGCGGGTCGTCCGAAAATTACGGATCGCGGCACTCCCCATCGAACCGCGGCGTCCTGCGACCAGAGTACTGATCGGTAGGCGCCTTCCGGAACCCCGACACTATGCTGCAGGTCGCGCCGGCGCACGCCGGCAGATTCCCCGGGCGCAGGCTCCGGGGGATCACCAACCAGGAGACCACTGATGCCCGAGTCACACAATTCGGCCGCCGCGACCGGCGCCGGTCTCGATGCCGACGGCTTCGCGTTCGTCGCGCGGGTCCCGGTGCGCTGGTCAGACATGGACGCGTTCGGTCACGTCAATCACGCCCGGATGGTCACGCTGATGGAAGAGGCACGGATCGAATGGCTGATGGCGGCCAGGAGTGTCGCCGAGACCGACGACGACGTCGCCGCGCTGATCATGAGCGCGATGATCGTGCACGTGGAGATCCGATATCAACGCCAACTGCAACACGACGACACCCCACTGCAGGTCGGCATGTGGATCACCGGCCATCGTTCGGTGGACTTCACCATCGGCTACGAGATCCGGGCATCCGACGACGACCAGACGGCGAAGGCCGCGTGCGTGGCGAGCACCCAGATGGCCGTCGTCGACACCGAGGCGCACACGTTGCGCCGACTGAGCCCCACGGAGAAGGGATACCTACGATCCTGGATGCGGGCTCAGGACGGCTCGTAGCGCGCCGGCAGTTCGTGCGCGGCACCCGGTGAGAGCCGAGCGATGTTGCCTTGCAACACATCCCGATAGATGCGGAGCTGTTCTTCACCGCTGCGCACCTGCTCGGTGAGTCGTTTGGTGTTGTCCACCGACATCTCCCGGTCACCGGAGCGAGCGATGAGTTCGCCGATCCGGTCATCGATGGTGGTGGTCCGGTTGTACTCCGCGAGCACCCGCAGTTCGACGGCCGCGGACTCGACGACTGCGGCGACATCGCCGAGCGCCTGCACCCGGTCGATCAGTTCGGTCCACACCGGGCGCAGCGTCTTCTCCCGCCGGTCGATGTGTTCGGCGAAGGACTGGTCGAACCCCCCGTTGCGCTTGGCCCGGTCCAGATCGATGCGCACCGCACGCAGCGCGATGACGTCCGCGGCGATCTCGGCGAGTTCCGCGTGCAGGTTCACCTGGGTGCGCTGCAGTTCGAAGTGATCCGACAGCCAGGCCGGGTTGCCGACGATCCGGTCGTAGAAGTGCCCCGCCACGAACAGCAGCGTCTCGTAGCCGTCGACGAACGTCGCCGCACCGGCGGTCGCCGACGCCGCCGGCGCCGGTTCCTCGCGATCGGGGGCCAAGATCTGGCTTGCCCACTCACCGGCCTGCGGATATCCGGACTTCGACGCCACCTGACCGACGACACCGGCCAAGCGGTCGAAGGCAGCGGTCCCGGCGCGGCGCATGTAGCCCGAGGTGTGCACGTTGGGGGTGGGAGTGCACAACAATCCCGCGAACAACCGCTCCCGCTCCTCGATCTCGAGGTAGACGTTCTCGCGTCGTTCCCGCCGGATGGCGCGGGTCCCACCGGCGAACACACCTTTGGCCGTCACGATGTGTTTGCGGGCGTCGTCTCGTTTGCGATGCAGACCATTGATGCGGTTGCGCATCACGGCGGCCACGACGCCGGGCACCATCGGGTTGTCCAACTGTTGTTCGGCCTGGGCGATGGCCCGCTGCAGTCTCCGCAGATCGCCGAAGCCGCCGGGTAGCACCGGCAACGGCAGGCCGGTAGAGATCCGGCGCACCACGACGGCGCGTCCGGCGGGGGTGAGGAAGCCCGATGCGATCAGGGTGGCTGCGGTGTCGGTGAGCTCCGGGCGTTCACCCGGTACCCGCGATTGATCGCACCACGTGCGCAACTCGTCATCTGTCGTGGTCCCGGCAGGAACGCCGGGACGCCGGTTGTCGACCATTCCAGTCAATCCTCGATTCCCACCCGGATCCGCCGTCGTGTCCCGCCGATCCTACCCGCGCTCGACGAGCGGCTCGGGCGTGCGCGCGTGCGTGATCGGCCGGGTGATGCGGCGCAACAGCCAGGCCACGGGCACGCTGATCGCCGACGTCAGCAGGAAGGCTACCGCGGTGGAACCGGAGAACACCCGCCATCCGATCAGGTCCATGACCACCTCCAGTACGACGAGGTGAACGAGGAAGAATTCATAGGAGATCTCGCCGAACCACACCATCGGCCGACTGCCACACAGCCGCGCCCACCACTCGCGTCCGTCACCGCCCCGGATCGTCAGCGGTCCGATCACGCCGACCGCGACGACCACATACAGGAGGTGTTTGACGATCGTCGCCGACGCGGTGGTCGGGGTGATGGTCGGCTCACCCGCGATCGCGGTGCCGCTCAGCAGAAACGCCCCGACAGCCACCGCCACCGAGATCGTCGGGTCCCAGCGCGAGACGAGGCGGCCGACCACCGCCAGCAGCATGCCCGCGACGAACCACCCGAAGAAGGCCGGCGCCCACAACCGCGCGGTCGGGCTGAGATCGGTGCTGCCGGCGACGACCACCGACCAGATCGGCGAGACCGACATCAACGCCACCAGTCCCACGATCAGCAGATCCGGCCGCCAGCGGTGCCGGCAGATCAGCGTCAGACCTCCGGCGATGACGGGCAGCACCAGATAGAACACCACTTCGGCGGCCAGACTCCACATCTGGGTCAGGCCCGAATGCAGGTGGCCAAGGCCGTACACCTGCGTCAGGGTCATGTTGCGGGCGAACCCCGACCAGCCGGTGCCGGTGGGCGCGGCATCCGGCGGTGTGTACACCAGGAACAACGCGTACACCGCCAAAACCGTCAGCCAATAGGCCGGCAGAATGCGTCGCGCCCGATGCCAGAAGTAGCGGCCCACCGACGGCTGGCCGCGCCGGCCTGCGAGCACATCGACCCACGGCGAGAACAGCAGATATCCGGAGAGGACGAAAAACAACGCGACGCCGATCTCGAAGCGGGACAGCAGACGCCCGACGAAATCGTCGGTGTAGTGCCCGGTCCAGAATGCCGCGTGGGTCAGGCACACCGCGAGTGCGGCGATGGTGCGGATACCGGTGAGAGACGGAATCCGCGCAGCCATGCAGCGATCCTGCCATCTGCGGACCGGTGGCAGGATGTGGGCATGGGAGAACATGTGCGCGGCCAGATCTGGCGCGGCGGCGAGAAGGTCGACGGTTTCGAACTCAGCGCCATCTCCGATCACATCGGGCACCCCGACGAACTGATCTGGGCCGATCTCGAGTGCCCGAGCCACGAGACGATGGCCGCACTGGCCGACGAACTCGACCTCGATCCCTTCGCGATCGAGGACACCACCGCCAAGGCCGAGCGGGTGAAGACCGTCGCCTACGAGCACCACACGTTTCTGATGGTCTACGCGGTCACCATCACCTCGTCGGAGGGCACATCGCCCGACATGGCGCACCCGGCGGAGCGGGCCGACGAATTCGAGTTGCATCGGATCTCGATGTTCATCAAGGACAACACGTTGATCACCGTGCGATTATCGGAGGGCTTCGACATCGACGAGGTGGTGTCGCGGTGGGATGAGATGGGCGGCAAGCAGTACGGCATCGGCGCGTTGCTGCACGGGCTGCTCGATGTGGTCGTCGACGGGCACTTCGATGCGGTGCAGCGGCTCGACGACACGGTGGAGTCGCTGGAGGGCTCGCTGTTCGACGAGAAGGTAGCGGCCCGCACGCTGCAACGCCATACCTACGATCTGCGTAAGGATCTGGTGCTGCTGCGTCGGGTCATCCTGCCGATGCGCGAGGTCATCGGCAGTATCCAGCGACGCCGCTTCGAGAACAACGCACCCTCCGAGCTCGACCCGCACTTCTCCGACCTCTACGATCATGCGCTGCGTGCGGCCGAATGGACCGAATCGGTTCGGGACATGATCACCACCGTGTTCGAGACCAACCTGTCGCTGGCCGACGCGCGACTGAACTCGGTGATGAAGAAGCTGACCGGATGGGCCGCGATCATCGCGGTCCCCACCGCGATCACCGGTTTCTATGGGCAGAACGTACCCTTCCCCGGCTTCGAGCGCACCCTCGGATTCGTCACGAGCACTGTGTTGATCGTCGCGATCGTGTGCGCCCTGTACGTCACCTTCCGCCGACGCGACTGGCTCTGATCGGCGACCGTCGTCAGGCCGGGCGGGGTATCGCCGCCGACTCGCTCTGCCCGATCCAGGCGGGCACCTCGCGACGGACCTCGGCCGGGGCCATGATGGTGATCGTGTTGTCGGACAGCGCAGTCCGCCAGTCGATATCGCCGCGCCACACCTCGGTCAGCGTACGGAGATCGGTGACCACGGTGCCGTCGATCTCATAGCCCGGGTCGAAGTCGCAGACCTGCGGGACCCCGTCGCTCACCACCAGCCACCATGAGCCGGCCTTGCCGATGACGTCGCGGAAGCTGAACTCGAGCACCGCACGGCGACGCGGCCACCGCTCGATCGGCATCGACCGGTGGATGTCCCACATCAGTAGATGTGGGTCGAGGTCGGCGTCGCCGAGTTCGCCGATCCACCGAATACCCCACGCGCTCAGGGCGGTGACGACCTCATGGAGTTCCTGGCCCTTCTCGGTGAGTGCATAGGTCGACCGACCGCCGACCTCAGATCGTCGTATCACCCCGGCACGTTCCAGCGTGCGCAGCCGTTTGGTGAGCAACGCCGGCGACATCTTGGGCACCCCGCGTCGTAGGTCGTTGAAATGCCTGCTGCCCAGCAGGAGTTCACGCACGACGAGGATCGTCCACCGTTCGTCGAGCAATTCCATCGCCTTCGCTACCGGACAGAACTGTCCATACGAGGTCATCGCACACCGCCTTTGATCCGCCGCGTTCAAGTACACACCCGCGTGCGCCGATTGACCAGTACAGATTGTGAACCTGCGGTGGTTCAGATCTTGATCTAGATGCCCCGACCGGACCGCGCGATGGTGATGGGGTACCACACGCCCGGCCGCATTGGCCGAGCACACCACATCACGATCATCACCAGGAGACGATTTCATGACAATCGACAGCATCACCACCGACACCGCAATCAAGCAACGCCATCGCGCGATGTGGGCATCCGGCGACTACCCGGCAGTAGCCGACGTCATCGCCGACCTGGGGCCTCGGCTGGTGACTGCCACCGGCATCGGCGCCGACGACAAGGTGGTCGACATCGCTGCCGGCGCAGGCAATGTGGCCGTACCGGCCGCGCGTACCGGAGCCCACGTGGTCGCCACGGACCTCACCCCGGAGCTGCTGGCTACCGGCGAGAGCCGCTTCCCTGATCTCGGCATCGTCTGGCGCACAGCAGATGCCGAGGACCTTCCGTTCGACGACGACGCCTTCGACGTCGCGGTGTCGTGTGTCGGTGTCATGTTCGCACCGCACCACCAGGAGTGCGCCGACGAACTCGCGCGGGTCACCCGGCCGGGTGGTCGGATCGGTCTGATCAATTGGACACCAACAGGTTTCATCGGCGAGCTGTTGACGGTGATGAAGCCCTACGCACCGCCTCCCCCGCCGGGAGCGAAGCCTGGTGTGTTGTGGGGCGATGCCACGCATGTGGCCGGTCTGTTCGGCGAACGGGTCACCGATCTCACCGCCACCACCGCCACCCTCGAGGTGACCGCCTTCGCCGATGGCGCCGCATTCCGGGACTTCTTCAAGGCGTCGTACGGGCCCACCATCGCGGCGTACCGCACCGTCGGTGACGACACCGACCGCGCGGCCGAACTGGACGCCGCGATCGCCGGTCTCGCCGACTCCCATCTCAACGACGGTGTCATGCGATGGGAGTACCTGCAGGTGACCGCCACAGTCACCGGCTGAGCAACATCTCGAGCCGAGGCCCGTCGCCGCCGACGTCGGGCCTCGGTCGCGGGTTCGCTCGAGGGTGGCGCTCGGTGTTCGGGCGTACCCTCGGCGGGATGCATGCCGCCACGCTCGCGCTCCCGGACCTGACCACCCAGGCTCGCCGTCTCGTCGAACTCGGGCTCGGCCGACTCGCCGGGTTGCCGGATTCGGCCATTCACGATGCTGTGGCCAGTGTCGAGGTGGACGACGCGCTGTTGGTACCGGGCCCCGCTCTCGTGACCCCGTCGGCGCTCGCCCCGCTGGTGAATCGCGCGGACAAGCCGGGCTTCGTCGTCGTCGACATGACCGACCTCGATCAGTTCGGCCCGATCCCGGGTGTCGACCTCCCGGACACCCCGTTCTACCTGATCAGCGGCCTCGACCGGGGCGACGAGATGGCCAACTGGAGTCCCGATGAGGCGCTGCCGGCGATCACCGGCGCCGGGCGCACGCCGCTGACCGTCTCCGAAGGCATCGCGTGGTTGCTGCAGCAACCCGATCGGCTCGAACCGAACCACTGCTTCATGACCATCGGCTCGCGGTTGCGCAAGCCCAACGGCCGCCTGGATTCCCGCACTCCGGCGATCTGGATCTCCGGCGGAACCGGCCGCGACGGCCGGGAGCGCAAGGGCGCCCCCAAGGTCGGCTGGTGCTGGGCCGGCAACCGGCACACCTGGCTCGGATTCGCCTCGGCCGCGCAGCGACGCTCTCTCTGAGCTTCCCTCGGCCCTTGCGGCTGGCAGCCATCAGGCGCGCGTGGCGAACGCCGCCTCCCCTTCCGGGTTGCGGGCCGCACTGCGGCGGGCCAAGCCGAAGCAGATGAGTGCCACCACGGCCGAGCACACCATCACGCACGCCATCGGCACCGCGGTGTCGTCGCCGGCCAGCCCGCCCAACGGCGAGACGGCGCCGCCGACCAAAAACATCACCCCGCCCAACACAGCACTGCCGGCGCCGGCTGCATCACGGGTGTGCTCCATGGCCAACGCGGCACTGTTGCCCATCACGAACCCGACCGCGGTGACCGCGACGAACAGCGGTATCACCAGCAGCACCGGCGCCGACGACAGCGCGGCCACCAGCACGCACACCGACGCGACCAGCAGCACGGGCACCGCGACCCGGATGACATGCGCCGGATGCACGTGCCGCCGCGACAGCCTCGCCGCCACCAGCCCGGCGGCCGTCATCCCGAGTGCGTTCACGGCGAAACACAATCCGTAGACGAACGACGACGTGCCGAGCACCCGCTGATAAACGAACGACGAGCTCGAGATGTAGGACATCAGCGACCCGAACGCGAACGCCTGGGTGAAGACGTAGGCGAGGAACGCCGGCTTGCCGAACCTGCCCACGAGGTCGCGGTAGCCCAGACGCGAGGCACGGTCGGCAGCCGGCAGCGTCTCCGGCACCGAGGTGAGCGCCATCAGCAGTTGCAGCACCGTTGCCGCCAGGATGACGCCGAGCACCCCACGCCACGAGACGTGTCCGGCCAGCACACCACCGATCACCGGTGCGAGCACCGGCGCGAGGCTCTGGATCGTCATCATCAGCGTCATCGAGCGGGCGCCGGCGAACCCGACGAGCAGGTCGGCGATGATGGCGCGGGCGATCACCATGCCCGCTGCCGCAGCGACCGCCTGCAAGAAGCGCGACGCGATCAAAATCTCGATGTTGGGTGAGATCACCACCACGACCCCGGCCAGCACCGCCACCGCCGACCCGATGAGCAGCGGATTACGACGACCGAAACGATCCGACACCGGACCCCACAGCACCTGCCCGACCGCCACACCGATCAGGAACGCCGTCAACGTCAGCTGCACGTGGGTGGCGTCGGTGCGCAGCGATTCCTGCACGTCGAGGAACGACGGCAGGTACAGGTCGGTGGCGATCGGCGCCGTCGCCGACAGCAGAGCCAACGCCAGCAGCAGTCGCGGACCGAGGCCGTCGCGGGTGGAGTTCACCCGGGCGACGGTACCGCGCATGCTCATTCACGCGAATGATCGGGCTGTTGACGATGCGCGCACCCGCGCTACCGTCCCGTGATTGTGAATATCAAACGGATCATCGCGGGGGCCCTGATCGGCGGAGCCGCGGTCATGGGGATCAGTTTCGGAGCAGGTCACGCGGAAGCGAAGATCGAGCCGGGGCAGTACAAGTACCAGGCGTTCACGTGGGGACTCATCCCGACGCCCGTGTCCAATGTCCGGATCGTCGGCGACCAGTTCTACTCCGACATCTCCGGCGTCGGACCGTCTGACATCAACAGAGCCACCATCGTGCCGACGAAGAATGGTGGCATCCTCACGCTTTCGAAGGATCCGGTCGCCATGTGGTTCGGCCGAATCGAATTCACGAAGACCGCATACGGTTACCACGGGACCACCTTCAACTACGGTGGCATCCCGACCGGCGACGTCGTCCTGAAAAAGGTCCGCTGAAGAACTGCCAACCGCCCCGCCATCTAGCGCGTCACACTCATTCACGCGGATGATCGAGCTGTCGGCAATACGCGCACCCGCGCTACCGTCCCCTGACCCGCGAGCAGGCATGAAAACAGCCCGCCACCTGCGGTGAAAGGTGGCGGGCTCGCTGCGGAAGCGGAGGGATTTGAACCCCCGGTGGTTTTACCCACGCTCGCTTTCAAGGCGAGTGCATTCGGCCGCTCTGCCACGCTTCCCTGCGCACGAGGCTACTGGAGACCGCAGGTCGCGAGCACATCGGCCCACGACGACGATGTGTGACTAGTGTCGGCAGGGTGCGTGCCATAGCCGGAACCGATCAGCTGTCCGTCGTCACCCTTCCCGATCCCGAACCAGGCCCCGACGAGGTCGTCATCGACGTCGTGGCCGCGGGCGTCAACCGAGCGGATCTACTGCAGCGCAAGGGCCTGTATCCGCCGCCGCCCGGTGCCGTGGACACCCTCGGGCTCGAGGTGTCCGGCCGGATCTCCGCGCTTGGAGAGCATGTCTCGGGCTGGCAGATCGGCGACGAGGTGTGCGCCCTGCTGGCCGGCGGCGGTTACGCGGAGAAGGTCGCGGTGCCGGCGGTGCAGGTGCTGCCCAAGCCCGCATCGGTCGACCTCGTGTATGCCGCAGCGCTGCCCGAGGTGGCGTGCACGGTGGCGTCCAACGTCTTCGACGCCGGACATCTGGCATCTGGGGAGCTGCTGCTGATCCACGGCGGGTCGTCGGGGATCGGCACTCACGCCATCCAGGTCGCACACGCGATCGGCGCGCGCGTGGCGGTCACCGCACGCACCGCGCAGAAGCTGGACCGGTGCCGCGAACTGGGCGCCGACATCCCCATCAACTACGCCGACGACGACTTCGTCGAGATCGTTCGAGGTAGTGGCGGCGCCGACGTGATCCTCGACATCATGGGCGCCAAGTACCTCGAGAAGAACGTGAAGGCACTCAACACCGGCGGACGGCTGGTCATCATCGGTATGCAGGGCGGCACCAAGGCGGAGCTGTCCATCGCGGCGCTGATGACCAAGCGGGCGTCGGTCATCGGCACCACGCTGCGGTCACGACCGGTGAGCGGCGTCAACTCGAAGGCCGACGTGGTGGTGACGACGCGACGGATCACGTGGCCGCTACTCGAATCCGGCGAGGTGGTGCCGATTGTCGACGCCACGTTCCCGCTCGCCGACGCCGACGCCGCCCACGCCCGCCTCGACAGCGGCGACGCGATCGGCAAGGTGCTGCTGACCATCGACTGACCGTCAGAAGTTGCGCTTGGCCGGAAGGTTCGCTCCGATCTTGGCGAACACCTCACCGAGCATCTGGAACTCCTCGGCGGTCAGCGGATCAACCACCAGCCGCGCGATCGCGTCGTCACGCACCGCGGCATGCCGCGCCAGCACCTCACGACCCCGGTCGGTGATGCGCACGAGCCGGTGTCGTCCATCGGTCTCCGATTCGGTGCGTTCGGCCAATCCTTCGTCCACGAGCCGGGTGATCTGCCGGGACACCGTGCTGACCGACATGTGCACCACCGCGGCGAGCTCACTGATGCCGCGTTCCTCCGAATTCTGCAGACCTTCGAGAACCCGGAGATCGACCTGCGTGAACCCCGACGCCGACATCGCGGTGTTGATCTCGGCCAGCAGCCCCCAGCCGCCACTGACAAAGGTCCTCCAGATCTCGCGTTGGGCGGGACTGAGCTCCCGGTAGGGCTCTTCGCGACTGGCGCCCATCACCTCTCCGTCGGCCGAATGACAACCTTCATTGTCGTAAACCTAATGGCCGCGATGGCGCACCGCTAATCGCGGATGGACGTTTTCGAACATTTGACCCACTGTGTCGATCAACCGAGTGACCCGAGTGCCCGCACGAGGTGATCGACCTCATACGGCGTCGAGTACGGGCCGAGCCCCACGGTCACCGCGCCACCGAAATCGTCGGCGCCCATCCGGACCAGGGCCCGGCTGGGCACATCGGCCAGCGCGCAGATTCCGTTGTCGGCCAACCGGCGCACCACCTTCTCCGCAGCCACCCCGTCGAACGTGAAGCTCACCGCGGGGACCCGGTCGTCGACGGTGCCGATCAGATTGACCTGGTTGAGGTGCTGCACGGTGGTCATCAGATAGACCGTCAGCCGCTGCATGTAGGCCGACACTCCCCCCAAGGCGGTGACCAGCCGCTGGCGCCGTGTCCCGCCGGCCGCGTCGTCGAGCGCGGCGAGATGCTCGACCGAGGCGGTCAGCCCGGCCAGCAACCCGCCCTGCAGCGACTCGGGTTCCAGACGCGCCGGACCCTCGGCACGCGGATTCATCGCGAGCGTCCGCATGGGCCCGATCGCCGCCGGATCGCGAAACACCATCGCCGCGACCCGTGGGCCGCCCCACCGCTCGGCAGACACCAACAGCACATCGGCGCCCAGTTCGGCGATGTCGAGAGGCAGGTAGGGGGCGGCGCTGGTCGCGTCGACCACGAGCTTCGCACCGACCTGGCGGGCCAGGGCGGCGATCGCGCTGACGTCGGTGATGGCGCCCATCGTCGACGACGCGAGGGTGACCGCGACGACGGCGGTGCGTTGATCGATCAGCTCGCGATACTGCCAGGTCGGCAGCCCACCGGTCTCCACGTCGATCTCGGCCCAGCGGATCTGGGCGCCGTGGGTGTCGGCGACCCGAATCCACGGCACGATGTTCGGTTCGTCGTCCTGACGACTGACCACGACGTTTGCGCCGAACCACGTGGACATCGGCATCGCCTCGGTGAGCCCGGCGACCAACGCCGACCGCGAGGGTCCCAGGACCACGCCACCCGGGTCGCCCGCCACCAGGTCAGCGACCGCGCGTCGCGCCCGTTCGACGGTGTCGGCTGCGGCGCGAGCACCGGGGTATTCCGCACCCGGCGCGGCCGACAACTGCCGGAAACCGGTCGACACGGCGGTGGCGACCGAGTCGGGGATCAGCATCCCGGCCTGCGGATCGAGGTGGATCCAGCCGTCGCCGAGCGAGGGAAACAATCCACGCACATGGGCGACGTCGAAGGCCATGTTCACACCATAGACATGGGGTGTCGGCGCAGACCCCGGGTGGCCTTCGGCACAATGGACCCCATGCCTTCTGGACCGAACTCTGCACCGTTCCCGGGCGGCGACCCGCGCACCGGCAACCCCGGCGACGACGACAACATCATCGTCGTCGGTGGCCAGACACCGTCGGGCTCGCAGGGTGAGCCGGACGAGGAAACCCAGAACGTCGCCGACATGGTGGAGCAACCCGCGAAGGTGATGCGGATCGGCACCATGATCAAGCAATTGCTCGAAGAGGTGCGGGCGGCTCCCCTCGACGAGGCGAGCCGCAACCGGCTGCGCGAGATCCACGAGTCATCGATCCGCGAACTCGAGGAGGGGCTGGCCCCCGAATTGCGTGAGGAACTCGAGCGACTCACCCTCCCGTTCACCGAGAACGCCACGCCGTCCGACGCGGAGTTGCGCATCGCCCAGGCCCAGCTGGTGGGGTGGCTCGAGGGTCTGTTCCACGGCATCCAGACCGCGTTGTTCGCCCAGCAGATGGCTGCGCGGGCGCAGCTCGAACAGATGAGGCAGGGGCAACTGCCACCCGGGATGATGACCGGTAACGGCCCCGCCGGACCCAGCACCGGGCAGTACCTCTAGCAGCCGCTTGTAAGCTGTGTCCCCGTGTCATCCGTAGTCAGCGACGAGATCCCCGCAGCACCTCTGGTGTCGGACTCGCGCACCATGCGCCGTGCCGTCCGGGATCTGTCCCAGGGACTGCGCACATCCGAGTTGTGGCTGCATCTGGGCTGGCAGGACATCAAGCAGCGTTATCGCCGCTCGGTCCTGGGTCCGCTGTGGATCACCGTCGCGACCGGCGTCACCGCGGTGGCGATGGGATTGCTCTACGGCGAGCTGTTCGGGATGGACATCAAGGTCTTCCTGCCGTACGTGGCGCTCGGCTTCATCTTCTGGAACTTCATCCAGAGTTCGATCCTCGAGGGATCGGCGGTGTTTTCCGCCAATGAGGGTTTGATCAAGCAGTTGCCGGCACCGGTGAGTGTGCACGTCTACCGGGTCGTGTGGCGGCAGTTGATCATCTTCGCGCACAACATCGTGATCATCGCGATCATCTTCGCCATCTTTCCCCCGCCGCTGAACTGGACCGTTCTGCTGGTCATACCGGCAATCGGATTGTTCGTGCTCAACGCGATCTGGGTGTCCATCGTCTTCGGCATCCTGTCCACCCGTTTCCGCGACATCGGACAGCTGCTGACCACCGTCGTGCAACTGGTGTTCTTCATGACCCCGATCATCTGGAGCACCCAGAGCCTCACCAGCGCCACCGGGGAGGAGTCGTCGCGCCTGAAGATCGTCGAGCTCAACCCGATGTTCCACTACCTGGAGATCACCCGCGGGCCGCTGCTCGGCGAGTCGGTGCAGTTCTACCACTGGGCGATCGTCATCGGTTGTACCGTCGTCGGCTGGGTGCTGGCGATGTTGGTGATGCGTAACTATCGAGCCCGCGTGGCGTACTGGGTTTAGGACGGGACGAACACATGGGATCTGAGAGCAAGGTGCGCGTCGACACCTGGGATGCGTGCGTCGACTTCCCCATCTTCGACGCCAAGACACGCTCGCTGAAGAAGTCGGTGATGGGCGCGGCCGGCGGCGTCATCGGGTCCACGTCATCCAACGTGGTGGTGGTCGAGGCGCTCAAGAACATCAACCTGCATCTCGAGCACGGCGATCGGATCGGCCTCGTCGGCCACAACGGCGCCGGCAAGTCGACATTGTTGCGCCTGCTGTCGGGCATCTACGAACCCACCCGCGGAGCCTGTCAGGTGCGTGGCCGGGTGGCGCCGGTATTCGATCTCGGGGTCGGCATGGACCCGGAGATCTCCGGCTACGAGAACATCATCATCCGCGGCATGTTCCTCGGCATGACCCGCAAGCAGATGTTGACCAAGATCGACGACATCGCCGAGTTCACCGAACTCGGCGACTACCTGCAGATGCCGCTGCGCACCTACTCCACCGGCATGCGGGTGCGGATCGCGCTGGGCGTGGTGACCAGCATCGACCCGGAGATCCTGATCCTCGACGAGGGCATCGGTGCGGTCGACGCCGACTTCATGCGCAAGGCACGTTCGCGGCTGCAGGCGCTGGTCGAGCGCTCGGGCATTCTGGTGTTCGCCAGTCACTCCAACGAGTTCCTCGCCCAGCTGTGTGATCGGGCCCTGTGGATCGATCACGGGCAGATCAGGATGGAAGGCGACATCGAGACCGTCGTGGGCGCCTACGAAGGGCCGAAGGCGGCCGCGCACGTCCGCAAGGTGCTCGACACCGTCGAGAACTTCGAGGGCGAGGCACGCAACTGATGCCCGACCAGGTGATCGCGGTGGTGGTCACCCACCGGCGGGTGGAGCTACTGGAAGGTTCGCTGGCGGTGATCGCCGGCCAGGACCGTCCCGTCGATCACCTCATCGTGGTGGACAATGCCGACGAACCCGAAGTCGCCGACCTCGTCGCCCGCCAACCCATCGCGACCACCTACCTCGGATCGCAGCGCAACCTGGGCGGCGCGGGCGGCTTCGCGCTCGGCATGTTGCATGCGCTCGCGCTGGGCGCGGACTGGATCTGGTGCGCCGACGACGACGGCCGCCCCGACGGCCCGGCGGTACTGAGCACGCTGCTCGACTGCGCGGCGCGCTACCAGCTCGACGAGGTGTCGCCGGTGGTCGCCAACATCGACGACCCGGACACCCTCGCGTTTCCGCTGCGTCGCGGGGTGGTCTGGCGGCGGAAGCGGTCCGAGCTGTTCGAAGACGATGCGTCGGACTTTCTGCCGGGCATCGCGTCGTTGTTCAACGGCGCGTTGTTCTCGGCACAGGCGATCGAAGAGGTCGGGGTGCCGGATCTCCGGTTGTTCTTCCGCGGTGACGAGGTGGAAATCCATCGTCGGCTGCAGCGCTCGGGTCTCGCATTCGGCACCTGCCTCACCGCCGGGTATCTGCACCCGGATGGTTCCGACGAGTTCCGCCCGATCCTCGGCGGCCGCATGCACACCCAGTACCCCGACAATCCGACGAAGCGGTACTTCACCTACCGCAACCGCGGCTACCTGATGTCTCAGCCGGGCCTGCGTAAACTCATCCCGCAGGAGTACGCCCGGTTCGGGTGGTATTTCCTTGTGCAGCAGCACGATCCGCAGGGTTTCGCCGAGTGGGTGCGCTTGCGGCGGCTGGGTCGTCGGGAGCGGTTCACGCGCCCGTGAGGGAGGGACCCTTCGTGACGCTCGGCTAGCGTCTCGCTCCCACCGCTGGTTGAGTAGTCCGGAGCGCCAGCGGAGGGCGTATCGAAACCAGCCCCACCCACGCGGCGCGGGAACCGTCAGGATGCGGGAGCCCGCGGCGTCATCCCCAGCGCGGCAACACCTCCCAGCAGCGCCACACCGCCGAGTACCCACCACGCCTCGGTGAACACATCGTGGGCGGCACCGTATCCGACCGGACTACCCACCACGGCCACCAGGATGCTGACCCCCAACGCCATCCCGATCTGCCGGCTCATGTTGACCACTGCACTGCCCGTGGCGGATTGGTGCACAGGTAGGTCTGCAGTCGCCGACGACAGAATGGACGGCAGCGCCAGCCCGACCCCGATGCCGCCGATCAGCCAGCCGGGCAGGATCTCGGTCGCGTAATTTGGTGTGGCGTCGACCGACAGCGCGATGATGACCCCGCCGAGACCGAACAGCACGCAGCCGGCCGACACGATCCGGCCCACCGGGATACGTGCGCTCAGCCGGTGGGCAACCGCGGCGAAGATCGGCACCATGAGTGGGCCGGTGGACACCGCGAATCCGGTGGCGATGGCCGAGTATCCCCAGACCTGTTGCAGCCAGAGGATGTTCGCGAGTAGCGCACCGGCGAACGGAATCGCGAACAGCACCGCGGTGACGTTGGCGAACGCAAAGGCCCTCACCCGCAGCAGGTTCGGCGCGATCACCGGCTCGGGGTAATGCATCGAACTGACCACGAAGCCCGCGAGAGCCGCCGCGGCCACGACCCACGCGCCGACAATCCGCCCATCGGTCCAGCCCCACTCAGGACCCTCCACCAACCCGAGGGTGAGTGCGCCAATCGACACGGCCAGCAGCGCCGCACCCCGCAGATCCGGCAATCTCGTCGCGGCATCGTCGTGGGAGCGGGTCAATAACACAGCACCGGCGATCAGCGCAGCGACTCCCACCGGGAGGTTGACGAGGAACACCCATCGCCACGACGCCGCGACCAGCAATCCGCCGACGGCCGGCCCCAACGCCGCGGCCAACGCCCCGGTTGCCGCCCAGATCCGCACCGACCTCGCCCGCACCTCGATCGGCATCGTCGAGACGACCAATCCCAGACTCGCCGGGGTGAGAATCGCCGCGCCGACCGCCTGCAGGCACCGGAACGCGACGAGCCACCAGATACCCTGTGCAGCAGCACATGCCGCGCTCGCGGCGGTGAACACCGCCAAACCCAGCAGGAATCCACCCTTGCGGCCGTATCGGTCGACGATCCGCCCGGCCGGCACCAGCAGCGCCGCGTACAAAATCGTGTAGGCGTTGAGCACCCACGACAACTCCGACAACCCGGTGCCACCGAACTCGCGGCCGATGTCGTCGAAGGCGACGTTGACGATGAAGACGTCGAGGCTCGCCATGAAGGCCGCGATCGACAGGATGGCCAGCACCAGGCCCGGCGTGGCCGGGCGCGACGAGGACATCCGCTCCGGAATCGTCCCGATGACGCTCATCGTCGTGCCTCCCATCCGAGGACACGTCGACTCTGCCGGGCCGAGGCCAGCAACCGGCCTCGCTCGTCGCGCAGGGTGGTGTCGTCGACCGACCATCCGCCCGACGTCGACGTGTTGCGGGTGCACACCAGGACGGGTGCCGGACCCGGGTGATCCGGCGGTGCGGCCAGATGCATCGAGAACGCGACGGTCGGCACCGCCACCGGCGCGGTGAGCGTCGGGAACACCGCCGGCGGCAGGCAGTCGGCGAGAAGCGCCAGATAGGCGGCGTCCACCGTCATCGGCCGCACCGTGGAGATCCATGCACGCATCCAGGGTTCGGCGGCCCCGGTCAGCGGCAGCGGACCATCGGTGGGCCGCAGGTCCAGGTGGTGGCCCATCGGAACGATCTCCGGTGGGATCGAGAACTGCGCGCAGTCGTCCGGCATGGGCAGGACGTCGGTCGAGATGTTGGCGATGTCGGTGGGGGCAGGCGGGCGCAGGTGCCCCATTGTCACCGATGCCGCCGCAACCATCACCCCCTGCTGGGTGATGGCGACCTCCACCATCCGGGTGCTACGTCCGGCCGAGGTGACCGTCGAGGTCAGCCGCAACTCCCCGTCGCCGGGCCGACCGGAGAAGCGGAGGTCGACGGCCCGCACGTCGGCCTCCGGGACCGACTCGGCCGCCACATGCACCGCCAACGCGGCGATCACACCGCCGTGCGGGCCGGACCAGCCCCACCACGACCGGTCGACGTCGGCCACCCACCGTCCGTCATCGAGAAGACGTGCCGAGAATTCGTCGGCAAGCGCGTACCTGCTGAGTTGTTTCACGAAACTCAGCAAAGCAGGTTGAGTTGCGTCACGCAACCCACTACGGTGAACTCATGCGCCGAGCCAGCTTCACCGACATGAACTGTTCCGTCGCCCAGACGCTGGAGATCGTCGGTGAATGGTGGACGCTGCTGATCGTCCGCGACGCCCTGTTCGGCGTGACACGCTTCGACGACTTCTCCACCCGACTCGGCATCGCCCGCAATGTGCTGACCCAGCGACTCGACACGCTCGTCGAGCACGGCGTGATGGCCAGGGAGCCCTACCAGGAAAAGCCGGTGCGCTACGACTATCGCCTCACCGAGAAAGGCCGCGACCTGTGGACGGTGCTGGCCGCGCTACGGCAATGGGGTGACAGGTGGGCGATCGACTCCGAGCCGCCGATCGTCACCGAGCATCGCGCCTGCGGTCACACGATGACCGTGGAACCGGTGTGCTCGGCGTGCGGCGAACAGGTGACGCGGTCCGACCTGCGAGTCCTGCCGGGACCCGGCGCCGACGAGTACAGCCCGCGTCCGGTCGCCCGGAGTCAGTAACTGAACCGTCGGACCCGATCGGGGTGGCCCGCAACGCCGCCGACGGGCCGAACCCTTCCCAAGCCAAACTAGAACGTGTTCTACTCTGGGGGAAGAGTCAACCGTCCCGAGGAGCACGATGCGCTTCACCTTTGCCGAGGCCATGACCGACCCGAGTTACTACGCACCGCTCGCGCAGGCCGCCGAAAAGGCCGGTTACTCCGGTTTCACCATCCCGGACTCGCTGGCCTACCCGGCCGAATCGGACGCCACCTACCCCTACACCGCTGACGGCGACCGGGAATTCCTCGACGGCAAGGCCTTCATCGAAACCTTCATCCAGGCCGCCGCACTCGGCGCGGTCACCGAGACCATCCGCTTCACCCCGTTCGTGGTGAAGTTGCCGGTGCGTCCGCCGGCCTTGGTCGCCAAGCAGGCCAGTTCGGTCGCCTACCTGACGGGCAACCGGTTCGCCCTGGGCGTCGGAACCAGTCCGTGGCCCGAGGACTACGACTTCATGGGCGTCGACTTCGCTCGCCGCGGCAAGCGGATGGATGAGTGTATGGACATCATCCGCGGCCTGACCACCGGCGAGTACTTCGAGTTCCACGGCGAGTTCTACGACATCCCCAAGATCAAGATGACCCCGGCACCCACCGAACCCATCCCGCTACTCGTCGGTGGTCACGCCGACCTCGCGTTGCGCCGTGCGGTGATCCGCGGGGACGGGTGGATGCATGGCGGTGGCCCGGGCGAGGAACTCGATGCGCTGCTGGACAAGATCGCAGATATCCGCAAGGCAGAGGGAAAGACCAACGAGCCCTTCGAGATCCACGTGATCTCCACCGATGCGTACTCCGTCGACGGATGTAAAAGACTGGCGGACAAGGGCATCACCGATGTGATCGTCGGCTTCCGGCTGCCCTACATCAAGGGCCCCGATACCGAACCCCTGCAGAAGAAGGTCGATCATCTGAACTGGTACGCAGACAACATCATCGCCAAAGTCAACGGGTGACGCAGGTCAGCGACTGAGGTACCGCAACGCGGACTGTGCGGCACGGTAGCCACACATGCCGTGCACCCCGCCGCCGGGCGGTGTCGCCGACGAGCACAGGAAGACACCCGGCGCTCCGGTTGCGTACGGGTCCGCAGACAGACGGGGCCGGGCCAGTAGATGACGCAGATCGTTGCGGCCGCCGCCGATGTCGCCGCCGACGAGATTGGGATTGCGGTGCTGTAGTTGTGCCGGTGAACTGCTCACCGAGTCGATGATGCGGTTCCGAAAGCCCGGCGCGAACCGTTCGATCTGTGCGGTGACCGCCTCGGTCGCATCACCGGTGTAGCCGTGCGGCACATGCGCATACGCCCACAACGGCTTGGCGTTGCCGGCCGCGCGTGTGGGATCGGCCACCCACTGCTGGGCCACCAGGGTGAACGGCCGCGACGGCATCCGGCCGGCGACCGCGTCGGCCTCGGCGTCTGCGATCTGGCCGATGTCACCACCGAGGTGCACCGTGCCGGCGCGCGCGCAGTCGGGATCAGACCAGCCGACCCCACCGTCGATCAGATAGTCCACCTTGAACGCAGCCGGTCCATGCGGATACCGCGCGAGCCGTCGCGAACGTCGCTGCGGCACTCGGTCACCGAGGATCTCGGCGGCCGCGCCGGGCATCACATCGAGCACGACGACGTCGGCGGGTTCCACCTCGTCGATCGAGGTGACCCGCACGCCGGTGGTGATGGTGCCGTTCGCGTCGATGAGTGCAGCGGCCAGGGCGCCGATGATTGCCTCCGACCCGCCCTGCGCCACCGGCCACCCGTGTCGATGACCCGCCGCGAGCAGCATCAGCCCCGCCGCCGACGACCCCGGCCGGTCGAGGCGGGTGAACGCGTGTGCGGCGACACCGGCAAACAAGGCGCGGGTGGCGTCGTCGCGGAACACCCGCGCCAGCGCGGTGGCGGGGTACAGGGCACGCAGACCGAATCCGGCCAGCCGGATCGGATGGCTCGGCACGCCGATGAGCGGGCCCAGCACGTCGTCGGCGATGTCGTCGAAATCGTCGGCGAGACCACCGATCATGTCCCGCCAGGTCTCCGCGTCGACGCCCAGTCCGGCCGCCGTGTCGTGGACCGATCGCGCCAGCACGGCCGTGCGGCCGTCGTCGAGCGGATGGGCACAGTCGAGCTCCGGGAGGCGCCACCGCAGTCCGAACTCCTCGAGCCGCAGCGCGGTGAACGCCGGCGAACCCGCACCGAGCGGATGCACCGCCGAGCAGGTGTCGTGGAGCACGTCGGGCCGCAGCAGTGCCTCGGTGCGTGCGCCGCCACCGATGCGGTCGGCCGCCTCCACCACCCGGACCGCCACTCCGGCGCGTGCGAGCATCACGGCCGCAGTCAGACCGTTTGGCCCGCTCCCGACGACGACCGCGGTGCTCACCGTCAGCGAATCCGAAAGATGACGAGGCGCTGGACCACGAAATTGATGACGGTCGCGGTGCCCTGCGCGATGACGTAGGCGATGAAGCTGTAGAGCACCGTCTCCGGCCACAGATGTGACAGCCAGGTGTAGAGGCCGACGTTGACGAAGAAGGTCACCCCATAGAGCAGCGCCACAGCCACGAACCGCAAGGCGCTCGGCTCTGCCTGGAACGTCCAGCGCCGGTTGAACAGGTAGGCGGTGGTGGTCCCGAGGATGAAGCCGAGTGACTTGGCAATCGCGAACGGCGCCCCGAACACGTACTGCAGGAGCAGCGTGAGCCCGAAGTCGAGAACGCCGGACCCTGCGCCGGTGACGGTGAATCGGACAATCTGGGTCTTCAGGTCCGCATTGGTCGACAACTCGGCATCGTTGAGCGGCAGTTCGAGCGGCGTGATGGGGTGCGGGGACGTGAAATCCTCATGGTGCGGCTGATGATCGGCCGCGTCGGACTCGGGTCGGGACACGAACCAAACCCTAGTCCAGACGACGCCGGTCGCCGCTACCCCTCGGTGGTGACCAGACCCTTCGGCGGTGTCTCGGTGTGCAGACGGCGAGCGATCTCGTCGAGCAATTCGTCGACGTCGGCCTCGTCGCTACCCGGGTAGTCGGCGACGAACTGGCGCAGGCGGCTGCGTTGGGCGTCGAGGAGACGTTCGGCCTCGGCCTGCCCCTCGGCGGTGATGGTGACCAAGCCGTGGTCGATGGTCACCATCCCCCGCGCGGCCAACGACTCCGCAGTCGAGACGACCACCGGGCGCGGCGTGTCCGACGCGGCCACCATCGCCCCGATCTCCCGCGACGTCTCCTCGGCCACCCTGCTGACCATCCACGCCTCACCCCGCGATAGCGAGCTGTCAGCGCCGGCCACCACCAGTTCCCAGGCCCGCAACCGCTCGTCGCGCGCCAGCGTCTCCCACACCTTGAGCCGCAACTCCTCCAGCGAGGTACGTGCCGATGGCATGCCGAAACTCTCCCCGGTGTCGGGGGTCTTGGTGACCGTACGCAACGGCACCTCGGGCAGCAGCCAGCTCAGCGCGAAGGCGACGAACCCGATCGGCACGGCCACCAGGAAGACCATCTGGAAAGCGTCGGTGAAACCTCCGAGGAACCACACCTGCACGTCGGGTGGGCACGACGGCAGGGTCGTCGTGGACGCTTCCAACACCGGCGCCGAACACGGTCCCACTGCCCCGGGTGGCGCGCCGTCGGACAGCCGATCGTCGAGGCGGGTGTTGAAGACGGCACCGAACGCCGCGACACCGACCGAGGCGCCGATCGTCCGGAAGAACGTCGCACCGCTGGTGCCGGCACCGAGGTCGCGATACTCGACCGAGTTCTGCACCGCCAGCACCAGAACCTGCATCACCAGGCCCAGTCCGAGACCCAGGATGAACAGGTACACGCTGGTCAGAGTGCTCGAGGTGGTTTCGTCCATGGTGGACAGCAGGTACAGCGCGACGGTGAAGATCGCGGTCCCGGCGATCGGATAAAACTTGTAGCGGCCGGTGCGGCTGATGAGCTGCCCGCTGCCGATCGAGGTGAGCAACAGACCCACCATCATCGGGATCATCCGCAGCCCGGACGACGTCGCGCTGGCCCCCTGCACGGACTGCAGGAACAGCGGCAGGAACGTGATGGCACCGAACATCGCGAACCCGACGACGAAACCCACCGAGGAGGCGATGACGAAGACCCGGTCGGTCAGCAGCCGAACGGGCATCACCGGCTCCGGGGCGCGCCGCTCCTGGAACAGGAACGCGACCGCTGCCAGCACCGACAGCGCGGCCAGCGCCAACACCCGCCCAGAGGTCCAGCCCCACAGAGCGCCGAAGCTGGTGACCAACACGATTCCGGTGGCCGCTGTCATCAGCAACAGGATGCCGAGATAGTCGATCGACGGCTTGGTCTGCGCGACGGTTTTCGGAAGCACTGCGATCACCACGGCCAGTGCAACGATCCCGATGGGCAGGTTGATGTAGAACACCCACCGCCAGCTGAGGTTGTCGACGAAGAAGCCGCCGAGCAGTGGCCCCACCACGCTGGCGAAGCCGAACACCGCACCGAAGATGCCCTGGTAGCGTCCGCGTTCGCGTGGCGGCACGACGTCGCCGATGATCGCCTGCGACAACACCATCAGCCCGCCGGCGCCGATACCCTGCAGCGCGCGATAGCCGATGAGGGTGGCCATCGACGACGCGGTGCCGCACAGTCCCGAACCGACCAGGAAGATCACCACACACGCAAGGAACAAATTGCGACGGCCGTACAGGTCGCCGAGCTTTCCCCACAACGGTGTGGTGGCGGTGGTCGCCAGCATGTACGCGGTGACCACCCAGGTCAGGTGGTCGGCGCCGCCGAGGTCGTTGACGATCGTGGGCAGCGCTGTCGCGACGATCGTCTGATCGAGGGCGGCCAGAAGCATCGCCAGCATGAGGCCGGCGAAGATCGACCAGATCTTGCGCTGGTCCAGCGTGTCGGCGGGCGTGTCGGCAGTGGAGGCACGGCCATCCGTCATGGGCTGACCCTACGTCCGGGGGAAGAGGTTTCGCTGGGAATCGACTCTCAGAACTCCTCTTCGACGTCGGAGTCGCGGGCCGCTTTCTCCCCCCGGTCGAGCGCGGCCAAGGCGGCCAGGTCCTCGGCGTCGAAGTGGAAGTCGAAGACGTCGGCGTTCTCACGCTGCCGACCCAGGTGAGACGACTTGGGCACCACGCTGACTCCGTGCTGCACCGCCCACCGCAAGGCGATCTGAGTGGGCGACTTCCCGTACTTTCGGGCCAATCGGATCACCGCCGCTTCACCGAGCATGCCCTCCTTGCGGCCGGTCGGATGCCAGGCCTGGGCGTGGATGCCCTTCTCGGTCATGAACTCCCGCAGGCCCGTCCGGGCCAGCGCCGGCGAACACTGGATCTGGTTGAGAGCCGGCCAGCGACCCGTCTCGTCATAGAGCATCTGCAGGTGATGCTGTTTGAAGTTCGACACCCCGGCCGTACGGATGAACCCTTCGTCGGCCAACGTCAGCAGCGCCTTCCACGAGTCGACGGTGCGGCCCAGACTGGGACACGGCCAGTGGATCAGGTACACGTCGATGTGGTCGACGCCGAGTCGTCTGGCGCTGTCCTTGGCGGCATTGATGGCCTCGTCGAAGCCCTGGTCACCACCGCCGAGTTTCGTCTGCACCACCACCTCGTCGCGCGGCACGCCCGACTCCCGCAGCCCCAGACCCACGCTGCGTTCATTGCTGTAACGGGTCGCCGTGTCGACCATCCGATAACCGGCCCGCAGCGCTCCGGCCACCGCGCCGACACCCGGGCGGCCGAGCATGTCGAAGGTGCCCAGACCCACCATCGGGATCGAATATCCGTTGTTCAGCTCCACTGACGGAATGTCCACGACCTCAGAATAGGTCCAACCCGACATCTGGGCGTGGCGGTGAGCAAGACGCACTAGGCTCGGCAGTCATGATGTCTCGACGGCTGCGGCGTGGTGCTGCGACGATGTTCCTGGTGCTGGCCACCGCCGTTGCGGCGTTGTCGGCACCGTCCCCCGCCACCGCCGATCCTGCCGCCACGCCGGCACCGAACTGGTCGGGTTTGGATGTGCGCGACTACGCCGGACCGATCCCCCAACGCGCGGGGACCCTGATCTCGCGGGTCCCGCTCGCCACCGAGCTGAGCCTGCCCGCCGCCGGGCAGGCCTACCGAATCCACTACGCGACACCGGATCAGCACGGCCGCCCGGCCACCAGCACCGGTGCCGTGTTCCTCCCGAAGGGCTCCCCACCGCCCGGTGGATGGCCGGTGATCGCGTGGGCACACGGCACCACGGGTCTGGGCGACGGGTGCACACCATCGGCACTGCCGCGCAGCGATCGGGATTCGGCGTATCTGTCGCACTGGCTGGAACAGGGGTACGCGATCGTATCCACCGACTACGTCGGCCTGGGCACGCCGGGCCTGATGAGTTACCTCAACGGCGACTCCGAGGCCCACTCGATCGTCGACTCGGTGCAGGCTGCCCAGCAGATGGGGCTACCGCTGAGCACACGATGGGCGATCGTCGGGCAGTCCCAGGGCGCGGGCGCGGCGCTCAACGGCGCACACCAGGCCACCGCGTTGTCGCGGGGCTCCGGGCTGGACTATCGCGGCGTGGTGGCCACCGGCACACCGGCCAACATCGAGCAGATCATCGCGCTCGGCGGGCCGGACTTCCCGCCTGTCACGTTGCCGGCGGGCCTCAACACCTACACCGCCTACATTCTCGCCGGGTTCAGCGAGGCCCGACCGGACCTCGACGTGCGGTCGGCGCTCACCCCGCGCGGCGCCGAGCTGGTCGCCAAGGCCCGCACACTGTGCTACACGGAGATGGCCGACGTGATGACCGGCGTGGATCTGCGCACCCTGTTCCGCGCGCCGTTGGCCGGCATCCCCGGTGTGCGTGCGGGACTCGCCGAGTACATGGGCACGCCGTACGACGGCTACGACCGGCCGATCTTCCTCGGTCAAGGCCTGTTGGACACGGATGTACCTGCACCGTCCGCGCTTTCGCTCTACGCGCAGATGCGCGCCGCCGATCAACCCGTGGAGTTGCACGTGTACCCGACCGAGGACCATTCCGGCACAGTGCTGGCGTCCATGCCCGACTCGACCCCATTCCTGTCCCGGATCATGAGGTGAACACCACGTGCCTGCCGCACACTACGACGACATCATCATCGGTGCCGGCCACAACGGGCTGACCGCCGCGGCCTACCTCGCCGACGCCGGAAGGTCGGTTCTGGTGCTGGAGAAGGCCGATCATGTCGGTGGTGCGACGGTGTCGGCGATGCCGTTCGCGGGCCGGCCCGCGCAATTGTCGCGGTATTCCTACCTCGTGTCGCTGTTACCGCAACAGATCATGGCTGACTTGGGGGTGGACATCCGACTCATCCGCCGACGCCACGCCTCCTACACACCGCTGCCCACCGACCCGTCGATCGGCGTGCTCGTCGACCACGGCGACCTCACCGCCACCGCCGGATCCTTCCACCGTGCAACCGGTTCGGATACCGTGTTCACTGCCTGGCAATCGTTCTACACCCGAGTCGGCACCATCGCCGCACGCATCTTCCCGACGATGCTGGAGCCGTTGCGCTCGGGCGCCGAGATGCACGACCTGGTCATCGGCACCGATTCCAGCGAGGCCGAGTTCTGGGAAACACTCACCACCGAGCCGCTCGGAACACTGCTCGAACAGTACTTCGATGACGACGTGGTGCGTGGGATCGCCGCCACCGACGGTCTGATCGGCACCTTCGCCGACCTCGACGATCCGTCGATGCGGCAAAACATCTGCTTCCTGTACCACGTGATCGGTGGCGGCACCGGCGACTGGGATGTCCCGGTCGGCGGGATGGGCGCCGTGTCAGGCGCCCTGTATCAGGCGGCGGCTGCCGCAGGCGCCGAGATCCGCACGGGTGTTCAGGTTCTCGGCGTCGACCCGACCGACGGTACCGTCGAACTCTCCGACGGCCGGGTGTCGGCGAGCATGCTGTACGCCGCGTGCGCGCCGTCGGTGGTCAACGAGCTGCTCGACGACCCCATCCCCACCGAGTCCGAGACCCGCGGTGCGCAACTGAAGATCAACCTGCTCCTCGACCGACTGCCGCGGCTGCGGGACGGTTCGGTCTCGCCCGATGCGGCGTTTTCCGGCACCTTTCACATCAACGAGTCCGCGACTCAGCTGCGCACCGCATTCCGGCAGGCTGAGCGCGGGCAGATGCCTGATCTCCCGCCGTGCGAGATCTACTGCCACACCTTGTCGGACGCGTCGATTTTGGGTCCCGAGCTGGCCGGACACCACACCCTCACGCTGTTCGGGCTGCACACGCCGCCGGAGGTGTTCGATTCCCCCGGAGCCGTCGAGCATGCGGTGGGCGCCACCCTCGCCTCGCTGAATTCCGTACTGGCCGAACCCATCCAGAACGTCATCGCCCACGACGTCGAGGGCAGGCCATGTGTCGAGGTCAAGACCCCCCAAGACCTCGAGGACACCCTGGGGCTACCCGGCGGCAACATCTTCCATCGCAGCCTGCAGTGGCCGTGGGCCGAATCCGACACCGAGGTGGGCACGTGGGGCGTGGAGACGCCGCATCCACGCCTGCTGCTGTGCGGCGCCGGCGCTCGACGTGGTGGCGGGGTGAGCGGGATACCCGGCCGCAACGCCGCCCGCAAAGTGCTGGGCGGGTAGCGCATGCGGATGCGGTTGACGCGTCTACGGGACGTGTTCTGGTTCCTTCCGCTGGTGATGGGGCTGTCGGCGATCGTGCTCGCACAGGTCCTCGTCGCGGTCGACCGCTCACTGGCCGACACCACCCCCGGCTGGGAGGGCGGCTTCTTCGTCCGGGTCGGTGCCAGCGGCGGTCGCGACCTTCTCGGTGCGATCGGCGGGTCGATGCTCGGGGTTGCAGCGACCTCGTTCTCCATCACCATCTCGGTACTCGCGACCGCGAGCTCCACGTACGGGCCGCGACTGGTGCGCAATTTCATGAACGACCGCGGCAACCAGTTCGTGCTCGGTATGTTCGGCGCCACCTTCCTGTATGCGCTGATGGTGTTGCGCGCCATCACAGCCGGACCGACCGTGGACACCACCTTCGTCCCCGACATCGCGGTCAACGTGGCCGTGGGGTTGGCCGTGGTCGACGTCCTGGTGCTGGTGTACTTCATCAACCACATCGCGTCGTCGATCCAGGTGTCCACACTCTCGGCACGCGTGCGGTCCGAACTCGACGCCGTGGTCGCCGAACTCTATCCCGATCCCGCACCCGACAACGCAGTCCCCGCGCCGACGCCGAAAGGTGGGACACCTGTCACGGCAACGGGTTCGGGATTCATCATCGGCATCGACGAGACCGCACTGCTGGGTACCGCGCGCGAGCAGGACTGTCTGTTGGCAATGGAGGTCCGCCCCGGCGATCACCTGGTCGACGGCGAGGTGCTCGCCCACATCCACGGTGCCGATCGCAACGACGAGGTGATCGCGGCCGCGACCGAAGCGGTTCGGGCCGGTATCGACCTCGGCGAGACGCGAACGCCGTACCAGGACATCCAGTTCGCGGTTCAGCAACTCACCGAGATGGCCGTACGCGCCCTGTCCCCGGGCACGAATGATCCCTACACTGCGCACAACGCGCTCAACGAGCTCGCCGCCGGGCTCGTCCCGTTGGCCCGCCGCCACGCGCCCGACCTCGGGCGCGTCGACGACAAGGGCACCGTGCGCCTGCTCGTGACCCGTCTACCCATGCAGGAGTTGCTCGACGACGTGTTCGGAGCGGTGCGCACCTACGCACTCGATGCGCCGATCGCGATGACCGCGGCCATCCTGCTCGCACGTCGGATCGGGGTGGCGGCGGTGGATTCCGATGTGCGTGACCACGTCCTGCATCATCTCGGCCTGATCGACGATGCACTCGAGCGCACCGACGATAGCGTCAACGTGGATTTCTGCCGACGTGAGATCGAACAGGCGCGGTCGGCGATCGGCGCGTCAGAGAGCGCGAGATGAAGGAGCATCGTGACGAGTGACCCGGACCGCCTCACCGAACCGGCTGTTCCCGCCTCAGGTCTCGACGAGCTCCGCGCACGCCGGCACCTGACGAGCGATGCCGCGCGCACGGACAAGGTGGCCCGTCGTCATGTAGCCGGACGTCGCACCGCGCGGGAGAACATCGCCGACCTGATCGATGCCGATTCGCTGATCGAGTACGGCCAGTTCGCCACCGCCGCACAGGAACAACGTCGAGACCTGATGGACCTGGTGCTCGACACCCCGGCCGACGGGTTGATCGGCGGCACCGCCACCGTCGGCGGCCGCGCCTGTCTGGTGATCAGTTACGACTGGATGGTGCAGGCCGGCACCCAGGGCATGCGGGGTCATCACAAGACCGACCGGCTGATCGACGTCGCCACCCGATTGCGGCTGCCGGCGGTGTTCTTCACCGAGGGTGGCGGCGGGCGCCCCGGCGACACCGACTATCCGGTGGTGTCGGCGCTGGATGTGGGCTCGTTCCGGATGTGGGGCGCGCTCGGCGAGGTGGCACCGCGGATCGCGGTGGTGTCCGGCCGCTGTTTCGCGGGCAACGCAGTCCTGGCCGGGTCGGCGGACATCCGGGTGGCCACCCCGGACGCCAATCTCGGCATGGCCGGCCCGGCGATGATCGCGGGCGGCGGACTCGGTCAGGTGGCCGCCGAGGACATCGGACCTGCCGAGGAGCAGGCAGCCAACGGGGTCATCGACATCCTGGTCGACGACGAAGCCGAGGCCGTCGCGGTCGTGCGGCAGTTGCTCGGCATGACTGCACCGGGCGGCCCGGTCGAGGTCGTCGTCGACGATCAGACAGTGCTGCGCGACGCCCTGCCCGCCAATGATCGTGAGGCGTTCGACGTACGGCCGATCGTCGAGACCGTCGTCGACACGGGGACGGCGCTCTGGCTGCGCGAGCGGTGGGCGCCGGAACTGGTCACTGCTCTCGCCCGGATCGAGGGCATGCCGATCGGGGTGGTGGCCAATCAGTCCACCCATCTCGCGGGTGCGCTCACCTCGGATGCCGCGGCCAAAGCCGCCGACTTCCTCGAACTGTGCGAGCGGTGGGGCATCCCGCTCCTCAGTCTCGTCGACACGCCCGGGTTCATGGTCGGGCCCGAGGCCGAACGCACCGGTCTGGTGCGGACCGCATCTCGGATGGTCAACGTCGGGTCACAGTTCACCCAGCCGTTGATCGGCGTCGTCCTGCGGCGCGGCTACGGCCTCGGCGCCCAGGCGATGCTCGGCGGTGACACGCACCGCCCCGTCCTCACGGTGGCCTGGCCGCAGGCCCATCTGGGCCCGATGGGTCTCGAGGGCGCGGTGCGACTGTCGATGGCCAAGCAGCTCGCCGCGCTTCCGGAGGCCGAACGCGAAGAACTCGTCCGCACGAGTACTGATGCGATGCGGGAGCACGCCAAGGCTCTCAACGCCGCGCGGGTGTTCGAGATCGACGATGTGATCGATCCGGCGGATACGCGCGACATCGTCGCGCAGACGCTGCACCGGGCGCGATGAGATCGCTTCCTCGACTCCGCGACCAGGTGTTTCTCATCGCGATCCGACCGTCCGAGCGGACAGGTACCCTCATGTGCGATGTCTACTCACGAGTTGTTGCCGATCGAGACCCGCAAGCTGGTGGGGTGGTCCCGGACCACCCCGACCGTCGGGCACGTGCTCTCAACGCCATATCCCGAGGTCATCGCGGAAGCCGTTGCGCGCGTGGCCGACGACAATGCGGACAAACCGGACTATCTCAAGCGCGGGGTGATCGCTCGCGGGTTGGGTCGTTCCTATAACGAATCCGGCCAGAACAGCGGTGGCCTCACCGTCGACATGACGCCGCTGACGCGGATCTACTCGATCGACCCGGACACCGCGATCGCCGATGTCGACGCCGGGCTGTCTCTCGACGCCCTCATGGCCGCGGCTCTGCCGTTCGGACTGTGGGTCCCCGTGCTGCCGGGCACCCGGCAGGTCACTGTCGGAGGCGCGATCGCCCACGACATCCACGGCAAGAACCACCACAGCGCGGGGAGCTTCGGCAACCACGTCGTCGAGATGCATCTGCTCGTCGCCGACGGCCGGGTGCTGATCCTGACCCCCGACGGCTCCTCCGACGACCCGGACGGCGAACTGTTCTGGGCGACGGTGGCCGGCATCGGTCTCACCGGCATCATCCTGCGCGCCAAGATCGCGATGAAGCGCACCGAGAGCGCCCTGTTCCTCGCCGACACGTTCACCACCAATACCCTCGACGAGACGATCGACCTGCACCTCGAGCAGCGTTACGAGGACGGCTTCGAGTACGCCTCGGGATGGTTCGACACCATCAGCGGCCCACCAAAACTCGGGCGCGGGTCGTTCAGCCGCGGCAATCTCGCAACCCTCGACGACCTGCCGGCCAAGTACCGCAAGGACCCGTTGGCGTTCAAGAGCAAGCCGCTGATCTCGCTTCCGGATGTGTTTCCGCGCGGGCTGGCCAACAAGTTCGACTTCGCGCTGGTGGGTGAGGCTTACTACCGCATGGGTTCGAACAAGATGGGCCAGATCAAGAATTTGGCGCAGTTCTATCACATGCTCGACGTCGTCGGGAACTGGAACAACGCCTACGGCCGCGGTGGCGGATTCACGCAGTACCAGTTCATCGTGCCGACCGGCAACGAGAAGGACTTCAAGCAGCTCATCGTCGACATCCAGGCCTCCGGGCACGTGAGTTTCCTCAACGTGATCAAACTGTTCGGCGAAGGGAACAAGGCGCCGCTGAGCTTCCCGTTCAAGGGGTGGAACGTCTGCCTCGACTTCCCGGTCAAGAAGGGTCTCGCGGAGTTCCTCAACGACCTGGACCGGCGGGTGATGGAGATGGGTGGCCGCCTCTACACGGCCAAGGACTCGCGGACGTCCGCGCAGAATTTCCACGCGATGTACCCGCGAATCGACGAGTGGACTGCGGTTCGGCGGCGGATCGACCCGACCGGAGTCTTCATGTCCGACATGGGTCGTCGCCTCGAACTCGTCTGACGACCACCTTCCCGAACTTCCCACGACCTGCTCACGAACACCGAAAGGGCACCATGATCAACGCCGTCGGCGCACCCCAATCCATCCTGATCCTCGGCGGCAGTTCCGAGATCGGGCTGGCGATCGCCGAGGAGTACCTCAAGAAGGGGCCCGCCCGACTGGTGCTGGCCACCGTCCCGGGCGATCCCACCTCCGATGCCGCGGTCGAGAAGATGCGGACGGCCGGCGCCACCGACGTCGAGTTGATCGACTTCGACGCACTCGCGCCCGACACCCACCCCGCGGTGATCGACAAGGCCTTCGCCGGCGGTGACATCGACGTGGCGATCGTCGCCTTCGGTGTGCAGTTCGACGACGAAAAGGTGTGGCAGGACCAAAAGGGTGCGGTCACCGAGGTCGCCATCAACTACACCGCGGCGGTCTCGGTGGGTGTGCTGCTCGGTGAGAAGATGCGCGCACAGGGCTCGGGCCAGATCATCGCGATGAGCTCGGTAGCCGGAGAACGTGTGCGGCGCAGCAACTTCGTCTACGGCTCCACCAAGGCCGGACTCGACGGTTTCTACCTCGGCCTCGGCGATGCGTTGCGGCCGTTCGGTCCTCGCGTCCTCGTCGTTCGGCCCGGTCAGGTCCGCACCAGGCTGTCGGCCCATGTCGACGAAGCTCCGATGACGGTGAACAAAGAGGACGTCGGCCGCATGGTGGTCGCGGCCGCCGACAAGGGCAAGGAGATCGTCTGGGCTCCGGCGCCGTTCCGCTTCGTCATGATGATCCTGCGGCACATCCCGCGCCCGATCTTCCGTCGACTACCGATCTGATCGTGAGCACCGCCGTTCGCCGCGCCCGCGACGTCGGCGCACTCGTCGCTGCCGCGCTGCTGGGTGCGCTCATCGCGTTCGTGGGGCTGAAAGTCATCGCGGGCGTCGACTGGCCCGCGTTCAACTCCTCCAATGTGACCCGCGCACTGACCACCGTCGGGCAGGTGTTCGCGGTCGCGGTGCTCGTCGTCGCCGTTCTCCTGGATCGTTACGGCAGACCACGCTGGTTGACCGGCCTGCTGTCGGTGGCCGCATCCGCCGGGATGGTGACCGTCACCCTGGGTATGCCGTTGGGCGCCACGAAGCTCTACCTGTTCGGTCTCTCGGTGGATCAGCAGTTCCGCACCGAGTACCTCACCCGGATGACCAGCAGCCCACCGCTGGCGGACATGACCTATCTGGATCTGCCGCCCTATTACCCGGCCGGGTGGTTCTGGTGGGGTGGCCGGTTCGCCAACATCGAGGGACTGCCCGGGTGGGAGGCCTACAAACCGTGGGCCATCATTTCGATGGCGGCGGCCGCGGCCGTGGCGATACTGCTGTGGACGCGGATGGTGGGCGCGATGCGGGGAATCCCGATCGCCCTGGTCATCACGCTGGTCACGGTGATGTGGGCGTCACCGGAACCGTATGCGGCGATTCTGGTGATACTCGGCGTCCCGATGCTGATCCCGATGTTGTACGGGTTGCGCGGCAGATCACGGCTCGCCGACGGCCCCGTGGGCGGCCTCCGCCGCGGCACGAGTTGGCCTGCGGTGATCGGCTCCGGTGTGTTCCTCGGCATCAGCGCCACCTGCTACACGCTCTACACCGGGCTGTTCGCGCTCAGCGCGATCGTCATGGCTCTGTATCTCTGTGTGGTCGGTTGGGTTTCGGCCGGCAACAAGGCGGTGCCCAGCGCCACCGTGACCGGCCGGCGAAGAGGAGTGATCCTCGCGATCCTGGGTCGACTGGTCGCGATGGGCGTCATCTCCGGCCTCATCGCCCTGGTGGTGTGGGCCCCGTATTTGTGGGCGCGGGCGACCAGCGAGCCCGCCAGCGGCGGCACTGCCGAACACTATCTGCCCGATCGTGGCGCTGTCCTGCCGCTGCCATTCTTCAACTTCTCCCTGATGGGTCTGGTCACTCTGATCGGCCTGGTCTGGCTGCTGCTGCGGTTCCGACAGCGCACCGTCGCGCTTGCGCTGTTCATCACCGTCGTGACGATCTACCTGTTCTGTCTGCTGTCGATGTTGCGCACCGCCGGTGGCAGCACGCTGCTGTCGTTCCGGCTCGATCCCCTGCTGTACGGCGCGTTGTCGGCGGCCGGGGTGCTCGGTATCGCGGATCTGTCGCGCTGGGCGGTGGGCAAGTTCGGCGATGTCCGCTTCGCGATCGGTGCGATCGCGGCGGTCTCGGCCATCGCGCTCGCGCAAGGCATCCCGGGTCATCTGTCCGGGGAGATCACCACCGCCTACACCGACACCGACGGTCGCGGCGAACGCGCCGATCAACGTCCCGCAGGCGCCGAGTCGTACTACCCGGAGATCCATCGGTTGATCCGCAAGCAGACCGGCCGGACCGCCGATCAGAACGTGGTGCTGACCGCCGACTACGGCTTCCTGTCGATCTATCCGTACTGGGGCTTCCAGGGACTCACCTCGCACTACGCGAACCCCTTGGCCGAGTTCGACAAACGCGCCGCAGCCATCGAACGATGGGCCGACGCCGAGACCCCCGACCAACTCATCCGACGGCTGGACCGTTCGCCGTGGACTCCACCCAATGTGTTCCTGTTCCGCTATGCCGCTGAGGGTTACACGCTGCGGCTGGCCGAGGACGTCTACCCCAATGACCCGAACGTCAAGCGGTACACGGTGACATTCGATCCGGCCGTGTTCGCCGACCCGAGGTTCGAGGTGACCGAGGTGGGACCTTTCGTGGTGGTGGTGCGTCGATGAAGTTCGGACGCAGACCGATGCAGATCAGTCGGGTGGACGCCGGATCGTCGACAGCGTTTCTGGTGCATACCGACGTGGTGAATTGGATACTGCTGCAGGAGGGCTCGGATCTGACCCTCATCGACGGCGGCTATCCAGGTCAGGCATCTGCGGTCGAGGAGTCGGTGCGGGCCATCGGCCGTCGTCCCGAGGACATCCGGGGTGCGCTGCTCACCCACGCACACGTCGACCATCTCGGCGGGCTGGTGACGCTGAACGCGCGTTACGGATTCGACGTCTACTGCGATCCGGTGGAGGTCGCCCATGCCCGCCGCGAATACCTGCAGCAGGCGGGTCCGGCTGACATCGTGCCGATCTCCTACCGACCTCGGGTGCTGCACTGGCTGTCGATGGTGTTGCCGCTGGGAGCGTTGAGCCGCACGGGCCTCGAGGCCGAGCCGTTCCCGTCGCCGCTGGACCTGCCGGGCGCTCCGAACCCGGTGGCCGCGTACGGTCACACCGACGGTCACAGCGCCTACCTCGTCGCCGACGACGCGGTGCTCGTGTGCGGGGACGCCATGGTGAGCGGCCACCCGATCTCGACGGTGACCGGTCCGCAGTGCATCGAGCACGCATTCGCACACGATGAGGCCACCGCGCGACGCACCGTGGAATCGTTCACCTCGCTCGATGCCACGGTCCTGTTCCCCGGACACGGCCCCCGGCACAACGGTCCGGTCGCCGAGGCCGCGCGCCGCGCGCTCGACATCTCCTGAGCCTCCCTCACGATTTCGTAGTACCAACAGCCGCGAGGCGGCGGTTCGTACTACCGATTCGCGTCTTCGGCGAGCGACTTGATCCGCTCGAGTCGGCGGTCCCAACCGCGGGCGATGGCGTCGAGTTGGCGCGCCACCTGACTCAGTCGCGCGCCCACCGGCTCGTAGCGCACCTCGCGACCGACCTTCGCGGCCGCGACGAGCCCGACGTCGGTGAGTACTCGCAGGTGTTTGGCGATGGCCTGTCGGCTGATCGGCAATCGGTCGGCCAGCGCCGACGCCGAGGCCGGGGCGCGGGAGAGTTCGACAAGAATCTGCCACCGGCTGTCGTCGGCGAGCGCGGCGAACAACTCGACCGGCGCCTGCGTCTCGGCGTCAGGCACGAGCATCGGCCCCGGTGAGGTGCACACGGGCCAGCTCCAGTTCGAGTCGCCAGCCCTGGGAGTGATCGTCGAATCGGGAACGTCGATCGGCCTCCGGCTCGGACAACGATGCGAATCCCGATTCGGCGACCTTCAGCAATACTCCCGAATCGGCCGGAGTCAGCCAGAATTCGACCAGCGTGGATGAGCTCGACGGGTCGTCTGCGTCGATGTGCCAGCGAAACGCCGCATACGACGGCTCATCGAGATGCACGGTCCGGAAGGCGAAGCGCCCGTGGGTCGGATCGGTGACATAGGCGATCTCACCGTCGTATTCGACCTGATGGTCGACGATGCGCTGGTCATTGATGTACCAGCCGGGTTCACTCACCAACTCCCAGACCCGCTGCGGGGATGCGTTGATGGTGATCTCACGTTCGATGCGGTCGTACTCGGTGTCCATCATGGTGTCCTCTCAGGCTTTCATCTGCAACCCAAGGATTGCACATCGCACCGACCGTCTGCAACCCCAAGGTTGCATTTCTGTCGCCACGCGGTTCGCCCCCCGGGTAGAACGCTGAGCCGTCAGCCGAGCACGTCGACTAGTTGCCTTATCGCGAATTCGTAACCACGGATACCGAATCCGGCGATCACCCCGGACGCAAGCGGCGACACATAGGAGTGATGGCGAAACGCCTCACGCTTGTGCACATTGCTGATGTGCACCTCCATGATCGGCACCTCGGGTATCACGAGGGCATCGGCGAGTGCCACCGAGGTGTGCGTCCAAGCGGCCGGGTTGATCACGATCCCACTGATCTGACCACGCGCCTCGTGCAACCAGTCGATCATCTGACCCTCGTAATTGGTCTGCGCCGCCCGCAATCCGTAGCCGAGTTCGGCTGCGGTCCGCTCCGCCAGCGCGACGACGTCGTCGAGGGTGGCCGCACCGTAGACCTCCGGCTGCCGGACGCCCAAGGTGTTCAGATTGGGGCCGTTGAGCAGCAGAATCGGCAACGGTTCCGGGCCGGTGGCGGAGTCAGGCATGGCACCCACCATAGTTCAGCGACCTTCGGCCGAAACGGGACGCGCAAGCCCAACCGTTACCATCTCTCTTTGTGCCATCGCAGACGGTAAGACGCGCCAGGGTCGTCGCCATCATCACCGGACTGCTCGGATTCCTGATGGCACTCGCAACGCCACTGATGCCGGTTCATCAGACGACCGCCCAGATCTCCTGGCCCCAGGGCGAGCAGGTCGAGTCGGTCGCGGCACCGCTGATCAGCTACGTTCCCATCGATCTGGATGTTCGGGTGCCGTGCAGTGCGGTGGAGCAGCTCGGCGACGGCGAGTCCGTGCTGTTGTCGACGACGCCGAAGCAGGCGGAAAAATCCGGCGAGCGCGGGTTGTTCATCCGCAAGACCGGGCAGCCCGGCGATCCCGCCTCGCGGCAGACCGTCGAGGTGGTCATCCGCAACATGCCACTGGTGGCGGCGACGCTGGAGGACATCCGCGGTCAGGACTGCCGCGAGATCTCGGTGCACGCCGACGCCGAGGCCGTCTCGGCCGAGTTCGTCGGGATGCGCACCGACGACGGCGAACCGCTCGACGGCACTACCGCGGGCCGTGAGTCCGACACTTACGATGCCGACCAGCGCCCGCAGGTCACCGGGTTGTTCACCGACCTCGACGGCCCGGTCGCCAGCCTGCCCGGGCTGGACGCGCACGTCACGATCGACTCGCGTTACTCCACCGCGCCGACGATCCTGAAGTGGGCGGTGCTCGTCATCGGGATCATCGCCACCCTGCTGTCGCTGGCCGCGCTCGCAGTTCTCGATTCCACCGACGGCCGACGGCACCGACGGATCCTGCCAGCGCGGTGGTGGCACCTCAACGCCCGCGACTATGTGGTCATCGGCGCGCTGGTGGTGTGGCACATGATCGGTCCCAACACTTCCGACGACGGCTACCTGCTGACGATGTCGCGGGTGGCGCAGGACACCGACTACACCGCCAACTACTTCCGCTGGTTCGGGGCGCCCGAGGCGCCGTTCGGCTGGTACTACCAAGTGTTCGGCTGGCTCAGCCACGTCAGCGTGGCCAGCCCGTGGATGCGCCTGCCGGCACTCTTGTGTGGCATCGGTGTGTGGCTGATCGTCAGCCACGAGGTGTTGCCGCGACTCGGGCGCGCCGCCATCACCCGTCCGTCGGTGGGCTGGACAGCCGCCTTCGTCTTCCTCATCTCCTGGTTCCCGTTCAACAACGGGCTGCGCCCCGAGCCGATCATCTGCCTCGGTGCGCTGCTCACCTGGTGTTCGGTGGAACGGGCGATCGCCACCGGCCGCATGCTGCCGGCTGCCGTCGCCTGTCTGATCGGCGCATTCAGTCTCGCCGCCGGACCCACCGGTCTGCTCGCCGTCGCCGCACTGATCGCCGGCGCCCGACCGATGATCCTGGCTCTGATCAAACGCGCCAAAGTGATCGGTGGCGATCGATGGTCCTATGTGGCGCTGCTCGCCCCCATCGTGTCCGCCGGCACCTTCGTGATCTTCGTGGTGTTCTCCAATCTCACCCTGCGGTCGTTCGTCGAGGCGTCGCAGATGAAGTCGGCGTTGGGGCCGTCGATGCACTGGTACAACGAGATCAACCGCTACTCGTCGTTGTTCGCGTTCTCCGCCGACGGCTCCATCGACCGCCGGTTCGCGGTACTCACGATGATCCTGTCGCTGGTGGTGTCGGCGGCGATGCTCATCCGGCGCTCCCGGATCCCCGGCACTGCGCTGGGACCGTCGCGCCGCATCGTCGGGATCACCTTCGCCTCGCTGGTGTTCCTGATGTTCACGCCCACCAAGTGGACCCACCACTTCGGGGTTTTCGCCGGTCTCGCCGCGGCCCTGGCCGCGCTGGCCGCGATCGCCGTCGGACATCAGGCCATGCATTCGCGGCGCAACCGGACGTTGTTCGCCGCGCTCGTTTTGTTCGTCGCCGGCCTCGCATTCACCGCGCCGAACTCCTTCTACTACTCCTCGGCATGGGGTATGCCGTGGGGCGTCACGCAGGTGAGCTTCGGAGTGAACCTCGCAAGCCTGCTGCTCTATGCCGCCCTGCTCCTGCTGCTGCTCGCGCTCTGGTTCCACTTCCGCGAACCGTTCACCGGCACCGACCCGGCCGACGACCCGACGACCGATACCGACAGAGCCTGGTACCGCCGGATGTGGGCGCTGCTCGCATCCGCGCCACTCGCCTTCGTCTCCGCTGCCGTCGTGGTGTTCGCTCTGGTCACCGCCATGTTCGCGGGAATCCAGCAGAGTTCGTCGTACTCGGTGCCGCGTGCGAATCTGGAGGCCCTCACCGGCCAGGAGTGCGGGATGGCCGACAAGGTGTGGGTGGAAACCGACCCGAGCCGGTTCTTGCTGCAACCGGTCGACGGCTCCATCGCCGACCCCCTCGCGGGTCCGGCGACGGCGCCACCGGACGGTACCCGCCCGGCCACCACCGGGTTCACCGCCAATGGCGTGCCGGTCGATCTGGAGACCACCGCCAGCGAGGGGTCGCTGGGCGTGCTGGCGGGCAATGCGACAGACTCACCCGACGTGCTCACCGCCAACACCGGCGGCACCGGTGGCGGCGTCACGTCGCAGGCCGGGGTGAACGGCAGTTTCGCCGAGCTGCCGTTCTTCCTCGATCCGGCCACCACCCCGGTGATGGGCAGCTACTCGACCACCGATCAGGTGCCGGCCCGGCTCACCTCCGCCTGGTACGCGCTGCCCGCCGACTTCGCCGACAACCCGCTGCTGACCTTCTCGGTCGCCGGGCTCTACGACAACCCGAACCTGCTGCTGGAGTACACCACCGATCCGATCGATCCGGGTACGCGGGACGCCGAGCTTCAGGCAGAAGGCGAAACCGAACTGATCGACCCGGGCCCGCGTCCGTCGTGGCGCAATGTCCGCGTCACCACCGACTCGTTGCCGTCGGATGCGACCGCGGTGCGCATCGTCGCCACCGACGACAACCTGTCATCGGACCGCTTCATCGTGGTGACCCCGCCGCGGCTGCCGGAGATGCAGACGCTGCAGGACGTCGTCGGCCGGGCAGACCCCGTGCATGTGGACTGGACCTCCGGCCTGGTGTTCCCCTGTCAGCGTCCGTTCTCCCACGCCAACGGGGTCGCCGAGATCCCACAGTGGCGGATCAAACCGGGCGCCGACCTCGCCGCCGCGGTGTCGGCGTGGCAGGACTCCTACGGCGGCGGACCGCTGGGCTGGCTGGAGGTGTCCCAGCAACCCGAGGCGATGGCCACCTACCTGCAGGGTGACATCGGCCGCGACTGGGGTTCGCTGGAGCGCTACACCCCTTACGGCGACGTGAACACCCTCGCCGACATCGACACCGGCACCGCCACCCGCAGCGGCCTGTGGAGCCCGGCGCCGATTCGGTACTGACCCCTCACCCCACCCCCCCGGTTTTGTAGTACGAACCGTGCGGAAAGCGCAGGTTCGTACTACAAAACCGGGCGGGGGCGGGTCAGTTCCTGATCGCGCGCATCGGGCCGGGGGTCCAGAGGCCGCCGTGGTCTTCTTCGGTCAGTACGAGCTCGGCGTCGACCTGGGGTTGAAGCGGGGTGAGGCGCTGCAGGCTGCCCCAGTCCTTGGCCCAGCCGTTGCGGAGATACGACGGCAGCACCACGGGCCGCAGTTCGTTCTCCACGATGCCGAGCGGACCACCGTAGTCACCGGCCATCCAGCGCCGTGAGTTCACCCGCTCACCTTCGGCATCGGGCGTGATCCGCCACTGCGGGGTCTCCCACACACCATTGACCACCGTCGCCGGCCGCTGACATGGGAAGGCGAAGGCGACCTCCCAGTCCAGCAGCACCGGATCCTCGCTACCCACCAGCGAATTCAAGGTGACCAACGGGGTCACCCGCGGCGGGGTCACCGCCAGCCACTGGGCCGGATTGCCCGAGGTGTCCTCGGCGACGATCCGCACCACCGACGCCCGCGGCGGGGCCTGATCCCGCGGGAACCGCAGGTTGCGCCATTCGGGGTCGTTGCCGATGTCCAACGGCACCATCGATGCCACGGTGGTGACCCTGCCGTCCGGCTCGACGCGACCGAATTCCAGTCGCAGCTTCTGCCCCGGATGGGTGACGGCCAGTTCGTCGACGTATTCGATGGTCCCGGCCACCGACATGGTGACCAGCGGTGTGTCATCGGATCGCTCCGGCAACTGATACCAGTCGGACGTGAGTTGCCCACGCCCGGTGGGAGTTCCGTAGGTTCCCAACACCGGTACCCGGCTCTGGTCCAGACCGAACGGCAGCCGCACCGATGATCCGTTGACCCCGCGGGTCGCGGTGGTGCCGCCCCCGGTGTCCGCCGATCCCGCCGTACCGCTGGGTTCGGACTGGGCATCGGTGGGATCGGTCTGGGTCCGGTCGACGCCACTGGCGGTGGTGTCGGCTTCTGCTTCGCTCTCCAGATGCGCGGAGACCCCGTTCGGATCGAATCCTTCCATCGAACCGGTGCCTGCGCCGGCGAGCGCACCGCCGGGAGACCGATCACTCTGTCCGGCAACACGGGCCGGCGTCAGCAGACTCTCGTTGGGATCGGCCTCCACCAGCACGGCGTCGGCAAGTGCGCACGGCTCACCCTGTATCGCGTTCAGGTTGGAACTAGCCCATGACCACGAATCGCGTTGTGTCTGATACGCCTTGGCGAACGAGACGAAGTTGAACAGCAATACGGCAGCGGAGATGATGGCCAGCGAATACGTCGGCATCCGCTGGATCAGGCTCGGCGACGAACCGGCCACCGGCTGCACACCGCTCTCGGCCGCCCGGTCGTCGCGGTAGTACTGCCAGACGCCGAGCACGGTCAGCGCCCCCGCCACTGCGAGGATCGGGATGAACAACCCGATGCCCGCGACGTTGGGGGTGTCATCGGCCCACGGGATCCCGTAGCTGCCGACGTACCACCACTGGTTGCGTCCGGCGAACGCCACCGCTAGGGCGTAGGCCGCCGCGGCGGCGATGAACGTCCGGTTGCAGCGCCGCCGCATCACCTCCGGGCGCAGGAAAACGGTCGCCGCAGCTGCGAGAACACCGGTGAGACAAGCGAAAGCACCCATCTGATGGGTGGCCTTGGTGGGCACGAAGGCCAGCACGGTCACCGCACCCGCCGCGACCGCGAGCAACCGCCACAGCGGCGCCGTGGCCACCCCCGGCACTCGCCGCTTGCTGAGCAACGTGAGCACGATGATGATGGCGGCGAGGAAGGTGACGAAGATGCCGACGCGACGCGCGATCGACCCGTCGGGGGTCGGGTTGAGCAGGATGTAGTAGCGCATCGCCTCGGTCCACCATTCGTTGGTGGGGCCGACGACACCTTGCACGTCAACGCCTTCGAGGATGGTGGCCAGGGTCTGATCGACGAAGATCAGGAACAGCACGGCCAGGCCAGAGGCGAGTACCGGCATCAGCAGCGGCAGCAAGCCGTCGTCGGCGCGGCGTCGGCGCAGACGCCGCAGCAGCGGGCGCAGCGCCGCCAGCAGCGGCAGAATCGCGATCGCGCCGGCCGGGTGAATCGTCAGGGTTGCCCACGCGGCCACCACCGCCAGGGTCAGTGGGAAGAATCGCCCCGTCGCGATGGCGCGTTCCACCAGCACCCAGGTCAGCAGAATGCCCACGCTCAGTGCCGGTTCCACCCGGAGTCCATTGTTGAACGGCAGCCACACGGCCAAAAAGCCGAGTCCCGCCGCCCAATACGCTGCCCGGGAGGTGCGAACCGCCCGACCGAGACGGGGCAGCGCGAACCGGCTGATCAGGAACCAGCCGACGAGCGCGAACAACAACGGCAGCAACCGCAGCCACGGGGTGGCGGTGCTGACCTCCATCCACAGCGCCAGATAGCGGTAGTGCCAGCCGAACGGGTCCTGTGGCGCACCGAAGTAGCGGTAGTAGTTGTCCAGATAGCCGGCGTCGGGCGCCACACGCCCGACGGTCACCTGATAGCCGTCATCAGCGGTGTTGCCGCCGACGAACAGCCAACCGAACAGCACTGCGGTGATCACCCCGTCGAGCAGGGTCGGCCGCCACCACCGCGCCGGTAGGCCCAACCCGAACCGGTGCCCGTCGCGCGAGTCGAGCACCGCCAGCGCGGCCATCGAGGCGATCGTCATCACGATGCCGACGATCAGCACCAGACCCTTGAGCAGGGTCGGGCTGGTGCTGAACCGGGTGTCCACGGTGGAGGTGAACGAGAGCCCATCGGTCGGGGCGTCGGCCGGCAGATCGGTGTAGACACCGATGATCTGGGGCCGCGCGTTCGGGTCGGCGAGGTCGAACGTCGCCGGATCTCCGTCGGCGGGCACGAACCCTTCGACCGATCCGCGGGTTCCGCTGGTGTCGGAATCGATCACGATGCGGCAGTTCGCGCTCTGCGCTGCGGCAGCGCGGGGCACGTTCAGCAACACCGCGTTACGCTGCGTCACCAGCAGCCGGTCGGCTGTCGCACGGATGAACAGGCCGACGGTGTTCGCCTCGGCACCGTTCTCGGGGACCGTCGACAGCAGCACCCCACCGGAGGGAGGCAGGTCGGAGGCGAGCGCGCACGGCACCGAGATGTCCATCGACACCGGCACATATGCGACGTTCGGCGCCGCGACGTTCTCCAGACTGCTACTGCCGGGCTGTGGCCACTGCAGTTCGGCCTTGGTGTAGGTCACCGGTAGGAACGGCGCGAGGATCGCCAGCAGCACTCCGATCGCTCCGGCCACCACGGCGACGATCTTGGCGTTCTTCAGCTTTCGCGCCGACGGACGGCGTGCCTGCGCGTTCTCAGTCATCCTGTGCCACCACCCTGATCGCACCCGGGCGCATCCAACCCCAGGTCGACGACGTCCCGGTACTCACCCGGGCCGGCTGAGCCTCGGGCACCAACGGCGTCAGACGTCGCAGACCTCCCCAGTCCCGATACCAGTCGCCGTCGAGGTAGGTCGCCATGGTGGCCTCACGTGTCAGTGCCTCCGGGGTGGTCAGGATGCCGCCGTTGATCGCGGCCTGCCACGTCTTGGACTTCGAGTTGGTGGTGGTCTGGTCGGGCACGATGCGCCATTCGGGGATCTCGGCAACGCCGTGACGGGTTCCCATCGGATGCTGGCACGGGAATTGGCTGCCCACCGAGAGATCCAGCAGCACCGGAGTTTCTGTGCCCACCACTTGCTGCAGGGTCTGCAGTTGCGGTGCCCGAGGCGGGGTGATGGCCAGCCATTGATCGGGACTCACGTTGTTGTCCACTGCACTGATCCGCATGGCGGTGGCGTTCTCGGGTACCGCCGACATCGGGATGCGCAGGTTGCGCCACGGCCGATTCGGCCGCTCCGGACCGGGATCGATCGGCACATATGCCTCACCGACCTGGCGGAAGCCCTCGGGGCCGTCTCCGGCTCGCCCGAACTGTACCTTCAGCGAGCGGCCGCCGCGTGGCACACCGTCGGCGTCGACCGAGAACACCGGTCCCGCCGCGGTGATCACCAGCAGCGGCGAGGAGTCGCGGGCGGGCAGTCGGTACCACATCGACGTCAGCTCGGCGATACCGTTGTCGTGCCCGTAGGTACCCAACACGGGGGTGGTCTCGGCCGACAGACCGAACGGCAGTGCGGCGGTTGAACCGTTGATTCCCTCGGGGCCGCGACCGCCGGTGGTGCCCGGGGCCCCGCCGCTGACGATGAACGGCCGCGACAGGTCCCCGGAGGTGTTGATGGTGCCGGCGCCGAGCGCGGTGGGGTCGGGCATCAGGTCGCCGGCCACCCCGTCCGGCCCGAAGCCGGTGGATTCGCCGGCCAGCGCGCGGGAGATGTCGTCGGTGCCGATCGGTTGCAGTGCACCACGATTCGGGTTGTCCTCAACCAGCACGTCGTCGGCCATCCCGCAGGTGTCACCGGTCAGCGCCCGCATGTTGGCACTGAACGTCGTGTAGGTGTCCGACCGCGCCACCGCGGCCTTGGCGAACAGCAGCAGTTCGACGATCACGACCAGCGTCGCGATCACCAGCATCGGCGCCGACGACACCGCCGACTGGGTGCGCGACACCGGAGCGTGATCATCGCGGACCTTCCCCTTCTCCGCGTCCACGTCGATGCGCAGATGGAACCAGATGGCCACCGCCAGTGCGAGCGCGGTGAGTACCAAGAAGATCGACGACAGCGGGGTGCCGGCGATCGACGGCGCCTTGTCGAACCAGGAGATGCCGAAGTCGTAGGCCCAGCCCCAGGCGTTCTCCCCCGCCATGGCGAGCGCGCAGGCGAACATGAGCACCGCGATGTACATCCACAGGTTGCGCGGCGAGCGCCGCGCCGACTGGGCGACTGCCACCGTCGCCACCGCCGCCATGGCGGCACCCACCCCGGCGTAGATGCCGAATTGGACGGTCCACTTGGTGGGCGTGAACGACAGCAGCAGCACGGTCAACAGGATCGCGCCGATGACACGCCACACCGGACCCGGATCGACTCCGCGGATGTGTTTGCGCCGCAACATCACCGCCAGCGTCACGAACACCGCGGCGATCAGCAGCAACATCGGGACGCGGCGGACCAGCGAGCCGTCCTGGGTGGTCAGCGACAGGTAGTAGAACCGCAGCAGTTCCTGGTACCAGACGAGGGTGGGCCCGACGGTGTAGCGCACGCGCACCGCCTCGGCGACCGTGGCGAGGGTCTGGTCGCGGAACACCACGATCACCACCAAGGCCGCCGCCGCAGCTACCGGAGCGAGCAGTGGGAGCAGACCGTTCTCGGCTCGGCGCCGACGCACAGTGCGCAGCATGGGCCGCGATCCGGCGATGAGCAGGGCGACCGCGATCAACCCGTGCGGCGCCAGCGCGAGGGTCATCCCGGCGGCCAGTGCGGCGCCGGCGGCCGGCAGCATCCGGCGGGTGGCCACCGCCTGCTCCACCCCCCACCAGGTGAGCAGCGAACCGAGCACGATGATGCCTTCGCTGCGCAGTCCGCTGGCCAGCGGCATCCAGAACGCAACGAACACCGCAGCCGCGGTGAACATCGCCCACTGGGACCGGCGTACGGCGCCACCTAGTCGGGGCAGCAGCACCCGGCTGAGGATGAACCAACTGGCCAGGCCCGCGAGCAGCGCGGGCAGTCGCATCCACACACCGGCCGTCGACACCGCCTCCCAGTGCGACAGGAAGGCGTAATACCAGTCGAACGGCGCCTCGGGGATGCCGAAGAAACGGTAGTAGTTGGCGAGGTAGCCGGCGTCGGACGCGTTGCGGCCCATCGCCAGGATGTAGCCGTCGTCGGAGGATCCCGCGCCGAGGAAATGCCAGATCACCAGGGCCGCGGTGACCGCGAGGTCGGCGATCCGGGGGGCGAACAGCCGACGCAGGTCGAGTCGCCCGATGCGGCGGTGATAGCCGTGCGCGACGTCGAGGGCGGCGATGGCGACGAACGCGACGATCACCGCGAGCACTCCGATGATCATCACCAGCAGTTTGATCCACGACGGCGACGACTCGAACCGGTTGTCGACATCGATGTGCACCGCGAACCCGTCGTCGGCGGCCGCGCGGGTCACCGTCTCGGGATCGAGGTCGGTGAAGATGCCGGAGACCTGCGGACCGGCGGCCGGGTCGGCGGTGGCGACGATGCCGGCGCCGACAGCGCGCGCCTCGACACCGTCGAACGACGCCCGGATGCGTAGCCGCTGGCAGTCGGCGAGCCGGTCGGACGGGATGCGCAACAACTCCTGTCCGCGCAGGACCACATCGACCCCGGTCGGTGCGGCCGTCACGAACAGCGCCTTCGCCGACGCGTCGGTACCGGCCGGCGGCATCGTCGACAACACCATCGTCGGCCCGTTGGTCGCCGCGGCGGCCAGCGTGGCACACCCGATCGTGACGTCGAGCCCAGCCGGTGTCTGTGCCACCAGCGGCGCGGTCACCGACGCGCTCGCGGCGCTCGTCAGGTCCCGGTCGGGCCAGTCGATGGCGGCGGTACGCTCGTTCACCGGCAGCAACGGCGTCAGGACGGCGGCGAGGATCGCCACGAATCCGGCGACGGTTGCAATCGTCGCCCACGTGCGCGCCGGCAGCCGTCGGGAAGTCTCAGTCATCAGTCGGTGACCCTAATCGACAGTCCTGAAAGTACCGTGAGCCGCTCCGCGGAGATGACCGGCGGCTGCGACCGTTGACTAGGTACTCACCGCGAAGTCGCTTAGCATCAGACATCGTGCCTGTGACAGCCCCGAACGCGGCGCCCGACGCGGCGCAGCCCAGAACCAGGGTGTCCGCGGGCACCGCACGCACAGTGGCGATCGTCGCCGGCATCATCGGGGCCGTCCTTTGTGCGATCACCCCGTTTCTGCCGGTGGAATCCACCGAGGCCTCCTTCGTCTGGCCGCAGGGCCAGCAGCTGTCGCCCGAGTCGTCGTCGGTGGTGGCCCCGCTCATCGCGCAGACACCGCAGTCCCTCGACGCCACCATCCCGTGCAGCGTGCTCGCCGCGGCGCCGGTCGGCGACGTGCTGACGACGATGCCCGCGGACGCTCCCCAGAGCAGGTCCTCGGCGCTGTATGTCACCGCCGGCCGCGACGCGGTGTCGGTCACCTTCCGTAACTCCCTGGCGGCGAGCGCACCCCGCGATCAACTGTCGCAATGCAGTGATCTCCGTATCTTCTCCGAGCCGTCGGGGCCCGGCGCCCAGTTCGTGGGGCTCGGTGAGCCCACCGTGCTGCCGCCGGACAAACGTCCGCAGGTCGACGGCGTCTTCTCCGATCTCTCCACCGCGGAAGTCACCGCCGCAGCTCAGAACGGGTTGCGGGTGCAGGTGCAGATCGACAACCGCTACGTCAGCTCGCCGACGACCCTGAAGCTGATCGTGATGGTGCTCGCGGTGATCGCGGTGCTGGTGGCGTTGATCGCGCTCGGGTTGCTCGACCGCATCCACGGATATCACCGACAGATCGGCGTGCGCACCCGCCCACGATGGCGCATCGCGGTTCCCAGCCCTGCCGACATCGTGGTCACCGGCGTGCTGATGGTGTGGACGGTGCTCGGCGCCGGCACCGCCGATGACGGTTCCATCCTCAACATGGGCCGTACCGCCGACGCCTCGGGCTACCTCGCGAACTATTACCGCTGGTACGGCATCCCCGAGGCGCCGTTCGACTGGTACTACAGCTTCCTGGCCCACTGGTCGGCCATCTCACCGTCATTGTTGTGGATGCATCTTCCGCCGCTGCTGGCGGGCCTGGCGTCGTGGTTCGTGCTCAGTCGAGTCCTGCTGCCCCGGCTCGGCGCGGCGGTGCGCCGCAGTGGCTGGGCGATTTGGGCTGCCGCGTTGGTCTTTCTCGCGTTCTGGCTGCCGTTCAACAGCGGTTTGCGCAGCGAGACGATGATCGTGCTCGGGTCCGTGCTCACCTGGTGGGCCGCCGAGCAGGCCATCGCGACCCGACGGCTGCTGCCGGCCGCGCTGGCGGCCATCGCCGCCGGCTTCACCTTGGCACTGGCCCCGCACGGCGTGATCGCAGTCGCCATCCTGCTGGTATCCGCGCGCCCGCTGCTGCACATCCTGCTCGACCGCCGCCGCGAGGCGGGCACCCTCGCCCTGCTGGCACCGATGGCCGCCGCCGGGTTGCTGGTGCTGATCGTGGTGTTCCGCGACCAGACGCTGGCCACTGTCGTGGAGGCGATGAAGATCCGCTACCAGGTGGGGCCGGTGATCAGCTGGCATCAGGAGTACCTGCGCTACTACTTCATCTCCGTCACCACCGACGACGGCACACTCACCCGCCGGGTGCCGGTCCTGCTCCTGCTTGCTGCGCTGATCGTGACCGTCGCCGTCCTGCTGCGCCGTACCCGCATCCGCGGAGTCGACCCCGGCCCGGCGTGGCGTCTCGTCGGCGCCGTAGGCGTCACCCTGCTGTTGCTGGCGTTCACCCCGACCAAGTGGACCATCCAATTCGGCATCTTCGCCGGGCTCGCCGCCGCGCTGGCGGCGACGGCCACCCTGGCGGTCGCGCAGTCGGCGGCGCGGTCTGCCCGCAACCTGACGGTGTTCATCTCCGGCCTGTTGTTCGCCCTGGCCGCGGCGACCGCCGGCTACAACTCGTGGCCGTTCGCCTACGAATACGGCATCTCCTGGTTCGACCGGGCCCCTGTGCTGGCCGGCCGGCCGGTGTCGACGATGTTCTTGGTCCTGGCGGTCGTCGCGGCCGCGGTCGCGGTGTGGCAGCACCTGCGGCTGGACTACGTGGAGAACAAGGGGCTCGCGCACGCCGGTGAGGGACGTGACCAGAGTCGCGCCGACCGTCGTCGACTGTTCTTGGCGTCGTCGCCGATCGCGGTGGTCGCCGGCCTGATGGTCATCGCCGAGGTGCTGGTGTTCGCCAAGGCCGCCGTCACCCGGTATCCGGCGACCACCGTGCTCGCCGAGAACATCGACGCCCTCCGCGGCAACAGCTGCGGCATGTCGGAGAAGGTCCTGGTGGAGCCGGACCCCAACTCCGGCATGCTGACGCCGGCGAACGGGCAGTCGATTACCGAGGCGTTGACCGGCTCCGATCCGGTCGGATTCACCCCGAACGGCATCCCGAACGACCTCCTGCCCGATCCGGGTAATCAGCGCCCCGGCCAGATGAACGTATCGGCCAGTTTCTCGCGCCCCTTCGCGATCACCGGCGGCCTCGGTGCCGGGACCACCGGCGGGCAGGGCCCCCGGACGGTCAACGGGTCCACTGCGGCATTGCCCTACGGCCTGGACCCGGCCACCACACCCGTCCTGGGGAGCTTCGGCTATCCGGGTCAGGCCCAGATGACCACCGGCTGGTACGAGCTGCCGGCGGTACGAGCGGTGTCGCCGCTGCTGGTGTTCAGCGTTGCCGGAGCGGTGTCCACGATCGACACCTTCGGGGTCCGTGTGTTCGGACAGAAGCTGGTGGTGCAGTTCGGGCGACCTGGACCCAATGGTGAGTTCGTCCAGGTTGGCCCCGACGTCTTGCCGATCGACCCGGGCCCGGTCATCACCAACCGGCCGTGGCGCAACCTGCGGGTCCCGATGAGCGCCGCTCCGCCGCGGGCCACCGCGATGCGACTCGAACTCGCCGACAACAATCTGGGCCGCGACCAGTTCATCGCCGTCACCCCGCCCCGCGCGCCGCGGCTACAAACCCTGCAGCAGGTCGTCGGGTCGCGGGCACCCACGCTGATCGACTTCATCGTCGCAGCCCACTTCCCGTGCCAGCGCCCGCTGCACATCGCCAACGGAGTCGCCGAGGTACCGCAGTGGCGCATCATGGGCGACTATCCGCTGACCAACTCGCAGTCGAAGACGTGGCAGGCAGGCGCCGACGGCGGCCTGCTCTCGATCTCCGAGTCGACGACATCGGCGCAGGCTGTGCCGACGTACTTGAAGGACGACTGGACGCGGGAATGGGGTGCGCTGGAACGGCTCACGCCGCTGGTCCCGGGGGCCGCCGACGTCCGGCTCGACACAACGCAATCGACGCAATGGGGCTGGTCGCGCACCGGTTCGATCAGGGTGGAGCCGCAATCCGATGACTGACACACCGACGACCGACGCGCCGTCGACCGGCACCCGTGCACCGCGCATCGATCACCGGACCGCCCGGATCGTCGCGGTGGTGGCCGGTCTGCTCGGTTTCCTCATGGCGCTCGTCACCCCGCTGCTCCCGGTGAATCAGTCCACCGCGGAACTGAACTGGCCGCAGGGAGAGCAGGTCGGTGACGTCGCCGCCCCGCTGGTGTCGTATGTACCCATCGACATGGACGTGACCGTGCCGTGCGCGCTGGCGTCCGACCTGCCCGACACCGGCGGGATGCTGCTGTCCACCATCCCGGCCGGCGGGCAGGATGCGGCGGCGCGGGCCCTGATGATCCGGGCCACACAGGACGCGCTGCTCGTCACCGACCGTGACGTCGTGATCCTCAACACGCCACGCGCCGCGGCGCAGGCGAATCCGAACTGCCGCATCGTGTTCCACGCCGATGGCGACGGGGTCAACGCCCGCATCGACAACGTCACCGGCGACGGCCAACACACCTTCTCCGTCCCCGACCACGAGTTGCGCCCGCAGATCGTCGGCGTCTACACCGATCTTCCGGCGACGGCATCGCGCGAGGGACTGTCGCTGCACGCCACCATCGACACGCGCTACGTCAGCACTCCGGCGCCGCTCAAGGTCGCAGTGATCGTCCTCGGCATCCTGATGACGATCCTGTCGCTGATCGCGCTGGGCATCCTCGACCGGGCCGACGGCCGCAGCCACAAGCGGTTCCTGCCATCGGGCTGGTGGACCATCCGCGGTCCGGACATCGCGGTGTTCGCGATCCTGGCGTTCTGGTGGATCGGCGGCGCCAACACCTCCGACGACGGCTACAACTTCACCGTCGGCCGCATCGCCGGCGAAGCGGGATACGCCGACAACTACTTCCGATACTTCGGCGTCCCGCAGGATCCGTTCGGATGGCACTTCCAGGTCATCTCGGCGATGACCCATGTGAGCCTCGCCGCGCCGTGGATGCGGTTGCCGGCATTCCTGCTCGGGCTGCTCGGCTGGTGGTTGATCAGCCGAGAGGTGATCCCGCGACTCGGGCGGGCAGTGCGCAACAGCACCCCCGCGGTGTGGTCGGCCGCGTTCGTGTTCCTGGCGATCTGGTTGCCCTACAACAACGGTCTGCGGCCCGAACCGGCCGAGGCCGTCGGCGCGCTGCTCACCTGGTGCTGTGTGGAACGCGCCATCGCCACCCGGCGACTGCTGCCCTATGCCGTCGCCGTGGTGACCGCCGCGTTCACCCTCGCGCTCGCGCCGGGTGGCCTGATGGCCGTCGCGGCGTTGCTCGCCGGAATCCGGCCGGTCATCAAGACATTGGTGACGAGACGTCGGCGCGACGGACTGCTCGCGATGATCGCACCGATCCTGGCCGCCGGTACCGCGGTGCTGTACCAGATCTTCTTCGACCAGCCACTGGCCCCGCTGATCGCGGGCAACAAGGTCGCCTCCGACGTCGGGCCCACGCTGGAGTGGTGGTCGGAGCCGGTGCGCTACTACTACCTGATACTGCCGACCGCCGACGGCACGCTCGCCCGCCGATTCGGTGTGCTGATAATGATCTTGTGCCTGGTGGTGGTGTTGCTGCGGCTACTGCGCCGCGAGCACCCCAACGGTGTTGCCCGCGCACCGATCTGGCGACTCATCGCAGTGACGCTGGGCACCATGTTCTTCATCGCGTTCACCCCCACCAAATGGACGCATCACTTCGGTGTGTACGCCGGTATCGCGGGCGGCTTGGCTGCGGCGGCAGGTGCGATGATGGCGCCGGCGATCCTGCGGTCGCGGCGTAACCGGACCTTCTTCGCCGCCGCAGTCCTCGCGGTCACCGCGATCTCGTTCACCGGAACCAACGGCTGGTGGTTTGTCGGCAGTTTCGGTGTGCCGTGGTGGGATCGGCCACCGTCAATCGCCGGGATCAAGGTGGGCTGGGCCATCCTGGTGATCGCGGTGGTGACCGCGTTGGTCGGTCTGTGGTACCACTTCCGCGACGACTACGTCGACGAGTCGACCCGCACCCGCGGCGGCTCCGGATGGTTGTCGAAGCTGAAGTTCTCACCCCTACCGGTGATCTCGGCGTTCATGGTGATTTTCATGGTCCTGTCCTTCGTCAAGGGCGCCTACGAACAACGCGACAGTTGGTCGTGGTTGAAATCCAACGCGCGGGCGTTGACCGGCAACGAGTGCGCCCTGGCCAACGACGTGCTGGTGGAGGCAGACCCGAACACCGGGTTGCTGCTCCCGGCGGCCGTGGACGGTCGCGCGGCACCGGATATCTCGGCGGCGCTCGCCGGCTCGACCAACCCGCCCGGCTTCACCCCGAACGGCGTCCCCAACCGCCTGTCGATCGATTCCACCGAGGATGCCGACACCGCAACGACGTCAGCACAGAACACGGCCCAGACCGGTGCCGGCGCCGACGAATCCACCGAGACCAGCGAATCCGCGCAGGGCGGCACGGAGGGTGGTCAAGGCGTCCGCGGCGTCAACGGCTCCACCGTGAGCCTGCCGTTCGGTCTGAACCCGGCCAACACCCCGGTGCTGGGCAGCTATGGTTCGCCCACCGGCACCGGATCACTGACCACCGACTGGTATCAACTGCCGGCACGCAGCGCCGACGCCCCGCTGCTGACGATCGCGGCGGCCGGTTCGGTGGAGGCCGTCGACGGATTGGGGGTCGTACATTCCGGCCAGCAGGTGAACGTGCAATTCGGTCGCACCGAGGCCGACGGCAGTGTCACCCCGGTCGGGATGATGACGCCGATCGACATCGGTGAAGTGCCGATCTGGCGCAACCTGCGTTACCCGCTCGCCGATGCCCCACCGCGCGCGGATGTGGTGCGCGTTGAGGTGCGCGACACCGCCGGCGCCCCGTCGGAGTGGGTGGCCATCACGCCGCCGCGCGTCACCACCTTGCAGACGCTCAACGACGTCGTGGGCACCACCGATCCGGTGTTCATCGACTGGCTGCCAGGGTTCGTGTTCCCCTGTCAGCAGCCGATGGCGGTGTCCGACGGTGTGCTCGAGGTGCCGCAGTGGCGGATCATGCCCGACGCCGAGGCCACCCGGAAGAACAGCCAGACCTGGATGTCGGGCAAGGCCGGCGGCCCGCTCGGCATCACCGAGGCCATGCTCAAGCCCACCCTGCTGCCGACCTATCTGCGCAACAACTGGGGCCGCGACTGGGGCGGCCTGCAACGATTCACCGAGATCGCGCCGGCGCCGCCGGCCGAACTCGATCTGGGTACGGCGCGCCGCTCGGCACTGTACGACCCGGCGCCGATGCGGTCGAGTGGTTACTGACGGTCGATCTCGATACGCCACTCACTTCGTTCGCGGCTACTCGATCAGCAGGAGATACCCCACTCACTTCGTTCGCGGCTACTCGATCAGCAGGACGCCCCAACCGCTGGTCGAGTAGGCACGAGCCGCTGGGCGAGGGCCGTATCGAGACCCGCCGGCGCATCACGGTTACGCCTACGGAAAGCTACGGTTTGTGCCGATTTTCGGCACAAACCGCGTCGTCGGTGCCCATGATGGGGCATGGCCACCGTGGACCACTACCAGCACGCACATGTCGCGGATGTCCGTGCATCCCGGCACCGTCGCCGCATCCGCCGCACCGGCGACTTGGTGACAGGACTGGGCCCCACGATCGCCGGCGCCAACGTCATCATGCAGCTGGCGAACCCCAGGGTCGGGTACGGCGTGGTGGAGAGCCGTGTGGATTCGGGCAGCGCGGTCAAGCACCCGATCAAGCGCAGCCGGACCACCGGCACCTTCCTGGCCGTCGCCCTGCTCGGCGACGACGAGGACCGGCGCTACGTCCATGACGAGCTGAAGCGAGTCCATGATCTGGTGTACTCCACTGCCGAGAGTCCGGTCCGATACAGCGCCAACGACTCCCGGCTCCAACTGTGGGTGGCGATCTGTCTGCTCAAGTACTTCATCGACCAGTACGAGCTGCTCTACGGCCGCCTAACCGTGGCAGAGAAGGAACGCATCATCACCGACGCCCGGTGGCTGGGCACCACCCTCAACGTCCGGCCCGACCAGTGGCCGTCGAGTTACCGGCAATTGCAGGAGTACTGGGACGATCAGCTCGGCGACATGACCATCGACCCACCGGTGCGCGATCTGCTCCAACAACTCTCGGATCTGTCGTTCCTGCGCCATCGCTTCGGCACCGCGGGCACGGTGGCGCACAAAGTACTCGGCCGGCCGATGAACTACCTGATCAATGCGGGGCTGCCACCCGAGTTCCGCGACATGATGCAGTGGCGATGGGGCCCCGGCGATGAGCGGCTCTATGCACGGACGCTGCGCGTGGCCCGCGCGCTCGATCCTGCGACCGGCCGACTCATGCGGGGCATGCTGTTCACCTATGTGCTCGACATGCGGTTACGACGGCGGTTGGGGCTGAAGGTGTTCTGACGGTCACGTTTGGCGCGGCTCGCCGCCGAGCACCTCGATTGCGCACCGTGGTCCGTGCGCTCGTGCCAGGCGGGCGTCCATCGTGAGGAGCGTGGCGTCCATGGCCTCCGCGAGCGTGACGTAGAACGCATCCCAGCCGCGAACCGAATCGCGCAGCTCCCACACCCTGTCGAGCATCCACCGATGTGAGTGCCGGTCACCCGGCCAGTCCCGAAGGTCGTCGACCGCCAACGCGGCCGCCGTCTCGTCGAGTCGTCCTCGAAGATATTGCGCGCGAATGACTCCGAGCACCTCAACATCGATCACCTCGGGAGCGGTATGGTCGGTGTCCGACGCGAGGCGTGCGCGGATGTCGTCGGCCCGTGGGGTATCGGCGACCACCTCGAACAGGCACGACGCGTCAACGACGAGCATCCGGCCACTGCCCCCGCCAGTTGTCGAGCGCATCCAACGCTTCTGCGGTCGAGATCTGCGATGGGCGCCGCGCGGTGCGGCGCAGCCATTCGGCCACCGACGGACGTGACGCCATGCGGGTGGCCTCACGTCGGAGCAACTCCGGCACACTGACCCCCTCCTCCGCGGCGCGACGTGACAGCGCGGCGTACACATCGTCGTCGATGTCACGAATCTGCACGGTTTTGGGCATGTGTGCATGTTAACATGCGTTCTTGCATCACTGCAGGTAGGGCCGCCCTTCGTGACACTCGCAAGTTCGCTCCTCAGGGAGCGGGTGGCCATGCTGAGGCAACCTTTGCCTTGCTTGCGTGAATCGTCCTGCGCCAGTTGAGTTGACCCATGACCGTCGACCACGAGCATCAGCACCGCAACGAGCCCCACCGCGGATCGCTGGCCAACCGGCTCAACTGGCTGCGGGCAGGCGTCCTGGGCGCCAATGACGGCATCGTGTCCACCGCAGGCATCGTGGTGGGTGTCGCCGCCGCCACCGCCGACCGGGGCGCTATCTTCACCGCCGGCGTTGCCGGCCTGGCTGCGGGCGCGGTGTCGATGGCGCTCGGCGAGTACGTCTCGGTGAGCACCCAGCGCGACAGCGAGGAGACGTTGCTGGCCAAGGAGCGTCGCGAGCTCGCCGAGCAACCCGACGAGGAGTTCGACGAGCTCGTCGGACTGTACGAGGCCAAGGGCCTGAGCCACGAGACCGCGAGCCGCGTCGCCTCCGAGCTCACCGAGAACGACGCCTTCGAAGCCCACGCCGAGGTCGAGTTGGGCATCGATCCTCACGAGCTGACCAACCCGTGGCAGGCCGCCGCGTCGTCGGCGATCTCGTTCACCATCGGCGCCTTACTACCCCTGATCGCGATCCTCGTGCCCACACCGTCCTGGCGCATCCCGGTCGCCTTCGTGGCCGTACTGGTGGCGTTGGCACTGACCGGCGCGACGGGCGCGACGCTGGGCGGCTCGCGTCCGTGGCGTCCGATGGTGCGGGTGGTGATCGGTGGCGCGATCGCGATGATCGTGACCTTCGCGATCGGTCGACTGGTGGGCACGGCCGTCGTCTGACCGGGTACTCAGCTCATTCGGCACCGTTACCGCTCCGTGACCATCGGTCTCGGTTGAGTTGCCGATCACGGTCGAAGGTCGTTGGAACCGAGGAAGGTTCCTAACGTCGGGGACATGACTTCATTCACCGCTCCCGGATTGTCCGTCGAATCAGCAACCACCGTGTCCGATACCTTGCAGGAACGGCTCAGCGCGCTCAACGATCTGCACCTCACGCTCAAGCACATCCACTGGAATGTGGTCGGCGCCAACTTCATCGGGGTGCACGAGATGATCGACCCGCAGGTGGACCTCGTCCGCGGCTACGCCGACACGCTCGCCGAGCGCATCGCCACGCTGGGCTCGTCCCCGCGCGGCACCGCCAAGGCCATCGAGGACGACCGTTCGTGGGGCGACTATTCGATCGGCCGCGATACCGCGCAGGCCCATCTCGGTGCGCTCGACCTGGTCTACGACGGCTTCATCACCTCACACCGTTCCGCGATCGAGAAGATCGGCAAGATCGACCCGATCACCGAGGACATTCTCATCGGCCAGACTGCCGAACTCGAGAAGTTCCAGTGGTTCGTCCGCGCCCACCTGGAGAGCTACACCGGCGAGCTGGCCAACGCCGGCCAGTCCAGCGAGTCCGCTGCCGCGGAGGCCGCTCGCACCGCCAACTGATCGCCGCCCGCCTTCAGGTGGCCGATGCCCGCTGCCGGCCCTCCGGCCAGCCTCCGCTCGACCGGGGAGCCGGCACCACCTTTGTTATCCTGGCCGCAGAGCGGCATGCTTGCATGTTTGCACTGCACAGGATGTGAAAAAGACCGCATCCTCCCACTTCATCTCGGAGCATTCACAGCTCTGACGGGAGGCGCCCGATGATCGCTGTTACCGCATGACCCCCGAGGTCAGGCAGGCACCGGCCACCGAGGGCGGGTTCACCCTGTTCGAGGATCTGGAGCTCCACATGCAGTTCGCGCCGGTGTGCCGGCTCACCGACGGTGCCCTCGCGGCCGTCGAACTGCAACTCCGCGGCCCGTCCGGTACCCGGTTGGGGACCGCGGATGCGCTGCGTCGAGCCGCTCGGTTGATGGAGCAGCATCACGTCCTGGACCGTCGACGACGTGAGCTGGCCCGCAGCGCGCGGGCACAGTCGGTGGCCAAGATCCTGCCGATGCTGGTCGGGATGGATCTCGAATTGTTCGACGAACTCGGCGACGACACCGTTGAGGTGCTCGAGCGCCACGTGATGGTGGTCCTGCCGAGCGCTGTGGAACGCAGCCCACAACGCACCCTCGCCCGTGTGGCCCGAGCACGGGCTGCCGGCAAGGTGATCTGCGTCGACGGGTTGAGCAGCAGCGACCACGCCGCGACGCTGCTGACGCTGATCGAACCCGACATCGTGATCACTTCGGCCGAACTGCTGAATCAGAACTCCAACCCGGAATCGGCCCAGCTCGCGCACACCCTGGCCGCGCACACCGAACGCAGTCAGGCGGTCGTGGTGGCCGAGGGCGTCGACGACGAGGCGCGCCGGGTCATCGCCATGACGATGGGTGCATCATTCGGCATAGGGGCCCTGTATCCCTCGGTCGAGAACCCCGAGTCGCTGGCCACTTCCACGATCGTGCCGCTGCCGGAGCTGCCGGTGTGGTCTACGCCGGCACCTGACCAACAGACGCCCTACGCCATCGCCGCAACCTCGCTCACGCCCCGTCTTGGTGACAAGCGGCTGCTGATCGAGATGAGCAAGGCACTCGAGCACCAGGCCGCGATCGGTGGCGCCTCGATTGTGCTGGGCACCTTCCAACACGCCGACCACTTCACCCGCCGCACCGCGGACCGGTGGCGTGACATGTCCGAGCAGACCGGGCTTGCCGGTGTGTACGGCGTGGGACTGCCGGATGTCCGGGACGGCAACGTCCACCGCGCACCGCTCGACCCCGACGATGACCTGGTCAACGAATGGAACGTCGCCGTACTCGGACCCCACTTCGCCGCACTTTTATCTGCGCGCGATCTACACAGCGGCGCAAGCGATCTCGACCGCACCTTCGACTTCGTGCAGAGCTACGACCGGCTCACCGTCACCCAAGCCGTGCACTCGATTCTGCGGCGATTCGACTGACTCGTACCCGTCCCGTGTCCGGCGGGATCACCGGTGGACGCCGCCGACCGGATAATCCACCCGGCGACGCTGCACGGTGATCCCGGCGGACATTGGCCGATGACCAGGAACCGTCAGATCGGCATCAGGTAGTGCTTGCGGGGCGTCCGGTATTCGGTCTTGTCCCGCAACTGCGCCAACGCCTTCCGGAGCTGCAGCCGGGTCTCGGCGGGCTCGATCACGGCGTCGATGTATCCGCGTTCGGCGGCAAGGTACGGGGTTGCCATCATCGTGTTGTAGAAGTCGATGAAGTCGCGCCGCACCTTGTCGGCTTCGGCCGCCGACATCCCGTCGGTCTGCCGCCGCGTGAGCACCGCCGCAGCGGATTCGGCACCCATCACCGCGATCTTCGCGCTCGGCCAGGCCAAGTTGATATCGGCACCGAGCTGCTTGCAGCCCATCACCGCATACGCACCGCCGTAGGCCTTGCGCAGCACCACCGTCACCTTCGGGACGTCGGCCTCCACGTAGGCATACAGGAACTTGCCCGACCGCCGGATGGTGCCCTTCTGCTCCTCGGCGAGCCCCGGCAGGATGCCCGGTGTATCGACCAGGAAGATCAGCGGGATGCGGAATGCGTTGCAGATCCGGACGAACCGGGTCGCCTTCTCCGACGAATCGGTGTCCAGCACGCCCGACATCACCGATGGCTGGTTGGCCACCACACCCACCGATCGGCCATCCACACGCGCATAACCGGTGAGGATGTTCGGCGCGAACAGCTCGCCGACCTCGTGGAACGCACCATCGTCGAAGAGCTTGATGATGATGTCGTGCATGTCGTAGCCGGCGTTGTCGTTGTCGGGCATGAAGGCGTTCAACGACAGATCCGACTCGGTGATCTCCGGTTCCAGACCGGGGTTGATGACCGGCGGCTGCTCATACGCGCTCGACGGCATGTACTGCAGGTACTCCCGCACCCAGTCGAAGGCGGCGCGTTCGTCGGGTGCGACGTGATGGATGTTGCCCCAGCGCGCCTGGTTGTGGGCGCTACCGAGGTCCTCGGCCGAGATGTCCTCACCGTTGACCTGTTTGAGCACATCTGGTCCGGTGACGAACATGTAGCTCTTGTCCTCGACGGCCACCAGGATGTCGGTGTTGGCCGGGGTGTAGACCGCACCGCCGGCACACTTGCCGAGGATCACCGAGATCTGTGGGGCCAGACCGGACAGCAGCAGGTTTCGACGACCCATTTCGGCGTACCACGCCAGCGAGGTGACGGCGTCCTGAATACGCGCACCGGCCGAGTCGTTGATGCCGACCATCGGGCAGCCGATCTTTCCGGCCCACTCCATCAGCGCAGACACCTTGCGGCCGAACATCTCTCCGACAGTTCCGCCGAACACGGTCTGATCGTGGGAGAACGCGGCAACCGGTCGGCCGTGCACCAGGCCGTGCCCGGTGACCACACCGTCGCCGTACCCCGAGTGCGCGGCACCCGGCATCTTGGCGAGCGCACCGATCTCGACGAAGGTGCCCGGGTCGAAAAGCATCGTCAGCCGTTCGCGCGGCGAGCAGATACCCTTCGCCTCGCGTTTGGCAATTGCCTTCTCGCCGCCGGGTTCCTGTGCCGATTCCAGCTTCTCACGCAGATCCGCCAGCTTCGCCGCGGTTGTCGCATTGGCCGGTGCTGCCGTCCCGACCTCGGTCGTGTCAGTCACGATGCTCGCTTTCTCTCACCTACCGAACTCACCGGCGTGCGTCCACTTCACGCAGTCGCCGGGTGAGATCCGCACCGATCTTGGCGATGAACGGCTCGTCGACGATCGACAGGTGATCGCCGCCGATGTGGATGATCTCCAGATCGTCCACGACCTCACCCCACCGGCCGTCTTCGTCGATGTTCGCCCACTGCGGTTCCAGTTCGATCGCACCGTCGTGCATCTTGTCGGCACGATAGAGGACCACCTTGCCGTCATAGTCGGTGGGTTCGATGTTGGTCAGCGCACGATTGTCGAGGAACGACGTGCGCTGGTGTTCGATGATGCCGCCCGGGATCTTGGTGCCCGACATCGACATCATCTCCATGATGATCTGGAACTGCCCCTCGTCGTCGGCCTCCACGAGCCGGTCCATCGGGATCGGGATGTCAGCGTCGAGATCGTAGGTCTTGACCGCGAAATCGCGCCAACGCTCGAGCCGGGCACGCTTGGTCTGTTCATTCTCCACCACGGGTTCGGATGGCCGAACCACGTCTATCAGGCCGACGAAGGAGACCTCCTCACCTTCCTCACGCAGCACCTGGGCGCACCCGTAGGCCAACGCCCCGCCCAGCGACCAGCCGATGAGCACGTACGGGCCGTGCGGCGCAACCTCGCGCAGCCGCGGCAGGTACTGGCGCACCCGCTCCTCGATGGTTCCCTCGACGCGGTCGAAGCCGATGACCGGCTGATCGTCGGGCAGCCGTTTGAGCAGCGCCTCATACGCCGAGGTGTTGCCGCCTGCCGGGTGGAAGAGCAACGCCGGCACCGGATCTCCGGCGGTCGTGTCGTAGCTCTTCTTGCCGTCGACCACCCGCAAGAAGCGCAGGAAGCCGTCGGTGTCGGCGCCCGCATCGAGGTACTCGCGGACATAGTTCGACATCTCCTCGATCGTTTCCGAGTCGAGGATGTCTTCCATGTCGATGTCGCCGCCGGTGCGCTCATTGAGACGATCGGTGAGCTGTTGGGCCACTTCCTCTTCGAGCACCGGGAGTTTGTTGAACACGCCGCCCGCCGAAGTCTTGGTGACCACCGCGTAGACGCCGAATGTCAGGCGCTCGGCCGCATCGCGCGGCGGAACGTCGGAGCCGGTGGCGTCGGCGACGGCGGCTTGGTCGGCGAGGTCGGTGGGGGTCTGGTCGACTGGTTGCGGGGTGTTCGAGGCTTGCGGGGTCTCGATACGCTCCTCGCTAGCGCTCGTCGCTACTCGACCAGCGGTAGGGGTCTCCGTCGCCACGCCAGTAGGGGTCTCCGTCGCCACGCCAGTAGGGGTGTCCGCCGCCACGCCGTCACCGGGCGCGGCGACGTCCTTCGCGTTCTGCTCATCGATGTAGGCGTTGAGCGCCGCGGTGTCGAGTTCGCCACCGCCCGCGGCATTGTCGGCGAGGTCATCGAGCTGATCGCGGTGGGTGACCGCGAACTCGACGAATTTCACCACATCGGCGAGGTTCGCCTGACGCATCGCCTGCAGTTGCAGTTGAGGGATGTCGAACTCGAACTCGACGCGATTCTTGATCCGCACCGCCATCAGCGAGTCGAGACCCAGTTCGATCAGCGGGATCTCGCGCGGTAGGTCCTCGGGGTCGTATCCCATGGACTCGCCGACGATGATCGCCAGTCGCTGCTCGACCGTCTCACCGCTTTCCGGGTTCCATTTGTTGTCGATGTCGTCGACAATCTCGTCCTCGGTGATCACCTTGTCGTCGGCGAACACCGCGGCCGGTGACGTCTGAGCGGTCTCGACAGCCGGCGCGCTCGCCTGGTCGGGAACTGCCCCGCCCGTGACGGCCGCCTCGAACAGCAACCGGAAGTTCTTGTCCTGCTTGGCATGCACCGTCACCGACGCGCCACCCGGATGCGGGCTCAGCGTGGTCGTCACCGTGCCCGAGGCCGGGATCTGCGCATGCGTGACCACAGCCCCCACCACGGCGTCGGCCATCACCTGCGCCGCCGCAGCCCGCACCAGCTCGCGCGTATCGGCGACCGCCGAGGCGTTCACCTCCCACGCGTGCCGGCCGTCCGGCAGTGCGACATGCGAACCCGGCACGGTTCCCGCCGAGCCGCCGCTCGCGAGCTGCGCCTTGAGCCAGAACTCCCGGCGCTCGAACCGAGTCCGCGGGATGTCGCCGAATGCGCCGGAACCAAACAGAGATCCGACGTTCACCGGATGTCCGTGCACGTACAGCTTCATCAGCGCATTGACGAGTCCGTAGCTCTCATCTTCCTTGCGTTTGAGCGTCTCCACCAGTTCGGCATCGTGCAGCCCGGCCGAGAATGTCACCGCGGCAACAGAGATCAGCACGGCGGGATTCGGCGAGAGCTCCAGGAAGGTGCGGTGCCCGTTCTCCACCGACTTCGCGATCGCCTGGCTGAACCAGACACTGTGCCGCAGCCCCTTGGTGAAGTAGTCGATGGTGTGTACCGGCTCGTGGCCCGGTCGGTAGAACGTCTCCCGGTCCACCGAGCTGTAGAACCCGACGGTCGGCCGCAGCGGCTCGATTCCGGTGAGCTCGTAGGCCAGTTCGCCGAGCAACGGGTCCATCTGGGAGGTGTGGCTGGCTCCCTTGGTCTGCAACTTGCGACCCAGCTTGCCCTCGGCCTCCGCGCGGGCGACGATGGCGTCGACCTGCGACTCGGGGCCACCGATGACGGTGTGGGTGGGTGCCGCGTAGACGCAGATCTCGAGATCGGGGTAGTCGACGAGGACGTCGTTGATGTTCTCGGCGCTGTACTCGACGAGCGCCATCAGCCGGATGTCGTCACCCTGCAGCATCGACTCGCCCTCACCCATGAGGCGCGAACGCTGGCAGATCACCCGAGTCGCGTCCTCCAAGGACAACCCGCCACTGATGTAGGAGGCGGATGCCTCACCCATCGAATGCGGCACCAGCACACCGGGTTCGGCGCCGAAATGCCGAAGCGTGTCGGCGAGCGCGACCTGGATGGTGTAGATGCCGACCTGGCTCGTCTCGATGCCGTAGGTCTGCTCGTCGTCGAGAAACATCTCGGCGATCGAATAGCCGAGCTCGCTGCGCACATATTCGTCGACCCGGTCGACGTACTTCGCGAACACCGGGTTCTCGGTGTAGAGCTGTTTGGCCATCTTGCGGTGCTGCGAACCGAAGCCCGACAGCAGCCACACCGCGGTCGCCGCGTCGGGCGAATCGGCCACGTAGACCAGCGGATTGCTCTTGCCCTCGGCGACCGCACGGACACCGGCGATGGCGTCGTCGTGGGTCCGCGCCATCACCACGGCACGGGAACGGCCGTGATTGCGGTGGGCCAGGGCACGACCGATGTCGGCCAGCGGTGTCGTTTGTCCTGCCTCGGATTCCAGCCACACCAGCAGATCCTCGGCGGCCTTGCGGCGACGCGAGGGCAGGAATCCGGAGAGCACAAGTGGGACAACCGAGCCGTCCGCGGCGCAAGGCGCGAAGCCCTCGGCGGGGTCTTGTTCGGTCTGCTCGGCCGGGGCCTCGTCCTGCTTCGCCTGCGCGGCGAGGACGGCGCGCTCGGCCTCAGTGAGGTACTCGTCGTCGTCGAGGGCGTCGATGTCGATGTCGCCTGGTCTCGATACGGCACTCACTCCGTTCGCGCCTACTCGACCAGCGGGAAGGTCGTTCGCGCCTACTCGACCAGCGGGAAGGTCGTTGACGTCTACTCGACCAGCGGACTCCGACTCCTCGGCAATAGGGCTCGAACCCAGATCGCTCGGCAGGACTTCGCGGACGATGACGTGCGCGTTGGTGCCACCGAACCCGAAGCCCGAGACGCCGGCGATGGCGTGACCGGAGTAGCGGGGCCAATCGCCTGCCTCCGCGTTCACCTTCAGCCCGTTCGCGTCGAACTGGATGTATGGATTAGGGCCGGAGTAGTTGAGCGAGGCTGGAATCTTGTTGTGCTGCAACGACAGGACCACCTTGGCCAGCGCGCCCGCACCGGCCGCGGACTCCATGTGACCGAAGTTGGTCTTCGCCGACCCCAGCAGAGCGGGCGCACCGACGACCCGGCCACGCCCGACCACACGACCGAGTGCGTCGGCCTCGATCGGATCGCCGAGGATCGTGCCGGTGCCATGGGCTTCCACGTAGTCGACGGTGCGAGGGTCGATCGCGGCGTCGGTGTAGGCAGCGCGCAGCACCTCCACCTGCGCCTCCGGATTCGGGGCGAACAAGCCGTTGGACCGACCGTCGGAGTTGACCGCGGAACCGGCGATCACGGCCAGCACCTGGTCGCCGTCACGACGGGCGTCGGCCATCCGCTTGAGCACCACCAGTCCGCCACCCTCGGCACGGATCATGCCGTCGGCGTCGGCGGAGAACGCCTTGATGTGGCCGTCCTTGGCCTGCGCACCGACTCGATCGAAACCGAGCGTGACCGCGGGCGTGATGATCATGTTGACGCCGCCGGCCAACGCGACCGAGCTCTCGCCCGACCGCAGGCTGCGGACCGCCTGATGCACGGCCACCAGGGACGACGAGCAGGCGGTGTCGACCGCGATGGACGGCCCGTGGAAGTCGAAGAAGTAAGAGACGCGGTTTGCGACGATCGACGTGGCCGTACCGGTCAACGCATAGGCCGCGGTCTCCTCGGCACCCTCACCGAGGCCCATCGTCGCCAGCATCTGATAGTCGTTGGTCGACGTTCCGAGGAACACACCCACCGGACCGCCCTTGAGGTCGCTGGCCGGGATGTGTGCGTGCTCGAGCGCCTCCCAGGTGAGTTCGAGCGCGAGCCGCTGCTGCGGGTCCACCATCTCGACCTCACGCGGACTCATCTGGAAGAAGTCGGCGTCGAAGCTCTTCACATCGTCGAGGTAGCCACCCTTGACGTTGGACGCGGCGATGATCTCGGCGATCCGCGGGTCATCGGTGAACTCGGTCCACCGGCCCTCGGGTAGGTCACTGATGCCGTCGACGCCGCCGATCAGCGCCTCCCACGTCGACTCCGGGGTGGCGCCGGCCTTCGGGAACCGCGTCGCGAGGCCGACGATCGCGATGTCGTCGTCGGCGCTGCGCTCACGCTGCCAGAAGGTGTCGGCGACGTCGTCGAGCAGCTCGTCGGGATCACCCTCGATGATGCGCTTGGCCAGCATCGCGATGGTCGGATGGTTGTAGGCCGCAGTCGCCGTGAGGATCACGCCGGTCTTGTCCTCGACGTCGGCGGCCAAGGCGACGGCGTCACGCGAGGAGAGTCCGAACTCCTCCATCGGCCGGTCGTCGGAGATCTGTTCTGCGGGGATTCCGGTGGCGTCCGAGACCCAGGAACGCAGCCAGTCCCGAAGCTCGGCGACCGTCAGATCACCGGCGGTCTCGCCGGCGGTTCCGGTGGCATGCGACTGGTCGTCCGTGCTGGCGCCGGACTCGTCGGTATTCAGTTCAGACATCGCTTCCAGACTACTGATCGGGACCCTTCGTGGCTCGCAAGCTCGCACCTCAGGGATCATTTGTTGTGGCTCGCAAGCTCGCGCCTCAGGACGACACCTCAGAACGGCCGCGGAGGCCTGTTCGTCTACTGGGCGTCCGGGAACGCCGTCTGCTTGTAGCCGCCGCGCAGGCTGCCATCGATATAGGCGGTGCGGGTGGCGCGTCGCGCGATCTTGCCGCTGGACGTGCGCGGGATCGAACCGGCCGGCACCAGCAGGATGTCGCGCGCCATGACCCCGTGGCGCTGCGCGACGGCGGCACGCACGGTGTCGGCGATCTCCTGCGGGTCGTGCTTCTTGCCGGGGCCTCGCTCGGCGACGATGACCAACTGCTCCGAGGCATCATCGGCGTCGAAGGTCAGTCCACTGGTGGACTGCTCGAACACGTCGGCGGGCAGCTGGTTGGACGGCACCGAGAACGCGGCGACGAACCCGGGGCGCAGCGAGTCGCTGGCCTCCTGCGCCGAGTACTCCAGGTCCTGCGGGTAATGGTTGCGCCCGTCGACGATTACCAGGTCCTTGACACGACCGGTGATGTACAGCTCGCCGTCGAGCCACACACCGTAGTCGCCGGTGCGCATCCAGATCGCGTCGGCCGCGGTGCCCTCGGTGTGGCTGCCGTCGGCAAGCGGGTCGGTGATGCGGTTGTGGAAGGTCTGCTCGGACTCCTCCGGCTTGTTCCAGTAACCGGCACCGATGTTGATGCCGTGCAGCCAGATCTCGCCGACGTGGCCGTCGGCCTGCTCGGTGGCCGTCTCCGGGTCGACGATCGCGGCCCATTGACTCAGCGCGACCTGCCCACACGACACCTGCGCAACGGCGTTGTCCGCGTGCTGGTCGACGACCTTGAACCGGCCGGCGTTGAGCTCGTCGCGGTCGACGTAGATGACCTTCGCCTCGTTCTCGCGCTGCGTGGCGGAGACGAACAGGGTCGCCTCGGCCATGCCGTAGCAGGGCTTGATGGCCGTCTTCGGCAGACCATACGGCGCGAAGGCGTCGTTGAACTTCTTCATCGAGCTGACGGTGACCGGCTCGGAGCCGTTGATCAGGCCGATGACGTTGGACAGGTCGAGGTGTTCGCCCTCCTTGGGCAGACCACGTGCCGCGGCATGCTCGTAGGCGAAGTTCGGGGCGGCGGCGTAGGTGGGCGCGTTGTCGGACTCGGCGGCGAGTTCCTTGATCCAGCGGCCCGGTCGGCGCACGAATGCCTGCGGACTCATGATGGTGATGTACTTACCGCCCAGCGCAGGCAGGATCACCGTCAGCAAGCCCATGTCGTGGAACATCGGCAGCCAGGTCACGCCGCGGGCATTGCGGTCGATCTCGATGCAGTCGTAGATCTGCAGCACGTTGGCGGCGACGGCCTGATAGGTGATCTCGACGCCGGCGGGCACGCGGGTCGACCCCGACGTGTACTGCAGATAGGCGACGGTGTCCTTGTTGTGGTCGGTGCCGGCGACGGGAGCGACCCAGCTCGAACCGACGGAATCCGGCACGGCATCCACGGCAATGACCCGTGGGCGTTCCTTGGCCGGCAGCGGCTTGAAGAAGTCCCGGACCGCCTCGGCCGATTTGGTGGAGGTCAGGATCGCAGTGGGCTTGCAGTCCTCGAGAACGGCGTGCAGCCGATCGGTGTGGCCGGGCTCGTCCGGCGAGAACAGTGGCACGGCGACATTGCTGGCGTAGAGCGCGGAGAAGAAGCCGATCACGTACTCGAGCGACTGCGGGGCGAGGATGGCGACCCGGTCACCCGGCTTGGTGACCTGCTGCAGACGTGCCGCGACGGCACGCAGACGCTTCCCGAACTGCGCCCAGGTCAGGTCTTGGGCCTCGCCGTCACGCTCGCGGCTGTAGTCGATGAAGCGGTACGCGAGGGTGTCGGCCTCTTCACGCACGTTGCGTTCGACGTAGTCGACGAGCGTCGCGTCTTCGGTGAAGTGGATCTGTCCGTTCTCATCGAGGAACTGCTCAAATTCAGTGTTCAACATCCATTACTCCTGTGGCCCCTCGTGGACCGCGCTCTACCTCCCCGATCGCTGGCACGTCCCCCGTCATGCCATCGACCCACGCTTTCCACGCCCGTCCGTACTACCGCGGTCACGGTAGTCCAAATTGTTACCCGTTCGAAATGCTCGTGATCGTCAACCGCACCTTCGCGCTCGCACACACCGGGCATAAACCGCGGTCAGCCAGCGTCGATGCCCGCTCAGCGCGTCAAGTGCATTCAGGCCGTCGACAATGCTACTCCCCCTTGAGAAGCGAGATGACCGGCGCAAACGCGTCCATCTGCGTCGGGAAGACACCGACATAGGACATCGAGGTACGCCGACGCACCTCGCGGATCTGCTCGGCGATCTCCTCGAATGTGCCCATCGCCAGATACGGCGAGGCCATCACATCGTCAACGGTGAACTCGCAGTCGCGTTCGATGTTGGGCGGATAGCCCTGTTCCAGGGCTTTCAACGCCATCTCGGCGGTGGCCTCGCGGTCGTCGGTGATGACGATGACCGCGATCGTCCAGTTGAGTTCGATGTCGTCGAACCGGTCGCCGGCAACCTCGCGGATCCGGTCGACTCGCTGCGCGGTCTTCTCGATCGTCATATCCGACAGCCGCATCTTGCCCTCGCGTGTCGTCGACGGCGCAACCGAAATGATGTCGGCATGCTTGGCCGCCAGTGCGAGCATCTTGGGCCCGCCACCGCCGACGGCGATCGGTGGCCGTGGGCCTTGCCGCGGTCGTGGCGATCCCTCGAGCCCGTTGATCTGGTAGAACTCGCCCGCGAAGTCGACGGTCTCGCCCCGCATCAGGCCATCGAGGATGGTGAGCGCCTCGTCGAGGCGCCGGATGCGGACACCGGGTGACTCGAACTCGATGCCGGCCTTGTCGAACTCTTCTTTCATCCACCCGGCGCCGATGCCCAACTCCAGGCGTCCCTTGGAGAGCACGTCGATCGTGGTGGCCTCTTTGGCGACCATTGCCGGATGGCGCCAGCCGTTGGCCAGCACCGATGTCGCCAGCCGGATGGTCGAGGTGGCCTGGGTCAGCGCGCCGAGCGAGGCGATGGGTCCGACCTGGTTGCCCAGGTGATCGGGCACCGCGAAGGTGTCGTAGCCGTACTCCTCGGCGGTCTGGGCGAGTTTGACGAACTTGCGCGCGCCACCCTCGTCCTTGTTGCCCTCACCACCGGCACCGAACCGGAACGGGCGCAGCTCCCCGGTCTCGCTCATTCACTGTCTCCTCATGCGCATGGTGCGCGTCTGCCCCCAGCGCAAGTCCCTGCGCATCGCGGGTATCGGTAGCCCGATCGCCCAATCACGGTAATGCAGGGCCAACACACCGCCAAACAGATCGCGGACATGCCCCGGCGGATAGTCGAGACTGCCACAACTGGGTCCATTGACCCACTCCGTGACCTGCGCGTTTTCGGGCCGGCGTGAGACGTGTCGCGTTTCACTCACGACGATGCGGGTACGGACACCGATATGACCGCAACAGTCGAACCCGTCCGCATCGTCATCGTGGGTGCCGGCTTCGCCGGCTTCGAGACCACCCGGCGCCTGCTGCGCCATCAGCGCTCGTCGACCGACCATCCGATTCGGGTCACCGTGATCTCGCCGGATGACTTCATGCTCTACACACCGCTGCTGCCCGACGTCGCCGGTGGGCTGCTCGATCCGCGATTCGTCGCCGTCCCGTTGGCCGACAGCCTGCCAGAAGCCGACCTCATCGCCGGCCGCGTGGAGAAAGTGGATCTGGCCGCTCGGACACTCGAGGTGCACAACCGCGAAGACGCCGTCGAAACCGTCGCCTACGACCGACTGGTGCTGACCCCCGGCTCGGTCACCCGACTCTTCGACATCCCCGGCCTCGCCGAACACGCCCGCGGGCTCAAGACCACCACCGAGGCGTTGTATCTGCGCGATCAGCTGCTCGAGCAGCTCGAATTGGCGTCGCGCGAAACCGATTCGGCGGTTGCCCGGGCACGACGCACCGTCGTGGTGGTGGGCGCGTCCTATGCCGGCGCCGAACTGACCGCACAGTTGCGCGCGTTGGCCGACGAGGTCGCCCGGCAACGTGATTTCGACCCGCAGGAGGTTCGTTTCGTGCTGCTCGACATGGCCGACCGGGTGATGCCGGAGGTGGGCGAGAAGCTCGGCGACAAGGTGCTCGAGGTGTTGCGCTCGCGCGGCATCGACGTGCGGTTGGGCACCACCATCGACCGGTTGACCGATGAGGTCGCCGAGCTGAGCGACGGCACGACGGTTGCCACGCACACCGTCGCGTGGGCCGCCGGAGTCAGCGCCAACCCCCTCATCGAGTCCCTCGGATTGCCCACGGAGAAGGGGCGACTGACGGTGCGCACAGACCTGTCGGTCCCCGACCACCCCGACGTCTTCGCAGCCGGCGACGCGGCGGCCGTGCCGGACACCACGAAGTCGGATTCGGCGGCGATCACACCGCCGACCGCCCAGCACGCCGTGCGTCAGGGCAAGGTGCTCGCACGCAACGTGCTCGCCTCGATCGGCACCGGGACTTCGACGAACTATCGACACAACGATCTCGGCCTGGTCGTCGATCTGGGGCCGCGGTTCGCGGTGGCCAATCCGGTCGGTGTGCACCTGTCCGGCTTCGCGGCCAAGGCAGTCACCCGCGCCTACCATCTGTTCTCGCTGCCCCGTGGCGCCAACCGCATGGCGGTGGCGGCGGCCTACCTGGGCGACGCCGTCTATCCGCGCCCGCTGGTGTCGTTCGGGCTCGTCAGTGCCGAGGAGGCATCCTTTGCGCGCAGTCAGGGCATCCGGATGTCAGACACCGACTGACGCCCGTCGTCGCTCAGTTGTGGGCGGGGCGGGGTGCGTCGGAGATGACGCTGCTGGCCCAGCCGTACATCCACTGGGTGGCCGACGTCCCGTCGAGCGACCAGTAATCGGTGGTCGCATACATCGCGTGCACGGGGTTGTCGATCGCACCGGCGAGCTGGCTGACCGCCCGGATCGGGTTGGTGATGGTCGGCGAGTCGCAGATCAGATCGCCGGGGGCGCAGATGGACTGCACCCGATCGGCGAGCTCACCGAATCCGCCGGCACGCGGCCCGGTCATGGTGATGCCGGGCACGAGTCGACCCATCCCGGCCAGTGCGACCTCGGCTCCCACACCCTCCGGGGAGGGACCGATGTCGTTCTGCTTGCCCGATTCACGGCGGCCGTCGGCGATCAGCCCCACACCCAGCACCAGATCCTGGTCGGAGGCGTCCAGCACGCCGCGCCCGTTACCGATGTTGCTGGCCAGGTCGCCGGCGATCACCGCGCCCTGCGAGAAGCCCATGATCACGTAGCGCGTCAGCGGACAATTCCGGTTGGTCTGGATGATCTTGCCGGCCGCCCGTTTGTAACCCTGCGAGCGAGAGAAATCGTAGTCACGCTGCCGGTCGGCCAGATTGGTCGGATTCCGGAACTGCGCCACGTAGGGCACGGTGTAGACGCTCGTGCGCGACGACGGGAACTCGTCGGCGAGCGCACCGGAGACCCGCAGCATCAACGACTGCGGATTCGCAGTCGGTGTGTAGGGATCGTCGTCCGCCGACGACTCCCAGGTACCGGGTATGACCAGGGTGAGCACGTCCGGGCAGTCGGCCGACTGCGCATCGGGCCGCTCCTTTGGTTCGGTGGTCGACTCTCCCGGGCCGATGGGAATCCGTGGCGGGCCTGGCTGCAGCAACACGATCACCAACACCACGATCAGGATGATCGCGACGACCGCGAGCAGCGCCAGGAACAGCAGCATCCTCGGCAGTCGCCGCTTACGACGCTGCGATCTCCGTGCGCTCACCTATCAGCAGTAATTCTCGTCGGCGGCCTTGATGACCTTGTCGGCCTTGGTGTTGGCCTCGACGACGGTGTCGGTGCCCGGTCCGACCGACGCGGTGACGAATGCCTTCACGGTCACCGGGTCGGTGCCCTTCTTGCGTTCATTGCACACGTACTCGGCCATCGTGAGGGCCACCGAATTGTCGGTGTCACCCATGAACGTGACGTTGTCGGCCTTCAGCGCCGCCAAATACGCCTTGCCCTTCGGCCCGATCTCCTGCCCGTCGGGTCCGGGGAAGCTCTGCGGGACGCCGGTGCCGGGTTCGGGTGCCGTTGCCGGCAATGCCGTCCCGCCCGGCTCCTGCGGTGCCGGTTCGTCGGGGGCGTCGGAGTCCGCGGTCTCTTCGGCCGAGGCCGTCGTCGACGGAGCCGCCGATGACGACGGCGTCGTCGAATACATCGAGGTGGTCGTCACCGGGTTGCTCGTGATCGGGGCCGTGGCCGTCGAGTCGTCGGAGCACGCCGACACCGAACCCACGGTGAGCGCGAGTCCCGCCGCGACCATCGCGAGTTGCAGAAACTTTCGGGTCATCGTCACTTCCTCGTCGCACCCGGCCCGGACGTCGTCGTCGGAGTCGGGTTCTCACACCTGCTGCCGCGGTCCGCTCCTGCGATCCGCCTGGCGTCAGGCTACCGTCTCCGCGGTGAGTCGCTTGCCACCCGACCCACCCCACCAGCAGAAACGTGCCGATTACTCAGTGAAGTCTCAGCACCGGCGACGGCTCCCGTTCAGCTTGGGCCGTCGCCGGGTGCGAGAGGTCACTTGGTGACCTTCGCTCCATCCTTGGCCGTCCAGACGATCCGGCCGTGCTCGAAGGTGTTGACGCGCCCCTTGCCGTCGCGGGTGGGCATCTCGTCACTGGTCGGCAGACCCAGCTTGCCGCCCGGCCCGCCGGCGGCGACGTACTCGCCGCCGATGCCGCCGCCGACCATCTTGGGCCCCTTCGGACCGGTGATGATCCGCCCACCGCGGAAGTCCTGTGCCTTGCCACCCGGTACGCCGTAGACCGGTGTCAGGCATTCACCGAGAACGTCCTTGTTGACGTTGTAGGCCTTCGCGAAGCCGACCTTGCACGCCGGGTGATCGTTCGTCAGGCCCAGGGCGCCCGCGGCCTGCGGCCACGACTGCTGCATCTCGAACTGCCAGTACGGCCAGGTGTGCGTCCCAGAAGGACGGTAGACCGCCTGACCGGGGATGCCCAGCTGGTTGAGCTTGATGGCGAACTGCTGCGAGGTCACTCGGCTGAGGATCTCCAGTCCGACACCCGAATAGTTGGTGGCCAGCATCGGGATGTCGGACGGCTTGTCGTGCGGGCCGACCAGTCCGTTGCCCGACGACACGTACAGGCTGGTGCCGCGCAGCTTCTCGGCCAGCAAGTACGGGTCATGCTCCTTCCAGGCCGGGTCGCTGGGCGGGCCGAACATCTTCATCGAGTCGTAGCCGCCACCGTCGCGCAACGCGAACTGGATCGCCTGCGGCATTCCGTAGGAGGTCATCTGCAAGATGCCCGAGTAGGACGCGGCGTACTTGTAGAAACCGGGGTTGCGGGCGGCCAGCATCATCGCCGCCGAGCCACCCATCGACAGGCCCTGGATGCCGCGGACGTCGGTGGAGCGCCAGTCGCCCTCCAGGATCGGCGGGAGCTCGGACTGCAGAAACGTCTCCCACTTGTAGTTCTTGCCCTTGTCGGGTTCTTTCCAGTCGGTGTAGAAGCTGGACTCGCCGCCGATCGGGAGCACCACGTTGACGTTCTTGTCGCGGTAGAAGTCCTCGATGTTGGTGTTGATGATCCAGCCACTCTGGTCTTCTTGTGCCCGCAGACCGTCGAGGGTGATCAGCTGCGGGAACTTCTCCTTCGGCTTGGCCCACCAGTCACGGGCCAGCAGCAGCTGGACCTGGATGTTGGTTCCCATCGCCGGCGAGTCGACCCACAGCGCGACACGGCGGTCGGTGTACCAGAAGGTGTTGGTCACCCGCGCGGGTCGGGTCGCGGCGACCGGCGCCGGGGCCGGTGGGGCCGCCGGGGCCGACTCGGCCGCCGGCGGTGCTGCCGGCACGGGGGCCGGTGGCTGCACCGCGGGCGCGCCGGGCGCCGGCGCCGGCTCGGCGCCGGCGGGGATCGTGGGAGCAGCGAGCACCAGCACCGCGGCGGCCGCTGCCGCCGCACCGGTCGCCCACCGTCGGGCGGTGCCGGATCGACCGCTCTGACCTCGGTGCCCCCGGACGCCGTGCCCCCGAACATCGTCGGTCGTGTTCCGCGCGCTGTGCGCCACGACATGCCGAACCACTTGCCAGTTCACCCTCTGACTCCTTCACACCACCTGAGCATCACGGCGTTTGACCAGGTGAGCGAGTAACTCTTTCCCCAGAAGTCACATCAACCCCACAGACAACAAAACGCCCTACGTGTTTCTTACACGTAGGGCGTTCTGTTTTGCGTGCGCCACGCTGTTACGCGTGGGATTTCTGTGACTGATGTTGTCCTGCGGTGCGATCGCCGGTCAACTCAGCGGAAGAACCCGCGATTCTTGGCGTTCCAGAGCATGTCCTGCCAGTAGCCCCAGGCGTGGGTGCCGTTGGAGTAATAGGTCATCAGCGGCAGTCCCTGGACCAACGCGGCCGCCTCGAAGGCCTTGGCCTGTGTGAAGGCGAGGACCTCGAGCGTCGAGCCCTTGAACAGGTCGTCGAAAACGTTCGGCAGCGAGTTGTATTGTCCGAACAGGCCGTTACCGGACCCGATGAAGATCTTCATACCGTGCATGCGGTTGATGTTCATGAACGGGTCGTTGGAGATCCATCGCGGGCTCCACGGCGGGCCCCACATGCTGTCGATGTTCCACGGCTTGGGGTCGACGTCGAACATCGCCAGTCGCAGCGCGGTGCGCATACCGGGCGCGTTCAGGAAGTTGTAGCCCGACAGCGACGCCGCGCGGTCGAAGTTGTGGCGGTTCTGCGCACCGATGACGAGGGCGGCATTACCGCCCGACGACAGACCGGCGATGGCGTACTTACGGCTCGCGCCGACCCGGAACCCGCGGCGGTCCAGTTCGCGGACCAGCGAGCGGGTGATGACGCAGTTCCACATGTAGCGGTACGGCTGGTTGTTGAAGTTGCTGGGTGCGTCCCAGTCGGAGTAGAAGCTGGCCGGCCCACCGATGGGTTCCACGACGTTGACGCCGGAGCGGACCATCTCCTGGACGTTGGTGTTGATCTCCCAGCCGCTGTAGTCGTACTGGGCGCGCATGCCGTCGAGCAGGATCGCGGTCTTGTAGTTACCGGGACGCTTCCAGGCACGCACCTTCACGTTGGGCATGCCACATCCGTTGACCCAGAACTCCTGCTTGCCGATCTGGGTGCCACCGATCCGGGCGCTCGCGTCACCGGCACCGCCGATCACACCGGCCAGGCCGATCACGGTCGCCATCGCGATGATTGCCGCGACGGCTCGGTTTCGCGCCCAACCGGCTCTTGGCGGCCTGGCAGCAGCTTCACGCATCGACTGATATCTCCCTCTGTCATCCGGCGGGACGGGACAACATTCCCGAACCGCCGAATCCTCCTACGACACCCGGCCGCTGACATCCCCCGACGGCGCTGCGGGCGCACTCGCCCCGGCACGCGAAGCAATCGCGCGCCGAACAGCCCACATTCGGCCGTTGAGCACCGTTTCGGGAGCCTATTGCATCCCCCCAACGCTGACAAACGCTGTGACTGCTCTCACATCCGCTCGTCGGCGAGCCGATATGCAATCAGCACACGGGTGTCCTGGTCACGTTGATCTATCGACCAAGTCGGGCCGAACGTTACCGATTCGAGATATTGATGGGCAAACCGGGCCTTCGTGACGGGCCTCCGCACGCTCCGGCCCTCCTCAGGCAGCGGATTGCGCGGACTTCCGCACGCGTCGGCCCCTCGCGGATGAGGTGAACGGTCAGCGCGGATGGATGCGGGGCGGCATCTGCAACCCACAGCGCGCGATCTCGTACTCGGGCTCACGTTCGATCCGGTAGTCGGTGAACGTGAACGACTCCTTGAGATTGCGTTTGAACCGTTCCCACGTCCACGCCGCCTCGTACGAGTCGAAACGATCCTGGGTTTCCGGGCATCTCAGCGCCACCTGCGCCTGCCGCACCAGGTCCTCGTCGAGATAACCCGGCAGGACCGGCTTGCGCGGGTAGGCTCCGGCCTCCGCGACGACCCATTCCGAGGGCAACACCTTGTCGTGACCGATCCGGCCGTCCTCGAGGCGCTCGGTGTGCGCGGCGAGCGGGTATGCCAGGCCCATCTGGTCGATGACACGGACGTCGAGTGGCGCGTTCATACTCGTCATCCCCAGATTGAGGAAGTAGACGGTGAGCTTGCGGTCCTCGGGCGCGATATTGCCGGGCAGCTTTGCGATGTACCACTCGTCGTAATTGAACGACGGCAGGATCACTCCGCCCTCGTCGTGGTAGCGCTCGATCCACTCGGCCATCGCTCCCATACGCGGGTAATCGAGATAGTCTTCGGCAGTCACCGGGTTCTCGTTGCCCATGTTGGTGACGTAGAAGCGACGCTCGTCGACGATGCCGCTCCGGCCGATGTCGGTGCCGGCGTTGGGCAGCACGTTGTGGCTGCACACCGCGGCCCACGCGACGATGGTCACCCAGAACGCGCCCATGATCACCGACCCGGCGAGCTGTACCCGCGTCCGACGCCGCACGGCGGTATCGGTGCCGGTATCCGAGCGCCATGCCGCGCGCACGTGCGCCGGAATGGTCACCGGCACCACCATCAACGGCAGCAGCAAGGTGAACAACGGGACCAGTAGAACGCGACCGTGCATGAAGTCGCCGCCCTGCCGAATCCAGTAGATGCCGCCGATCAGACCGGCCAGCATCACGGTGACCGTCACCGCGGAGGGACTGTGTAGGGCGGCCGACCAGGACGCCACCCGCTGCCGCCAGGTGAGTCGGACGGACTCGCCGGGCTCCGGCGTCGGCCGCCCGCCCGCGAGACGTCGGCCGCCGACGATGAAGATGCCGGTCACGACGATCAGGACGACGGGCAGCAACAGCACGTACGGTCCGAACAAATTGGCCAGATAGAGCAACCCTTGATGCCACTTGGCGCCGCTGGCGTCCTTGGCCACAGCCGGGTTGGGCACCAGCAACGCGTAGTAACCCATCCGGAAGATCTGATAGCCCACCGGCAGCACCGCGGCCACCACGATCATGCCGATCCGCGTCGGCCACGAGGTGGGTGCGAGTATCACCAGTAGCAAGACCAGTCCGCCGAGAATCGTCAGTTCCGGCCGGATCAGCGGCGCCAGACCGGCGGTGAACGCCAAGGTCAGCGTCGCGGCCCGCTGCCACCGCGACGGGTCGGTGACCGGGCGTCTGCTCCACGCCACCAACTGACCCCACAGGACCGCCACCCAGAAGATGCACAGGCCGTTCTCCAGACCGCTGGTCGCGAAGTCCCGGGCCGGCGGCAGCGCGACGTAGGCGATCACGCCGAACGGCAGCAACAGCGTCCAACCGTCCCCGGTCAGTCCACCGAGGCGGGTGCGATACAGCCGTGCGGTGGCATACATGGCGATCGGGATCGCCGCGACCGACAGCACCAGCGCCACCCAGAGGGCGACGTACTCGAGCTGACCGTCGGTGACCCAGGCCCAGAACCAGAGCACGTAGGTCCAGGCGGTCGAGGTGTTGGCCTCGACGCGTTCGCCGACGTTGAAGACCGGGCCGTTGCCTGCGAACAGGTTGCGCAGCGTACGCAGCACGATCAGTCCGTCGTCGGCGATCCAGCGTCGCTGCCACACCCCGATGGTGAACAGCGTGGTGACCGTGATCGTGCCGATCAGAAAACTGATGACGGGCACCCACTGACGGGCACCCCAGCTGCCGAGGCCACGGCCCGTGTCGGCGCCTGTCGTCAGCTCGGTGGCGACTGTCGATTCGGTGTCAGGGTTCCGCTCGGTGGCACGGCTCGACTCGCTGTCGGGGTCCGACTCGGTGACGGGGATCGCCTCGGTGGGGGCGTCGGCTGCCGCGTCGCCGACCTCACCGCCCTCGGAAGACCCCAGGTCAGGAGACCGCATAGACCGCGACACCAACACACACCAACCAGGCGACGGCCAGCAACTGCAGGACGCGGTCACCGAGCGCGATCTCTTCGGGCTCCCCGGCCTGACCACCGTCGATGTCGACGGCGTAGCGCAGGATCGCGATCGTGAACGGCACCATCGACACGGAGTAGGCGACATTCGTGTCGGCGTTGTCGAAGGCCCAGAGGCCGTAGAAGATCACCACCGCAGTCGCCGACAAGGTCCACACGAACCGCAGGTAGGTGGTGGTGTAGTACTGCAGCGCCTTGCGGATCTTGGCGCCGGTCCGCTCGGCCAGCTGCAGCTCCGCGTACCGCTTGCCGGCAGCCATGAACAGCGACCCGAACGCCATCACCAGCAGGAACCACTGCGACAGCTCGATCTCGGCGGCGACACCTCCGGCGATAGCACGCAGCAGGAAGCCCGACGAGACAATGCAGATGTCGATGACCGGCTGGTTCTTCCAGCCGAAGCAGTAGCCGAGCTGAATGCCGAGGTAGATGGCGATGACGACCGCCGTCTCCCAGTTGGCGAGCAGCGAGATCCCCAGCGCCGCCACCGCGAGCACCACCGCCAGACCGTAGGCCAGCGGCACCGGCACCACACCCGCGGCGATCGGGCGGAAACGTTTGGTCGGATGATTGCGGTCGGATTCGACGTCGCGAGCATCGTTGACCAGATATATGGACGACGCGACCAGGCAGAACGCGACGAAGGCGATGGCGACGGGCCCGAGCACATCGCCCTCGCCCACGCTGCCCGCCGCCAACGGCGCGGCGAGAACGAGGACGTTCTTCACCCATTGCCGCGGGCGGACCGCCTTGATCAGGCCGGTCGCCAGATTCTTCGGCGGTGCCAGCACCGGTTCATGCTCGATCGGCTCTTCGCTCATGTCCTCGGACTCATCTCGTAGCGACGTTGGTCGCGAACAGTCTGTCACCCGCCGTCACGGCCGCCGCGCTCGCCGCTCCAATGGCTGCTCCGGCGAGCACATCGGTCGGGTAGTGCACGCCGAGGACCAGCCGCGACAACAGCATCGGCGGAACAAGTACCGCGGGCAACGCCGCCGTCGGCAGTCCGGCCGCCCGCCCGATGAGGATGGCGGCTGCGGTGGTGGAGGTGGCGTGCGACGACGGGAAGCTGAGTTTGCTCGGCGTCGACACCCCGACACGGATGCGCTCGTCGTGTGGGCGGCGGCGGCGCACCACCCGCTTGATGATCACCGAGGCGGCATGCGCGCCGAACGCGCCGACCCCGGCCTCCGCCCAGCGCCGCACCTCGGGCTGATCGCCGCGTCGCCATGCGGCGGCAGCGCCGACGCCGGCGATCGCCAGCCAACCCAGTGAGTGTTCGCCGAAGTGCGACAGGCCTCGCGCCGCCGAGACCACGCCCGGACGGTCGGCGGCCACGCGTTGGACCGCGAGCAGTGCGGCGACCTCACCGGTCGCCGGTGGCAGCACCACCGGCGCCGAGACCGACTCAGTCGATTCCGAAGACACGCGCCCAACTCTCCTGACTCGTCAGTTCTGCATGCTTGGCCCGGTACTCCTCGCGCATCGCCGGGAAGCGGTCCTTGAGTTCGCGCACGAGTGCCGCCGACTCTCTGGCCAGCGCAATCATCTTGTCGCGGTCACGTTTGCGGTAGACCACGCCGCGGCCGTCGGCGGTGGTCACGGTGACGCCGTCGACGCGTCCGAGGCTGAACCAGCGTGCCTCGATCGGCGGGAAGTTGGCCTGCGGCACCTCGTGGTGACGCGGGTCGGCCGGCTTGGCGTTGCGCACCAGCGCGGCGGTCAGCGACTTGAGCTTGGCGACCTTACCCTCCGGGATGTTGGTGCCCAGGTGGGTGGCCTGTCCGCTGGTGCGCGGCAACTCGGTGGCCGACGGCAGGACGACGGCGTCCGGGTACTGCTTGCGCATCGCGGCGATCTTCGGCAGCGCGGTCGGCAACAAGCTGCGGATGTGATCCGGCCCGGCCAGGAAGTCGCGGATCGCCTCGTTCTGGATGGCGACCGTCGAATACTCGAGGCACAGTAGATGTTTCGCGGTCGCCTTGACCATCGACTTGACGATTCCGTCGATGGGGCCGTCCTTGGTCAGCGACGCGACCACCAACCGGTTGCGCAGGTGGAAGTAGGCCTGCCAGTCGATGGCATCGTCCTTGTCGCTCCACGCCATGTGCCAGATCGCGATACCCGGCACGGTCGCCGTCGGGTAGCCGGCCTTGGCGGCGCGCAGCGCGAACTCCCAGTCGTCCCACTTGATGAACAGCGGCATCGGCAGGCCGATCTCCTCGGCGCACTGCCGCGGGATCATGCACATCCACCACCCGTTGCCCTCGACGTCGATCCGCCGATGCAGGTTCTTCGAGTTCTCCCGGTCGCGCAACGGGTATTTCGCGAAGTTGTGGTCGTAGGAGACAAACGGCGCCGCGGTCCACATGAACTTGTCGCGGTTGATGACCTCACCCATGCAGTGCAGGTGGCTGCGGTCCTGCAGGTTGAGCATCTGACCACCGACGAGCATGGGGGACTTGGCGAATCGCGACATTGCCAGCGCCCGCAAAATCGAGTCGGGCTCGATCATGATGTCGTCATCCATGTAGAGGATGTAAGGAGAGTCGGTGCGGCGCAACGCCTCGTACATGATCCGGGCGTACCCGCCGGAGCCGCCGAGGTTCGGCTGGTCGAAGATGTGCAGCCGATCACCGAGTGCGGCGGACGCCTCGGTGTAGCCGGGTTCGTCGACGACCTTCTTGTTGCCCTGATCGGGCATCATGACGGCATCGATCACCTCGTCCACCAACGGATCCGAGGTGAGCGCGGCCAGCGCGTTGACCGCATCGGTGGGCCGGTTGAACGTCGGGATGCCGATGGTGACGCGTTTGGTCTCGTCACCGGTTGCTGCCGGCTGCGCCGAATACCACCCGGCCGCGACGATCTCGGTGTCGGTGTCGGTGGTGATGTCGAACCAGATCCAGCCGCCGTCCTCGAACGGCCCCAGGTCGAGCTCGAATTCGGCCACGCCGCGGCCGTTCTCGTCGGTGACGATCAGGTCGCCGCCGATGCCGATGCGTGAGCCGTCGATCTTCGAGCGATACAGATCGACTCGGCAGGTGCCGACCACCTCCACCCGCAGCACCACCGACGTCAGCACACTCCAGCGACGCCAGTAGGCAGCGGCGAAGGCGTTGAAGTAGGTCTCGAAGCTCACCTCGGACTCGCCGGCGAGCGACACCGATGTCCGGCTCGGTGCGTGCGCGCGTCGCGAATTGTTCGGCGATTCCACCAGATACAGCGACCGCACGTCGATCGGTTCACCGGCGCGCGGGAAGATCACCCGCTGCAGCAGTGCGGTCGCCTTCGACGGGCCGGCGCCCGCCTCCGGGATGTCGGTCTGGTTCACAGGGGTCACTGTCATGTATTCCGCCTCATCGGTTCACACCCGGTCACTGCCCGTCGGACGTCGAGAGCGGGGCGCCCTCGGCGAGGTGCGGCGCCAAGGTGTTGTCGAACATGGTGAGCGCACTGGCGATCGCCATGTGCATGTCCAGGTACTGGTAGGTGCCCAGCCGACCACCGAACAACACGTTGCGCTGTGCGGTCTCGGCTTTCGCGAGGTCGCGGTAAGCCGAGACCTTCGCACGATCCTCCGGGGTGTTGATCGGGTAGTAGGGTTCGTCGTCGGCTTCGGCGAAGCGGCTGAACTCGCGCATGATGACCGTCTTGTCGGCCGGGTAGGAGTCCCGCTCAGGATGGAAATGCCGGAACTCGTGGATACGCGTGTACGGGACGTCGGCGTCGTTGTAGTTCATCACCGGTGTGCCCTGGAAGTCCCCGATGTCAAGTACGTCGGTCTCGAAATCGAGTGTGCGCCAGCCGAGTCGGCCGGCCGAGTAGTCGAAGTAGCGGTCCAGCGGGCCGGTGTAGACCACCGGGGCGTCCGGCGAGATCGCCCGCAACTCGTCGCGCACGTCGAACCAGTCGGTGTCCAGGCGCACCTCGATGCGGTCGTCGGCGGCCATCTTCTCCAGCCACGCCGTGTAGCCGTCGACCGGTAGCCCCTCGTAGGTGTCGTTGAAGTAGCGGTTGTCGAAGGTGTAGCGCACCGGTAGCCGGGTGATGTTACCGGCGGGCAACTCCTTCGGGTCGGTCTGCCACTGTTTGGCGGTGTAGTGCTTGACGAACGCCTCATACAGGGGCCGCCCGATGAGGCTGATCGCCTTCTCCTCGAGGTTGCGGGCCTGCGCGGTGTCGATCTCGGCGGCCTGCTCGGCGATCAGGGCGCGCGCCTCGTCGGGCGAGTAGTAGCGTCCGAAGAACTGCGCGACCAGGCCGAGGCCCATCGGGAACTGATAGGCCTGGCCCTGATACATCGCGAAGACGCGGTGCTGATAGCCGGTGAAATCGGTGAACTGGTTGACGTAGTCCCAGACCCGCTTGTTGGAGGTATGGAACAGGTGCGCGCCGTACTTGTGGATCTCGATGCCGGTGGTCGGCTCGGCCTCGGAGTACGCGTTGCCACCGATGTGTGGCCGGCGGTCCAGCACCAGCACACGCTTGTCGAGTTGGGTCGCGGCCCGCTCGGCGATCGTCAGTCCGAAGAACCCGGAGCCGACCACGATCAGGTCGACGGGGCTGCGGTCCTCACCATTTCCTGCCACGGGTGTTCAGGGTAACGGACCGAACCTGAGTAATCGCCGTGCACACGGCCGCGTGGTGGCGTCGACCTGCACATCCGATCACCGGCCGGGCGGGTGTGAGTCACCCCGGATCTGGGTACCCGCGCACCGGTCGGCCTGAAACCACCGGGCATCGACGTCGTCAGACAACCCTGGAGGGCCCGGTGACCGATGTGCACGTTCTCGATGATCACTCGCCGATGGAACGGGCGGTGGTCGTGGTTCCCGCGCACAACGAAGAACTCTTGCTCACCCGCTGCCTGACCGCGCTGACGGTGGCGGCCGACGCTGTCGCGGTCGAGGTGGAGATCGTGGTGGTCCTTGACGCCTGCACCGATGCCTCCAGCCGGCTCGTACCCGCGCACATCACCGCCCTCACCTGTTCGGCACGGTCGGTGGGCGCTGCGCGTCGTGCCGGTTTTGCCTACGCCGCGAGTCACGATCGCCAGTCGACGCCCGATGAGCACGTCACCTGGTATGCCACCACCGACGCCGATTCGGAGGTTCCGCCGGACTGGTTGGCGACGCACCTGAGCGCAGCGGCCGACGGGGTCGACGCGTTCGTCGGGACGGTGGTCCCCGATGGCTGGGCCGACTGGCCCTCCTCAGTCGCGGAGCTTTTTGCCGCCCGTTACCTGCCCGACGACGGCCACCATCACGTACACGGCGCCAACCTGGGGTTTCGCGCCGACACCTACCGCCGGATCGGCGGCTTCGCGCCGCGGACCGGCGACGAGGATGTGGACATCGTGCGGCGGCTGATGGCCTCGGGTGCCCGGGTTCGGCGCAGCGCCCGCTCCCCGGTGGCGACCTCGACGCGACGCGACGGACGCACCGACGCCGGATTCGCCGGCTACCTGCAGCGACTCGAGATCCTGGACCGCGCAACACCGGCCCGGCGCTCTGCCGACCGACCCGCCGACGATCCGGAGGTGGCCCGATGATGATGTGTGATGCCCCGGCGCTCGCGGTGCGCATCGTGACCGAAGGAGACCTCGACGTCCCACTCCCGGGCCGCGGCGACACCGCCGATCGATTCCGCATCCTCACCGAACTCTGCCATCGCGACATCTCGATGGGTCGACTCGTCGAGGCCCATCTGGATGCGGACGCGATCCTGGCCGACATCGTCGGCGAACGCATCGGGTTCGGCGAGTTCTGGGGCGTCTGGGCGGCCGAGCCCCCGGAGCCGATGGTGACCGCCGAACGGCACTCCGGGCGGTGGGAGCTCTCCGGGGCCAAGCCGTGGTGTTCGGGCGTGGTCAGCTGCACACACGCCCTGGTCACCGCCCGCGACGGTGATCAGCGGCGGATGTTCGCCGTCGACCTGCAGCAGCCGGGGGTGCGCCCGGAACGGGGTGGCTGGACCGCCGCAGGCATGCGCACCACCGAGACCGGTACCGCTCGCTTCGACCGGGCGGAGGCCCGTCCGATCGGCGCACCGGGCGCCTATTTGGAGCGGGCGGGGTTCTTCCACGGCGGGATAGGCGTCGCGGCCTGCTGGTTCGGCGGCGCCCGGAAAGTGGCCGGCGCGCTGTACACCGCTGCCGGGCGGCGCCGCGACGACGACATCGCGATGATGCATCTCGGTGCGGTCGACGCCCTCCTGGCCCAGGGCCAAGCAATACTCAGTCATGCCGCGATGACGATCGACGCCGCTCCCGACGACATCGATCGGGCCCGCCGGTTGGCCGCGCAGGTCCGCTGGAGCATGGAACAGATCGCCACCGACGTCATCGACCGGGTGAATCGGGCGTTGGGGCCCGAACCGCTCGTGCATCAGCGCGAGCACGCGCAGGCCGTCGCCGACCTCGGCGTCTACATTCGCCAATCGCACGCCGACCGCGACCTGGTGAACCTCGGTCGTCTCGTCGTCGACGACCGTAACCTTCCGGAGGCCCGATGTCGGTGACCGAACCCGATTCCACCGCGAGCGGCCTGGCCGGCACACCGGTCACCACCGACGGCACCACGGAGGACGCCTGGGTCAGCTGGATGGACGCGAAGGAGCCCTGGCCGGAACTGACGCTGGACATCGAGCGCCTGGTGGTGCTCGGCGCGCACCCGGACGACGAGGTGCTCGGTGCAGGCGGGATCATGGCCGCGGCCGCGCAGGCCGGCATCGAGGTCGTGGTGGTGTGCATGTCGGATGGCCGCGCGTCGCATCCGGGGTCGCCTACCCTGTCGCCCGATCAGCTCGCCGACCGGCGCCACATCGAACTCGACACCGCCACCGAGCTGCTGGGTGTCGCCCCGCCCCGATGGTGCGGGCTGCGCGACGGTGCGCTCGCCGAGCAGCGGCACACGATCGGCGGCATCGTCGAGTCGATCGTCGCCGAAGCACCGACCCTCGCGACCGGCCTGCTGTCGGTGTGGTCGGCCGACGGGCACCCCGACCACGACACGGTCGGCGCCGTTGCTGGTGAGGTGGCCGCACGCCTGGACGTGCCGGTGTGGTGGTACCCGATCTGGATGTGGCATTGGGCCGCTCCCGGCGACCCCACCATCCCGTGGCACCGGCTGCGTGCACATCGGATCGACCCGGCGATCCTGGCGGTCAAGCATGCGGCGATCAACGCCTTCGACACCCAGGTCCGGCCACTGTCCGACGACCCGGCAGACGCGGCGATCCTCCCGCCGCACGTGCTGGCCCACCTGATCCGTACCCGCGAGTTCGTGTTCACATGACGCGCGACACCGGGTTTCGGCGAACGATGGCCGACGACTACTTCCATGACATGTACGCACGCAGCGACGACCCGTGGGGCTTCGCCGAGCGGTTCTACGAGCGTCGCAAGTACGCGCTGACGATGGCCGCGCTGCGTGCCGACCATTACGAGCGGGTTTTTGAACCGGGCTGTTCGATCGGAGTACTCAGCGACCAGCTCGCCGCCCGCAGCGATCAGCTGCTGTGCACCGACCTCAGCCCGCGAGCGGTGGAGTTGGCCACCCGACGGCTCGCCCACCACGGCGGTCGCGTGCAAGTACGAACCGCCGACCTGGTGACCGGCTGGCCCGATGAGACGTTCGACCTCATCGTGCTCAGCGAAGTGCTCTACTACCTCGATCCCGTCGCCCTCGACGCTCTGCTGACGCGGCTGCCCCGGTCGCTCCGGCCCCGCGGCGAGGTGATCGCGGTGCACTGGCGGCGTAAAGTCGAGGAGTATCCGCAGTCGGGTGACGACGTTCACGATCGCCTGCTGCACGGAGCGTTGTCCCATGCCGGCGGTTACCGCGACGCCGACCTGCGCCTCGACGTGTTCACCGCCGACGCCGGACCGTCGGTCGCGCAGCGGGAGAATCTCGTACCCTGATCAGGTCACGAGGGCACCCGTAGCGGGGGCGGGCAGCGATCCGCGGAGGAATGAAAATGGACAGCGTGCAGACGACCAGGATGGCCGAACTCATCCGGGAGATCCGAACCGAGGGCGACGACACTGCCGCCGTACTCGGCCGCATCTCCACCGCCGCGGTCGACTCCGTCCCCGGTACCGAATACGCGAGCGTCACCATGGTGACCGCGGGCCGCATCGAGACCCCGGTGGTGGTGGGTGATCTCGCGGGCAAATCCGACGCCTTGCAGCGCGAGTTCAACGAGGGCCCGTGCGTGCGCTCGGCCGTCGACGACACCACGATCATCATCGACGACATGCGCCGCGAGGACCGCTGGCCGCGGTATGCCGAAGCCGCCACCGAACTCGGCATCGGGTCGATGGCCTGCTTCTGCCTCTACATCGACGGTCACGATTTCGGCGCCCTCAACCTGCTGAGCACCACCACCCACGCGTTCGAACCGGACGCGATCGCGGTCGGTCAGCTTTTCGCCGCGCATTGCGCCACCGCGTTCTCCGCGGTCCGCGAGAAGGACCAGCTACTGACCGCGCTGAGTTCGCGCGACATCATCGGGCAGGCGAAGGGCATGATCATGGAGCGCTACCGGATCGACGCCGACCAGGCGTTCCGGCTACTGGCCCGACTGTCGCAGGACAGCAATACCAAACTGGTCGACGTGGCCAAGCAGATCATCGAAGCGGGACCGGGCGTCGACTGAGGCGTCGCAACAGAACTCAGCGCAACCGGTCGTCGTCCGGAAAGCCCTTCACCGGCTGCCCGCCGCCGGCAAGGTAGTCGGCCATTCCCCGTCCCACGAGCGCGTGCGCGCCGGTCTGCTCGCTGAACAGCAACATGCCGCGCTGGAAGAGCTGCACCACCCCGTTGCCGTCGGGGGTCAGGTTCGGTACGCCGATGGCCTGACCGAGCGGGCCGGTGACGCCACCGAGGTCGTCGTAACGGCCGTTGATCGCCTCGGTGCCCGTCGACAGCAGTTGCGAAGCGCCCGGCAGGAGTTGGTCGGTGAGGCTGAGCAGGTTACTCAGGTCCAGCCCGCCACCACCGGGCATGTCGGGGCCGGTGGGAGGCTTCACGATCTTCGGCCGGATGGCCTGCCCCTTGACCGAGAAGAACGCCGACTTGAGTCCCAGGCGGGTGCGGGCCTCTTCACCGCTGACCTCGACGGTCCCGCCGGAGCCGACGGCGCGGACCTTGATCGCGCGGCCGTCTTCGGCGCCGAGACCGTTGGCCTCCACCACCTCCAACGCGCGTAGCGCACCGACACCGAAGGTCGAGCCCACCTGGCCCGCACCGATCGTCGCGGTCCAGTTGTGGTTCGGCGAGACCGTGTCTCCGTCGTCACGCACCGCCGGGAACCGTCCACCGGCCGTGTAACCGCCTGTGGACGCGGAGAATTCGGTGAAGGCGGGCTTTCCGCCCTGCAGCAGAATCTGCCCCGGGGTGGCGTCGGCGGCGCGGTTGGTGCGCGGATCCTCGCCCGCCACACCGCCATACACCTGCGAGTTCTGGGTGTCGTCGATCTTCTTGCCACCGGCGATCGCGGCCAGCGCATAGGTGCGCGCCGCGACCGCTTGTGCCTTGAGCGCTTCTGCCCCACCGGAATCCGCCCATCCCGGCACGCTCTCCTTGGGGATCACACCCTTGACGTAGTCGTCGATGTGGACGCGGTTGCTGACGCGACCGCCGTCGTAGCCGAGAGCGCCACGGTAGGCCTGGTTGGAGCCACAGAACTTCAGGAACTCGCCGGGTGGCCGACTCGGACCCATGTTGACCGGCTCGACCCATTGCGCCGGAACCGACCGCACGACACCGCCACCGCACCCGCTGGTGATGGTGGCGGTACCCCCGGACAGGCTGACCGCCTGTCCGGGAGCCACCATTTGGCCACCGACTCGCATCCCGGCGTCCGCGTGCACATTCACCGAGTTCTTCCCGGTCAGAGCGACCGTGATCTCGGGCCTGTCCACCTTCCCCGCGGTGGTGCCGCCGTAATAGTGGCGCAAAATCTGTGTCGCCGACCAGCCCTTCTGGGCGTAGCCGTAGGCACCCCATTGACCCATCCCGCGGCCGTGGCCGTGTCCATGGCCGATCAGCGTCACCTCGGAACCGGCCGACAATGTCACGTCCTCGGACAGGATCCGCGGTGCGGTCAGCAGCCCGCCGACGAGCAGCGCGGGCACCAAGCCGATCGCCGCCAGTGACAGCGATCGAGCACGTGTGTGCCGGGGACGTGCGGAAACCAACGTCGCGAGACCTTCCGTGAGCGCGTGCCTGACCGAAACATGAGGTGCGTGTTACTGGTGTGACTAATGTGACGATAGTTAACGATCGCACCGCACAACAACCTCAGCAGGTCACAACCGCATCACGAGTTTCGACGGCTCGGCAGTACTTAGTGGGCGGCCATACGGTCGCCGAGGATGTCGCGCAGTTGGGTACGCGCCCGGTTGAGCCGCGACTTCACGGTCTGAATCCCGACACCCTGCTGCACGGCGATGTCGGCGTAGGTGAGGTCACCGAATTCGCGCAGCACGATGGCCTCGCGGAACTCCGCGGGGAGCTGGGACAGCGCGTCACGCAGCGAATCCCGAAGAGCAATGTGTTCGTCGAACCGCGGAGCGGCATCGTCGTCGGCGAGTTGGACGGACTCTTCCGGATCGCTGAAATCGGCTATCTGCGTGTTGGTTTTACGTTTGCGCACCACCGTCAGCGCGTTGTTGGCGGCGATGCGGTGCAGCCAGGTGGAAAAGCGCGCCTCGCCACGAAACTTGTGCAGGTTCTGCCAAGCCGCGACCAATGTGTTCTGCAAGGCGTCCTCGGCGTCGTGCGGGTTGCCGCAGATGTTGAGACACACCGCCCACACATGATTGCGGTGGGCGGTGACGACCTCGGCGAAGGCGCGCTGGTCGCCTTCGCGTGCCTGCATGAGCAGCGCAGCCTCGTCCATCAGTGGTTCCCGCCCGTCACATCCCCCACCTCAGCTCAGAGATCGTAGTGGCCGTCGTCCGGACCGGCACCGTCATCGTGGGACTCGGCACCGCTGTGATCAGCGGGCCCGGTCGCTGCGTTGTCGTCGAGGGCCGGGTCCTCGAGGGTCGGGTCGCTGGAGGTGGGACCGCTGAGGTCAGGGTCGCCGAGGGCTGGTTCGGCCGCCACGACATCGTGGTCCGATACCGACCCGGACTCGCCTCCGTCGTGGGTGCCCTCGAGCACGGCCGGCTCCACGATGATCTCGTCGTTAGCGGCGAGCGTCGGTGGTTCGTCGTCCATCTCCGGAACCGTGTCGGGATCGGCGGTCGCCGACGGATCGAACGCTGCCTGCAGCGCAGCACTCCAGACATCGTCGGGTGGCGCCGGCGAGGCGGCGGGGTCGATGCCGAGCGAAGCCAGGATCGACGGCTCCTCCTGCATGTGATGCCCTCCGTTCGGATGAATCCGAGGTCGCCACCGCATGGTGGCCGGTCCCCTATGTGATGCTACGGGCCGTCGGGAATGTTCCCACAGCGAAGTGCCGATGGCCGGACATGCCGAGCCGTCGAGAGATTCGAGTCAGGCACATTCGTGCCCGTAATCTCAACGGCGAGCCGGCCACAATCGAGGCGCGATCGCCGGCGCCATCCTCGGCGGGGTTGGGGGCCTGGGTCGCTCCGGGACCGGGTGGTGCGCTTGCCTGGCACCCACCGGCCCCGACGATGACCGGCCCGAGCTCGACCTCGCCGGCTACGTGCAGCGCGGCGAAACGCTCTACGCCTCTCACGCGAAGGTGTCGGCTCAGTCGGCCCGCTCGTGGCAGCCCTGACGATGGCAGCCACCAATACCGCCGAAGCCATCGCGACCGACTCACCCGGCGGGCGGTTGCGGGTGCCGATGCTGTGCGCACTCGACGAGGCAGCCAACGTCCTGCGCTGGCCTGATCTGCCGAAGCTGTACTCGCACTTCGGGTCGCGCGGCATCATCATCTTGACGATCTTGCAGTCGTGGTCCCAGGGGATCGGGATGTTCGGCGACCGCCCGATGAAGCAGCTCGAATCATCGTCGAACATCTACATCTACGGCGGCAACGTCCGCGAATCGGCCTACCTGGAAAGCCTCGCCAAACTCGCCGGCCAGTACTACCGCAAAGCCCGCAACATCTCCGACTCCACCGGCCGCGGCGGCGGTGGCATCGATCCACACCACGTTGGAGAACATCTTCACCGCCCGCGACCTCGCATCGTGGCCACGAGGTCGGCTGCTGCTGTTCTCCGCCGGCAACCCGCCGACGATCCTGCAAACAGTGCCGTGGTGGGACAAGCCCAACGCCGCCCTCATCACGCAGTCACTGGCCGAATACAGCCCCGACACCACAACCTCGACAACCGAGGATGCACCCGATGACCAGTCAGCCGCCTAACCCGGCCACTCTCGATACGAAGACAAGACACGTCGATGAGTAGTGAGCTGTTCGCCGACGAAGAGTTCGACGACGTCGATGCCGACAGCGGCTCCGAGGACACCGAACAGGAGCAGGGGCCGGCGCCCGAGTTTGAGTCGGTGTATGAGTTCGTCGACACCCACCTGGTACGGATCTACGCCCGCAAAGTCACCCATAAACAAGACCGACGGTGGTGTCCACGCTGGTTTGAACATCCCGAAGCTGCACCTGGACTGCGACGGCCGCTGGGCATAATGGTCACCGGCGGCAACATCAACGACGCCGCGGTGATGACCTCCGTGCTCGAGAACATCCGCGTGCCTCGCGACGGGAAGGCCCCCCGCACCCGCCCCGACCGGGTGCTCGCCGACAAGGGGTACCCGTCGAAGGCGAACCGCGCCTCGCTCCGCGACCGAGGGATCGCGGCGACCATCCCGGAGCGTGATGACCAGATCGCGCACCGCCGCAAGAAGCCGGGCCGGCCGATCGACTTCGCCGACCAGCAGCAAGGACGATACAAGGGCCGCAACGTCGTCGAGCGCTGCTTCAACAGGCTCAAGCAGTGGCGCGGCATCGCGATGCGCTCCGACAAGCTCCTCCGCAGCTACCGAGCGGCATCCGCAGCTACCGAGCGGCCGTCAACCTCGCCGCAACGCTCAACACGGCCTAGACGTTGTAGCCGATCGTCCTCAAGATCGACGTCTGCATCCGAGAGCCAACCGTCGATCTGCGTGACCGCTACAGGTTCTAGGGTAGGCTCGCTATCTTGAGCCAAGCCATCATCACCATCGGAACGGCCGGGAGGATCGATGCATGGCTATGTCTCCGGACTGGCGAGTAAAAGACACTCCGAAGCCCTTCGGGTGTCTCTTACTCTTAGCTTAGATCTGAGTCTTTCTGGATCGACAGTCCGACAGCGGTTGTAACACGGCATCGCGAACTGTCACCCGAGCCACGACTCGATGTTTCCGACAACGATGCTCGCGTCGTTGGCCTCGAAGTTCAGAAGACTCGTATCAACTCCCCAGAAAGTTCGGTGGTTGCGATCGAGAATCAACGTTCCTCCGCTGCGCTTCGCGACCCATGGCAGCGCTGCGGTGTGAGGATTCACTGCCAACATCCGTCCTGATGCTTGGGTGGAACCGGGACCGCGGGACATTCGCCACGCGCGGAGATGTCCTGCGCCAGTGAACATTGCTTTCATAGACTCTGTTGCGTCGGCGAAAGTGAGCGTCACCTCGGTGGCTGGGGGCACGAGGAGCGGGAAGGCAATGAGGTCTGCGTAGGAGAGAGTCCCAGCAGTTGATCCGCGGAGCACTTTGAGATCCTGCCGCCGGGAACGATGAGTGTTATCAATCCGGTGGCAGGAGGCCAACACCGAGGTTCCGACAGCAGGGAGAATCAGCGTGATCGCCTCCAACAGGGGCGACTTCTTGGTGAAGTGCACGATGATGTCACCGTGGTCGAGCCTGGTCGCGATGTAAGGTGCGTGGAAGCCTGCCGAACCTTCGGGCTCAATTGCCACTCGGTGCTGGTTGAATTGATGGCGGATCAGCTGCGACTCGCCGTCGAAGTCGATATCGACGACGGCACCGTCAAGTGACACTTGACGGAAACCTGGGAGGTTGCTGGCCAGCACCATAGAAACGGTTCAGCCTCCGGCGTCGTCTAGCAGCAACCGAAGCCGTAGCTCAGCGGCCGGTTGAAGTCTCGTCCATGCCTCCACGAAACATGCCCGTGCTTCGGACCGAGGCCACTGCCGTGGCAACACCGAATCCGGAAGGTCAGGATCCTGCCTGGGGAAGACACGCCACTCATCCATAATCCGGGTGCGCGCGACAAGAGCCTCCGCCGGCGCGACGAGCCCTTTTCGCGCTCGGTCGATGAGAGGAGAGACCGAGCGAATCAGAAGGTGGTACCGTTCCGCCAGCTCATCGAGGTTCCACGACTGCCGAAACTGCGCCAGGATCGAAGCGGGGTCTCCGGCGATGGTTCCGCGAATGACTAACGCGTTGGTGACACCGGCATCCGCCAACGCACGTTGGGCGGAATCCACACTCGCGTGTGCTGCTGTCCATAGCCCGTCGTACAACGGAGCGAAACCCAACGCACGCAGCTGTGTACGCAGGGTGTGTCGTCGAGCCCGCTCGGACTCGACGACGGAAAAGGCGACCAATGTCCAGAGTCCGTCCCATGGCCGATCCTCTCCAAAAGCAATGATGCGGCTGGTGTCCTCGTCGATCATCTTGATCGCCTCGTCGGTCATGAAATACGAGGTGGTGCGGCCAGACCTAGTGCGCTCGAGGATGGACTTCTTCACGAGACGGCTCAGGGCCGTACGTGTGGCGTCGGGGGCGATGTCGAAGTCCTGGAAGACAGCTACTAAGACGGACGAGGGCACGGTGTCCCCCAGCACGTGCCGGTAGTCCGCCAGCAGCGTCACCAGCAGACGCTGCGGCAGGGAGTCCGTGGGTTCTCGCAGCATTGTTTAATCCTCGCTTGTCAGACCATACCGCCTTCCGCACACTCTACTGATTGCCATATCGCATGACGCCCGTAAGCACTGTGTTCTCCGGGGTGCTCGACGAGAGGCGTCGTAGCGTCCGCCGTACCGTGAAGGCATGGCATCACGTTTAGGTCCTGGTTGAGACCGAAGATTATCCATTTCATCTGACGCGTAATGATTTACAGATGCCACGAGCTACCTACGGTCTCAGCGGACCGACTAGACACCCTGCTTGGATCGACACCGGATTCATGACGCATCTATTGCGTACGTCCATGTGATGTTATATGTTGATCCACATCACAGATGCGAGTTGGTCCACCGCCCGTCCTACCATCACGGCACCGCAGGCCTTCGCATGCATGCATGACAGCTCAGGCTCGCGATCTCGTCTCCCAGGAATGTGGACCAGGGCGCCAGCGCCAGCTGTGAAACTCATTGCCTAAAGAAAGAGAACGTAGTGCCCCCCAATCAATCTTTGCGACGCAACGCCATCGGCGTTCCAGGCCTGGTGTTTCTCGTCATCGCCGCAGTTGGACCGGTAGGGGCCGTGCTTGCTGCCACACCCCTGGTATTCATGCAAAACGGCGCTGGTGCGACGGGTACTTACGTGCTTGCAGCAGCCCTGTTTGGGGTCTTCTCTGTCGGATATGTCGCGATGAGCCGCTACATGGGCACCGCAGGGGGCTTCGTTACCTACATTGCACGTGGATTCTCGCCACGAGTAGGCGCAGCCGCAGCATACGCGGCGTTACTCGTCTACTGTGCAATGCTCTGCGGTCTGTACGGGGCCTTCGCTGTCTTCACCAAACAGACCATCGACGAGTATTTCGGAATGGACGTCCCGTGGGAACTGATCACGCTGATCACAATCGCTTTATTGGGAACACTGGCATACAACAAGGTTGAGTTCAGCACCCGAATTCTGGCGGTGCTTCTAGTTGTCGAGGCCGCCGTCATCCTGATCCTCGATATCTCGATCGTCGTTCGTGGCGGAGATGGTGGTGGAGCACCTATGTCATTCATAGGTTTTACCCCTGCAGCGATGTTGACCGGTGGAATCGGAATCGCGTTCCTGTTCGCGCTATCGTCGTTCGGCGGCTTCGAAGCCACTGTGGTTTTCAGCGAAGAGGCACGCAACCCGAGACGCACTATTCCCCTGGCGACCTACGCCTCGATTCTGTTGATCGGCGGGTTCTATGCGTTCAGCACGTGGGCCATTGCCAACGGTGTAGGCATCGAAGAGGTACAGCAGACCGCGCAGACTGATCCCGTCGGATTCATCCTCGCGTTGAGCGACCATTACGTAGGGCCGGTGTGGTCCGACCTGATGGGCATCCTCGTCGTAGCCAATTTTATCGGAATACTTCTCGGGTTCACTAACATCCTCAGCAGGTACGTATTCGCGATGGCGCGGGTTGGAGTCTTGCCTAGAGGATTGTCGCGTACGCATACCAAGTACCAGTCTCCACACAGGGCTAGCCTGGTGGTTTCCGTAGCAGCAGCCCTGGTGACAGGCGCGTTCATGATCGCCTCGGCCGATCCATTCTCCACGATGTACTCGCTCCTGTTCGCGTTAGCCTCAGTGGGACTGCTATCGATCATCGCGGCCACAAGCCTGTCGGCCATCGCATTCTTCCGCAAAAACCGGACTCCTGAACGCATTTGGGGAACAACGATTTTCCCCATCCTTAGTGCCATAGGCTTCACTGTTGCGATCTACCTGAGCGTCGCCCACTTCGACGTACTGACCGGCGGCCAAGCCGGATTGGCAGGGTTGATCTGGCTTCTGATACCTGCGGTTGCTGGCGTCGGCTACGTGGTGGCCCTTGTCCGGGGTGACGGGCAAATTGACTTCACTCGTGCCGAGAGTGATCCATCCCCCTTGCCTTCACGGGCGGCGTAGATCGACCCGCACTGGGTACGCAGCCGGCCGAATCTCAACAACCTTACGAAACTGTAGGCGCCCGCCCTCCCCCACTCAGGTCCACTTGTCCACTCTACGAAGAACTCGCACCTCCAACCTGCTACAGAGGAGAACAGCATGACAGACGCACCTGTCGTACTCGGCCGATCACGGATCGACGTGACCGACTTCGTTCCGATGACGATCGCTGGTGAGCGACACGGAAGCGTGCACTTCATCCGTGACGACAGAAGAAACGACCGAGTCAACCGGGTTGCCGTGTGGGAGCTGACCGATGATCAGCTCCCCTACGAGGCGGCGTACGAATTTCGCTCCGACGAGACCATGCTGATCGTGCAGGGAGAGTTGCGCATCACTTTTGCGAATGGCAGTTCTACCGTGTTCCGGGCCGGCGACATAGTGTCCGTCGCCGCGGGCACCAAATCGACCTGGCGGATCAACGAACCATTCAGAAAGTTCGTCGTCGAGACGGGAGTGGCGCATGAACAAGCACACTGATGTCCTCGTAGTCGGAGGCGGATTCGCGGGTGTCACAGCTGCCCGCGAACTTGGGACAAGCGGCTACGCTGTGACCCTTCTCGAAGCGAGAGATCGGTTGGGTGGTCGAACTTGGTACGAGCGAGATCGGATCGCAGGATTCGACGTCGAAATGGGCGGAGGCTGGCTCGGTGACGACGAGGCTTTTGCAATGGCCGAGGTCGATCGGTATGGCATCCAGCTTCTTCGTGATGACGCCGCGCCACAACAACTTCTGTGGCGGTCAGTGCACGGAGTAAGGCGGAGTGTGCTGCCCGTGCCGTTCGATCAACTTGCCGACCTCGAGCGCGCTGTGCTCCGAATGAATCAGGTAGCCTCGCGTATTCCGCAAGACTTGGTTTACAACCCTGCAGAGCTGGCCAGCCTGCACGACCTTGAGATCCCTCTTCCCCAACTGTTTGAAGATCTGCAGCTACCTACCGAGACTCACGCGGTACTCGAAGGATTCTGGTCAGGTATCAGTTCGGCGCACTGGAGCCAGATGTCAGCACTGCATGCCGCCCGGCTGATCGCCGCCTCGGGAAACACGTTCATGGGGTTCATGTGACGAGGCTCAAGAAAGTTCCCCAGGTGTGCTCACTGAAATTCCCCACCTGTGGGCGGCTTCTACTGTAGCGACCTTCGGGTGGGGGCGGTGGCGGTGCGCTGGTTTTGGGTGCGGGCGTGGTGGTCGCGTAGCCGGTAGGAGTCGCCGTCGAGTTTGAGTACGACTGAGCGGTGCAGCAGGCGGTCGAGCATGGCGGCGGCGACGGTGGTGTCGCCGAGTACCTCGCCCCATTCGGCGACGGACCGGTTGGTGGTGATCACGACTGATGTTTTCAGATAGCGTTGTGCCACAACCTGAAACAGGGCTGATGCGGCTTCGCCTGGCAGGGGTAGGTAGCCGAGTTCGTCGATAACCAAAAGAGTGGGTCCGGCGAAGAATCGCATGCAGGTGGACCAGCGGCCCTCGATGGCCGCTTTGTGACACCGTGCGGCGAGGTCGGCCGCGGTGGTGACGTAGGTGCGATAGCCGGCGTGTACGGCGGCATGTGCGAGTCCGACCGCGAGGTGGGTCTTGCCGGTGCCCGGTGGCCCGATGAGCAGCACGTTCGTGGCCGACTCGAGGTAGGCGCAGGTCCCGAGTTCCCGAATCAACGCGCGATCGACTCCGGGTGCGGCGTCGTAGTCGAAGCTGTCCAGCGTGGCCGGGGTGGGTAGGCATGCGAATCGCAGCCGCCCTGCCAGACGGCGGGCTTCGGTAGCGTCGACCTCGATCGAGAGGAGATGTTCGAGTGTGTGGGTCATCGACCACTCCTGTTCGCCAGCGGTCGCGAGCACCTGTGGCAGGGCTTCAGCCGCGGCGTCGAGTTTGAGGACGGCGAGATGACCACGGAGTTGCTGATACACCGAGATCGCTGAAGGTGACTGCGGCTCAGCGCTTGTGGAGTTTGTGTCGGTGGTGGTGCTGTTGTTGCTCATGGGAGATAGTTCCTGTTCTGTGCGGCGCGTTCGTACACGCTCATGTCGATCACCGACGCCTGCGTGGCAACCTCGGCGCTGGTGGTGGATGTGTTGCGGCGCAGCTCGTCTGCTGCGTCGCGGGCGGCCTGACCGGGTGGGATGCGTTCTTTGCGGCGATGTGGCCGCCGGCTGCTGGAGGCGCCGGCCTTGGCCAGGGTGTCGAGTGCGACGACGTGCCCGTGATCACGCACCTGCGCTCCCGACCCCGCAGCAGCCAGTCGGTGACGGGCTATCACGATGCCCGAAACGGTGGCGATATCGATGTGCCCGTCGCCGAGGCGCTCGTTCACGGTGACCTCACTCATCGCCACCTCCGGCGGCACCGAGTACTGATTGCCTCGCCACGCCACCAGTGCCTGGCGAGACACGGTGCGCGTCTCGGTCACCGTGGCCGGATACGGCGCGGTGGGCGGCGGTCTCAGGGGTTCGCGTTTGGCCACGGTGATCACACTCGCCCGACCATCAGAGGTGGGGCGCATCCGCACATCCGAGCGGGTGCGGCAGAACGTATCGCAGCTGGTTTGCGCCTGCTCGGCAGTGACCTCATCGGGCAGGGTTCGCCACCACCGTTGCGCGGCAGTGTGATTGGACTTCTCCACCACACCTTTGCGGTTGCCTCGACGGGGTGGGCACACCTGCACTGCTACTCCGTAGTGTTTGGCGACGCCGGCGAATTCGGCGGTCAAAGCACCGGTCGAGGGGTGACATACCGTGGCCATCCGGTCAAAGCGCCATGACTTGGTGACCCCACCGAGTCGGCGGGTGATGCGGTCGATACCGGCGATCACCTGTGGTCGGGTCATATCCGGGGCCAGATAGCCGCGCCACTTGCCCGAATGCGCCAACGACCCGACGAGTAGATATGCTGTTGAACCCCAAGCCCATTCGGTCGGTGGGTTCGGCAGCTCCACCCAATCCCATTGGGTCTCTTCACCCGGCGGGTGCTCGATGATCGCATTTGCCCGTTCGGTGACCTGGGCACAGTCGGCACACTTCGGTCGCAGACCGCGCTGACGGATCTGACGGGTGAGCGTCTGATAGGACTGGGTGTAGCCGAGATTCTCGAGTTCGTCGCACAGCGTGCGCGACCACAGATGCGGATCTTCGCCCAGCCTGGCCGTCACATAGGCCATGAACGGTTCGAACGGATCGGTCTGCGGCTTCTTGCGTTCGCCCGGGGTGCGCTCACCGTTGAGGTAGGCCCGGATCGTCTTGCGGTCGTGGCCGGTGTGGCGGGCGATCGCCGAGATCGTCCACCCCCGTTTGTGCAGTGCGTGTACTTCCACATCGTTCTCCCGTGTCAACATGAAAGCGGGCCTCCCGAGGTAGCTGGTGAGTGGTCAGAGACCATCAGCATCACGGGAGGCCCGCCTACTCTGGCGGAGCCACACGGTGTCATTTGCCACCGCTATGGGGCCACCTGGATTGCCACGAGCATGGGACCACCTTGGCGCGTTATTGAGGAT
>NZ_JAZARS010000019.1:0-127435 GCF_036233855.1 Gordonia sp. Z-3
GTCGATGCCTGCATCCCCGCCGAACACGGCGTACACCTGCGCGACCGCATCAGCGCCTTGATCAGCCGACGGGTGTGCCGCCGCGATGGACGCAGCATCAAAGCCCAACGCGTGGCCGCGTTCGCCGAAATCATCAAAGCGCCCGGCGCGAAGCTGCGCTGCCACTGTGGCGACGACACCTGCCCCGCCCGCCAGACTCGTACCAGCAACCGGGGGCAGACCACGGATGCCACCCCGAGTTCAGTCACCGACAGTGAGCGCGACTCGTCGGTCGACACCAGCACGGCTGACGACGCCAGCGCATCCGGCCAGACCGCCAACGAACCCGAGACGGGTGGGCCTGATTCGGCAGAAGAACAGCCGATCACCCTCGCCGACCTCGACGACGACACTGCCGTCGACAGCGACAGCGATAGCGACTCGAACATCGACAACAACGGCGAGAGTAGCCAATCCGGCACCGGAACCCATGCCGTTGACACCACTCAGGATGCCGCGCCCTCTCCAGAGCCGCGACGAGAGTTCATCACCGCACCACCCGCCGAGCACGACACCGATGTTGCCGATGCGGAACCGGCCGACGACTCCGTCGAAACCGACAGCGACTCCGACTCCGACGCGGACGCCGATCCCGGCCTCGTCGTGCCCGGCCTGACCCTGCTCCATGACCCCACCGGTCTCGACCCGACCCGCCTGATGGGCTACGGCGCCATCGATCCGGCCCACGCCGCGCGGATCGCACCGCACGCCACGACCGTCACCGCCCGACCGAGTGAAACCCGCACCGCCAGCGGACTGATCATCTTCGGCAGCCGCACACCGGCCCCACCGATCGACCCGACCGGGCACGGTGGGTTCGCCACCCCACCACCCGGAGCACTGACCTACAAACCGTCAGCCGCGCTACGCGCGGAAATCATTCAACTCGACCGGCGCTGCCGCTACCCCTACTGCGGCCGACCATCCGAGGAATGCGAACTCGACCACCTACACAAGTTCTGCCATGCCGACCCGTTGGCCGGTGGCTGGACCGTGGCCTTCAACCTCGCACCCCTATGCCGACCCGACCACGACCGCAAACACGACGGGCCGTGGATACCGACCATGCACACCGACCGCACCATCACCTGGCGCAACGCCCGCACCGGACAGACCATCGTCACCTACCCGCGCTGACCGGGCAGGGGCCCATCAAGCCTCAGCCTCCCGGTGGCCGCCCGAGCAGCGACCACCAGAATTCCTCGGAGATCTCCTCTCCCGCGCGGAGAACTTTCGCGAGTCCGTATGCCATCAGAATCCCCAACAGACCCAGCCATAGACCAGCCGATGAGATGAGCACCCAGGCGACCATCACCGCGCCGGGCCACGGGTCGAGGATCAGCAATGCCGGCGCGAACAAGAAGCCGACAGCGATGTACCAGTACGAACCCCAACGGTCACAACGCATCACGATCGTCAGCCAGCGCGGGCTCGATGGTGTCGGCGCGTGGGCGGGAACAGGAACCGACCTCTGGGACATCGCGGGAACCTCCTAGCTACCGGATGCCTCCATCCTCCGCTCACCGAGGGCTGAAAACCACTACCTCAGAGGTAATCGCCGAGCAGCAGCACCTCACCGATAGGGCTGCCGAGCGGTCTCCGGGTCCCCGAACGTGATCGCCCGTTCCCGACGCGAGTCGGTCAACAGCGTCGCACTCCAACTCATCACTGTGCCAAGTCGGTTGCGCATCCCGGCGAGGAACGCGATGTGGATGACGCCCCAGGCCACCCAACCCAGATAGCCGAACAGATTCAGCTTCCCGGTCTCCACCACCGCATGTCTGCGGGCGATATACGCTGCACTGCCGAAATCGCGGTACTTGAACGGCTCCCGTTCGGTACCTCCCGCCGCCGCATGCGCTATCACGGCCCCCGCATGACGTCCACCCTGCATCGCGACCTCCGCCACCCCGGGTAGCTTGTCGCGAGAACTCATGTCCCCCACCACGAATACCTCCGGATGACCGGCGACGGACAGATCGGCCTCGACCGGGATACGCCCGCCACGGTCCTGCTCGACGTCGAGGGCTCGAGCTACCACACCGGCGAACGGAACCGCCTCGACGCCGGCGGTCCACAGCGTCGTGCGAGTCGGGTAGCGCACCACCTCGTGGGGTTCGGCCTTGCTGGTGGTCTCGACGTCCTCGGCGGTCACATCGGTCACGTGCACGCCCAGAACCGTCTCCACCCCGAGTTCATCCAGGGTTCGCTGGGCACGCTCCGACAGTTTCGGACTGAACGACGGCAAGACGCGATCACCCCCGTGCAGCAACAACACTCGCGCCTCGGTGGGATCGATGGTCCGAAACTCGTCCTCCAACGCCAGGGTGGCCAGCTCACGGATCTGGCCGGCGATCTCGACACCGGTCGGCCCGCCACCGGCAACCGCGAACGTGAGCCACGGCCGGCGTTGCGCTGCGTCGGGCAACGTCTCGGCGACCTCGAACGCACCGATGATCCGCCGCCGGATCGCCAGCGCGTCATCAAGAGTCTTCATCCCCGGCGCGAACTGCGCGAACGAGTCATTGCCGTGATAGGCCGTGCGCATACCCACCGCGACCACGAGGTAGTCGTAGTCGATCGTCATCGTCGACTCATCCGGTCGACACACCGAAATCGTGCGAGCCTGCGCATCGACGGCATCGGCTTCGCCCAGGACGACGCTCGCGTTTCGTTGCCGCCGCAGCAGATGCCGGATCGGACTCGATATCGCACCCTCGGACAGCAGACCGGTGGCGCACTGATACAGCAACGGCTGGAACAGATGACTGGTGCCGCGGTCCACCACGGTGACCTGGACATCGGCCCGTTTGAGCCGGCGCGCCGCCTGCAGGCCACCCAGCCCCGCACCGACAATCACCACATGAGGCTTACTGGTCGCGTTCGTCTGCCGAGACACGCTTACCGATTGTTCCAGACAGCACGCGACGATATCGCCCAACCGGGCCGCCAGTGCGTGTCACCAGCGCAGCCGACCCGGTCCAATCACGACTCCCGGGTCGCGACGTAGGCGACTCCGGCAGTCGCGGCAGCCACCGCCACCACAGACGGCCATGCCCCGATCTTCTTCGCCAGCGGATGCGAGGCGCCGAACGCGCCCAGGTACGTGCCCAGCAGGCCTGCCGTCACCACCGGCCCCTGCTGGCTCCACTCCCGCGCGCACCATGCGCCCGTAGCGGCGAGGACGACGCCGCCGAGCTCACGCCGTCCGGTGAATCGAGCGGCCGCATAGCCGCCGATCAAACCGAGGGAAGAGACCGGAACTGTGGGGTTGAGGCGCATGACGGCCACAATAGGCTCACAATTGGCACATGAGCTCTACGGGTACCGCCGATCCGATCGATGACGACGACCTCACCAACCCCAAACGTATCGCCACGATGTACCTCAAGGAACGGGTCTACGCCAGCTTCACCGGACTGGCCATCGTGCTGGTTCTCTACAACGGCGCCGGGCACCACAGCGCCGCATACGCCTTCGAGATCCTGGCGCTGGGCGTCCTGGCTGTGGTGCTGGCCGGTTTCGCCTCCGACGGCATCGCCCACCTCGCCGTGCACCGGCAATTCCCGCACGGCAGGGACTTCCGCACCCTGGTCCGGATCTCGACGAACGCGCTGGGCACACTGACGATCCCTCTCGGGCTCATCGTGGCCGCCTGGATCGGGATTCTGGAACTCGACACCGCACTGCTCATCGCGGGCTTCGTCTACATCGGTGTACTCGGCCTGGTCGGCTGGCTGGCGGTACGCCGGGCCCAGATCACCTGGCTACAGAAGCTCGCCGCCCTGATCACCCTCGTCCTGATCGGTCTCATCGTGCTCGGCATCCAGGTACTCGCACACAGTCACTGAGCCGTCGGTGCGTCAGACACCGGCGGCCACGCCGGCCCGATCGGTCGCCTTCGCGAACCGCAGATTGTCGTCGGCCACATCACCACGCAACAGCCGACGATCGGCGTAGTAGCTCATCGACATCACCCACGGCGCCTGTGGCCCCTGCTTCGGCAGCGTGTCCAGAGCGCGCTGCACGTAGCCGGCGCCGAAATCGAGCAGCGGGCGCGTCGGCAGATCAGGATCGGCGACGGCCCAGACGCTGTCGTGGCCGTGCGCATCCATGTATCCGAGGAGCTTGCAGAAGTACTCACACAGCAAGCCGATCTTGAGAGTCCACGAGGCATTCGTGTAGCCGATCGCGAGCGCGAAATTGGGTACCCCCGATAGCATCATGCCGCGGTAGACCACCGTGTCCGGCAGCGCCACCGGCCGGCCGTCGACGCTGAGGTCGATCCCACCGATCACCTTGATGTTCAAGCCGGTCGCGGTCACGATGATGTCGGCCTCGAGCTCCTCACCACTCTCGAGCAGGATGCCGTTCTCGGTGAACGTGTCGATCCGGTCGGTGACGATCGACGCTCTGCCCTTGCGGATGGTGCGGAACAGATCGGCATCGGGCACCACGCACAGCCGCTGATCCCACGGGTTGTACGGCGGATTGAAGTGCTTGTCGACGTCGAAACCGTCAGGCAGCTGCGACTCGTTGATCCTTCGGATGACACGCCGGGCGGCCTTCGGAAATCGTTGACACAGTTCAAATATCAACCGCTGCTGGGCGACGTTCTTCTGCCGGGTCAGGGCGTAGCCGCGTTCGTCACCGAGCACCTTCTTGAGCGTGTTGGCCAGCGCATCCTCCCGCGGCAACGGGATGATGTAGGTCGGCGTGCGCTGCAGCATCGTGATGTGCTCGGCGTCGTCGGCCATGGCGGGTAGCAGGGTCACCGCAGTCGCCCCGCTGCCGATCACCACCACCCGCTTACCCGCGTAGTCGAGGTCCTCCGGCCAATGCTGCGGATGCACGATCTGGCCGGTGAAGCGTTCCCGCCCGGCGAAGTCCGGGCTGAACCCGTCGTCGTAGTCGTAATAGCCGGAACCGCAGAAGATCCAGCGCGCACTGATCTGTACCCGCTCGCCGGTGTCGGTGCGGTCGATGTCGACCAGCCAGCGCGCATCGGCCGACGACCATGCCGCGGCTATTACCTTGTGCCGGTACCGGATGAGGTCGGTGAGACCGTTCTCGTCGATGGTCTCGTGCAGGTAGTCCAGGATGTGCGGCGCATCGGCGATCGACTGTTTGTCACGCCACGGCTTGAACTCGTAGCCGAAGGTGTACAGATCGGAATCCGACCGGATACCCGGGTAACGGAACAGATCCCAGGTACCACCGGCGACATCCCGCGCCTCCACGATCGCGAAGGACTTCGCGGGATGCTCGGTGGTGAGGTAGCGCGCGGCGCCGACACCGGATATCCCGGCTCCGATGATGAGGACGTCGACGGTGTCGACGGCGGCGGCACCGTCGACGGGGCTCGATGTGGTCACCTGATGCTCCTGTACTCGTAGGCGTTGCTACCAGCATGCTCAGTCGACGACCACACCGCCAGGGTCAATCTGCAACTCCACAGGTCATTCAGTGGTGCAAAATGTTGCCATGTCCGAGTGGCCACACATATCGCCCCGCGTGCGTGAGTTGCTGCGCCGCGGCGCGGAGATCGCATTGAACCCACCCGACTCGTGGGTTCGCGAGATGCACGACGCCGCACTTGGCGGCGTGCGGATGACCGCTGTCGCCGACGACCCGGTGCTCGCCGAAGCCACCCGCCGCACCAACAGCGCCAACATGCTGCACTGGGCGGCGGCCAACGTGCGTGATCCCGGACGCCGGGTACCGGTCAATCTCGGTGGCGAGGTCCTCGACACTGCCCGCGACCTGGTGCGACGCGGTCTCGGCGAGTCATCGCTGGACTCCTACCGCACGGCGCAGAGCGTCGCGTGGCGACGCTGGATGGAGATCTGCTTCGACCTCACCGACGATCCCGCCGACCTCCGCGCGCTCCTCGACGTGTCGTCGTTGTCGATCTCGACATTCATCGACGACACTGTCGGCGCCATGTCGCAGCGGATGGCCGCCGAACGCGCCGACCTCACACGCGGCACCCACGCGGAGCGCCGACAGACCGTCGCGCTGCTGCTGGAGGGAGCGCCGATCCCACTGACCCGCGCCGAATCCCAGCTCGGGCACCGACTCGACGGACCGCAGGTGGCCGCGGTCATCTGGAGTGACCCGGGGGCCGCGGCCGCTCGTGACCTGGAGGCGGCGGCCGACGCACTGACCAAGTCGAACCACAGCCGCGACCGCCTCACCGTCATGGCGAGCGCCTCGACCCTGTGGGTGTGGCTACCGCAATCGCGGACACCTGACCTGCGCGAACTGCCCGAGCACCCGGGAGTGCGGATCGCCGTCGGACTGCCGGGTCATTCCCTCGACGGCCTCCGCCGCAGCCACTTCCAGGCGCTGGCCACCCAACGCCTGATGGCCCGGTACCCCGATGGTCACCAGGTGGCGAACTACGACGACCTGCGGCTCGTGTCCTTGCTCACCACCGACGACGTCGCCACCGACGAGTTCCTTGCCGACACACTCGGCGAACTCGGTTCCGCCGACCGCGACACGGTCGATACGGTCCGCACCTGGATCGCCGAGCAATGCAACACCTCACGGACCGCGGCTCGTCTCTACACCCACCGCAACACGGTGATCCGCCGTATCGCACGGGCCGACACGCTGCTGCCTCGCCCGCTGGCGGAGAACCTGGTCGATGTGGCGGCAGCCCTGGAGATCCTGCGGTGGCGCCCGGTCGAACATCGGTGATGCCACCGAGGGACGAAGCGGGAGGTCGGCCTCAACCCGCGGCACCGAGAAGCTGATCGGGCCTGAAGTCGTGCGGTACCGCTGCGTTGATCACCGTCTGGGTGAGCGCTTCGCCGATGACCGGCGCGTGTTTGAACAGGTTGTGCCCGGCCATCACGACGACCGGACCGTCCCGCCAGATCGCCATCCCGTCATCGCCCCACGGCAACGTGGTCACCCAGCAGTGCACGATCTCACGCGGCGTGGGGTCCAACCCCGGCAACGCCGAACCTACGTACTCGACTGCCGCGTCCGCCAACTCACCGAGACGTGCACCGTCGACGATGGCGCCGTCGTCATTGGCGTCGACGTGATCGGACAATCCGAGACCGTATCCCGAACGGTCAGGATAGGCGGCCGCGTATACGCCGGTGGCTCCGAAGTGGCCGCTGCCGTCCTGCAGCGTCGGCAGTCGTGATGTCTCGCCTGGTACCGAGAACGACACGCGCACATGAGCTCCGAGACGTACGGGCGCGGCGATCCCAGCTCCGCGCGCCAAGGCGGCGGTGCCGCGTCCCGCGCAGATCACCACAGACCCGTGACCACCCCGCGTCGTCGGCGTTCGCACGACAATCCCGTCGCCGTCTCGAGGTGTCGCGATCACCTGCTCGCCGACGATGCTGTCGGCAACCCGGCTGGCCAACGCGGAGATGACGGCCCGAGTGTCGATCGAACCGCCACCCGGGTCGAACACCGCGGTGCCCTCGTACGCGCCGAGCATCGGCAGCAGCTCGGCCACAGCATCGGCATCGATCGCCTCCGCCGCCACGCCGGCCTCACGGAGCAACGGCAGCCGACGTCCCGCCGTCTCGCCCAACGCCAACGCACCGTCGTCGGACACCGTGGTGACACCGAGGTCGTCGGACCACCCGCGCCACTGATCACGCGCCCGCACCGCTAGGCGGATCAACCGCGGATCGTCGTGGGCGTGGCGGAAGATGCGCGATTGCCCGGCGGATTGTCCGTATCCGGGCCTACCCGCCTCATACACCGTGACAGAATACCCCTGGCGGGACAGCTGATAGGCCGTCGACAGGCCGATGATCCCGGCCCCGATGACGGCAACGTCGGACGTGACGGACATGACCTGAGGCTACCCGCGCCACCCCGCCTGCGTGGTTTGCGCGCTCGTCCACCCGGGTACCCGATGCCGCAGACCATTTCGACCATCGTCGAGAAAGGAACCGACATGCCCGAGGAACTCGCCGGTACCACCATCGCCTTCCTGGTCGCACCCGAGGGTGCCGAGCAGGTGGAGCTGACCGAGCCGTGGAAGACGGTCGAGGCGGTGAGCGGCAACCCCACACTGGTGTCGACCTCCGACGGCGAGGTGCAGGCCTTCAATCACCTCGACCGTGGCGACACCTTCACCGTCGACGCCACCACCGACACCGCCCGCGTCGACGATTTCGACGCGCTCGTCTTGCCCGGCGGCGTGGCCAATCCCGATTTCCTGCGCACCGATGCGAGCGCGGTCGCGTTCGTGAAAGCGTTCTTCGACGCCGGGAAACCCGTGGCGGCGATCTGCCACGCGCCATGGACCCTCATCGAGGCCGGCGTGGTGAGCGGTCGCACGATGACCTCCTACCCCAGCCTGCAGACCGATCTCCGCAATGCCGGAGCCACCTGGCAGGACGAGGAAGTTGTGGTGTGCCGATCGGGGCCGAACACGCTGATCACCAGCCGCAATCCCGACGACCTCCCGGCGTTCAACGCAAAACTCACCATCGAGTTCGCCAAGACACCTGCCTGAGGTTCAGCCGTCCTGGGCGTCGAGACGCTCGGCGACATCGGCCGGGAAGCCGCCGGTGGCGATGGGTCCCCAGCGGGTCGGCCGGATCCGGATCAGCGACTTGCCCTGGGTCCGCATCGCGGCCCGATACTCGTCCCAATCCGGATGCTCTCCGGAGATGCATCGGAAGTAGTCGACGAGGCCGTCTTCGGCATCAGGCATGTCGAGTACCTCGGCGTGCCCGTCCACCTGTACCCACGCCCCGTTGAACTCGTCGGACAGCACGCACACACTGGCCACCGGGTTGTTACGGATATTGACCACCTTCGCCCGGCCCGGGTAGGTGGAGATGACGATGCGACCGTCCTGGTCGACGCCGCCGGTGACCGGCGAGAGTTGCGGGGTCCCGTCGGCACGAACGGTGCTCAGGATCATCTGGTGACGTGACCGCAGAAACTCCAGGAGTTCGGTGCGGTCGACGGCATCGGCTTTCGCAACTGTTCTGGCCATGGCGTCAACCATACGCGCGAGTTCAGCGCTTGAACCGACCCGCGAAGCCCCGCAACGGCAAATCGGCGCTGGTGAGGATGCCCGGCCGGGCCGCTACCACCGAGCTGATGGCGTTCAGCGCAGGCATACCCGTCACCGTCATGCCGATCGATGCGAATGACGACGGGTCCGACAGGTCCACACCGGCTTTCGGGAAGATCATGTGCTTGGAGTAGACCGACGGATCGCCGGTGATGTGGGTGATGTAGCAGCCCTTGATGTCCCACGCCGGATCGGCGAAGGGCGTCATCTGCCATTCGAGGTGGGTCTCCACGCGCGCCACGCCGTCGACCATGCCCTGATACTTGATGTAGTTGGCTCCCAGCGATCCCGCCGGCAGGAAGTACCACCCCAGATCGACATCCTTGGTGCAGGCGCCGAGCTCGTAGCTGAAGGCGACCTCGTCGAGTTCGAGGTCGAAACAGTCCGCCATCAGGTACACCGAGTCGGCGAACACCTCGGTGTAGCGGCGCAAAGAGTCCGGGATGGTGGGGTCGTCGACCCGACGGCCGTAGCCGACCGCCTGCCAGGTCTCCGCCGAGTGGTGACACGACACGTCCACCGACTCGGTGACCGTGACATTCTCGATATCGGCGACATCCATTGATTGCGCCACCGCGATCACCTGCGCGGCACCCGGATTCATACCGGTGCCGTAGAAGGTGGAACCACCTTTCTCGCAGGCCTCCGCGAGGATCTCGGTGGTCTTGCGGCCGCTCGGATGCGGGTGATTGGTGTTGCGGTGGAAGCCGGTGATCCAGTCCGCGGTGGTCACGATGTTGATGCCGGCCTCCAGCACCTGCACATACAGCTCCTCGTCGGGGAAGACGCCGTGGAAGGTCAGCACGTCGGGCGCCGCCGCGATGATCTCGGCCACGGTTCCCGTCGCGATGACGCCGATCGGGTCGGCGCCCACGATCTCACCGGCATCGCGTCCGATCTTGTCCGGTGAATAACAGTGCAGGCCCACCAATTCCAGGTCAGGGTGGCCGGCGATCCGGCCGATCATCTCGGTACCGACGTTGCCGGTGGCCACCTGGAACACGCGGATTCTCGGTGCGGGAGCCGTCATCACATCGCCTTTCGGTCATCGGAGCCGACGGGTGCCGTCGGACCGTCCGGATAGAACTGGGTGGCCCAGGCGCGCAGTGCCGTGAAGCCCTGATATTCCTTGCGAGACAACGCTGGCGGGTCGGAATACCGCTGATGCGCCCAGATCTCGATGTCGGCCTCGAACTGCTCGATGACAAAGTCGGCCATCGTCTTGCCGTAGTCGGTGATGGGACCGGATTCCTCACCAGGCTTGCGTCCGATCCACACCGTGAACCGCACATCGGAGGTGTGGTCGTCGACGGGGGTGACCGCGGGCATCGTCCGGTTGTCGACCATGCCCCAACTCTTGGTGACCGAACAGCCTAGGCCGGCATTGATGGATTCGACCCCGCTGGTGGCATTTTCGAGGGTTGCTCCCTCATCGAAGGCGATCGTGAAGTCGACATAGGACACCGGACCGCTGAAGTCGTGTCGAGTGAATTCCGGCATGAACGGCGTCTTGTGCACGAACTTGAAGTGCGCGAAATCGACGCCGTTCTCCATGATGTACTGCGGATGGATCTCGAGGCCCTCGCGAAAGAGCGTGGCGGCCGCGATCGGCGGATAGTAATCATCAGCCGTTCGGTCGTCGTCGAAGTCGCCGAAGATGTCCGGGACGTCGAACGTCGGCGGTCGCCCCTCGACGTCGTACCAGATCCAGACCGCCTCGTTGCGTTCGACAACCGGATAGCTGCGGATGCGACGCCCCTTGTTGGGATGCTTCTCGTATGGGATGCAGACGTTGCGACCATCACGGTTCCACTCCCACCCGTGGAACGGGCAGACGAGGTTCTCCCCGTCCACCCGTCCGCCGTAACCGAGATGCGCGCCGAGATGTTCACAGTAAGCATCGAATACGGCCACAACTCCCGACGCCGAGCGCCACGCGACCATCTCCCGGCCGAAGTACTTCATCTTGTGCACGGCGCCGACCCGGATCTCGGCCGACCACGCGACCTGAAACCACCCGGTCGGCTCCATCGACAACGGGGTCCTGGCCATCGGTTCTCCTTCCGGACGCGCACCTCCGAGAAGAACCATAGTGGGTTCTACGTAACTATGATAGGGGGTTCTGCGAAACTGGCGCCGACGCGGTGATCACCTGCCTGCGTGCGAGCAGCAGACCGAGACCGCCATACCCGAGGATGGTCTGCACGACGGCACCCCACAGCCCGACACCGGGGATGGCGCCGAGCGGCAACGCCCACACCAGCCAGCTCTGCGCGAACAGCGTCTGCCAGCGAAGCGCACCGGTCCATCGGTCCGCGATCGCGACCCGAATGCCGATGATCAGCATCCCAAGCATCGACAACGGCCAGCAGATGTCGAAGATCATCCAGACGACCGACCCATGGACCAGCCAGAACATGTCGAGGATCGTCGACACCAGCGCACCACCGAGCACCACCTCGACGCGGTAGCCCACGCGGGCCACCCGGCCCACGCCCATCGCGTGGCTGCGCTGCTGCACCGACAGCAGCGCGAGCACGGATAGCTGGAAGGCGAGGGCGGCGAGACCGCCGAACACCGAGGCTGCGCCGAAGCCTTCGTGGTCGCCGACTGCGGCGACGCTGATCGCCCAGATCGGGGCGCTGCAGGCGAGCGCGATACCGGCAGCCGTGGTGGGCACTCGACGGGCGGGAACGGGAATGGTGGACGGGTCGGCGACAGTCATGGGTTCTCCTCGGTGGTGTGTGCCGAGAAGCATCGCGCACCCCACTTGGAGTTGACTTGATACCGAAGTGGGCCGGTGCCCAGTCGCTCAGTCCTGCTGGTGCGGCCAGTTTCCCTGGGTTGTCAGCTCTTCGAAGTGCCGGATGAGGTTGGGGTTGAGCTCCTCCTCGACCGCCTTCTGAAAGTTGCCGTCCCACTTCGCGAGCCACGCTTCGTCGCGATCACGCAGGTAGATCGGCCAGCCGTGGGTGATGTCGAGTTCGTCGGAGTACAGATCGGTGGACCCGTCCTCGCGCATGTACCAGTGCTTGCGGCCCGATTCCCAGAACGCCTTCAGCTCGTCGGCCGTGACGTAGTATTCGCCGTCAGATTCCCTCATACCCTTGATCGTACGGACCAAGACCGCGGCGGTATCCCCGTTAGGATCAGGCGTCATGACCACCGACGCCGACACCTCCGGACGGCGTACCAACCGTCGGGGACGATCCACCCGCGAGGCGATGCTCGACGCGGCGGTGACCGCGCTGGCCTCGGGCGAGCCGGGTTCGGTGTCGGCCAATCGGATCGCCAAGGAGATCGGCGCCACCTGGGGCACGGTGAAGTATCAGTTCGGTGACGTCGACGGCCTGTGGGCAGCAGTGTTGCGCCGTACCGCCGAGCATCGCGGAGAGCTGCCCTACCGCGAGAACAACACCGCGCCGCTGCCCGACCGGGTGGCCGAGATCGTCGACACCCTGTTCGCGGGGCTGACCTCCACCGAAGCCCGGGCCATCGAGGCGCTGCGTGCCGCGTTGCCGCGGGATCCCGCCGAACTCGAACGACTCTTTCCGCACACCGCAGCCGAACTCGCCTCGTGGAAGGACAGCTGGGCCCGCGCCTGCCAGAAGGCATTCGCCGACCTCGAGGTCGATCCGGCACGGGTGCGCGAAGTCGCCGCATTCATCCCGGGCGCCATGCGTGGGCTCGTGTCGGAGGCGCAGTTGGGCACCTATTCCGACCTGGACGAGGCGCGCCGCGGCCTGACCAATGCCATCGTCGCCTATCTCGGGTCCTGACAGAAGCGGTAGCGCCGATTCCATCGAAGCCCGCCACGCCGCGCCACACGTGCCCTAACGTCAGCGGAGATCGTTTCGTCCCTCAACTTTCAGGAGCCAGACAGCCATGTCGCCCGTCATCGTCGTCGCCACCATCTCCCCCAAGCCCGGCGAGGAAGCTGCCGTCAAGGAGGCCGTCCTCACCGCCATCCCGAAGGTGCATGCCGAACCGGGCTGCCTCAAGTACGCACTGCACGAGGCCACCGGCGACTCGACCGACCTGGTGATGATCGAGAAGTGGGAATCGATGGAAGCGCTCGGCACGCATGGCCAGGCCGAGGCGCTCGCCGAACTCGGCAAGGCCATCGGCAATCTGCTTGCCGGCCCGCTCGACGTCAAGACCTTCACCGCGACGCCTGCCGGCGAAGCGGACCAGGGCGCCATCTAGCAACGTTCGCCCCCGAACCCGCCGATCTGTTGATCCGGCGGGTTCCGGCGTGCTAGACAGGTAGAACGAGCGTTAGATCGGGGTGCACTCAGGCAATGTCACCTGCCGATTCGACTCACCATCACACCTGGGAGGACCCACATGCCCGAAGCCGTCATCGTCGACGTCGCCCGTCTCGCCTCCGGTAAGGGCAAGCCCGGCGGCGCGCTGTCGGAAACCCAGCCCGTCGAGCTTCTCGCGCATGTGCTGCGCACCCTGGTCGAGCGCAATGACATCGACCCCGCCCTCGTCGACGACGTCATCGGCGGCTGCGTCGGCCAGGCCGGCGAGCAGGCACTCAACATCTCCCGCACCGCGCTGCTGTCGGCCGGATTCCCCGAGTCCGTGCCCGCCACCACCGTCGACCGGCAGTGTGGATCGAGCCAGCAGGCCGCCCACTTCGCCGCGCAGGGTGTGATCGCCGGCGCTTACGACGTGGTCATCGCCGCCGGTGTGGAATCTATGAGCCGTGTGCCGATGGGGTTCACCACGGTGGGTCGCAGTCCGTACGGACCGAGTATCGCTGCCCGCTATCCCGACGGACTCGTCGGCCAGGGCATCTCGGCCGAACTGATCTCCGCCAAGTGGAAGCTCGACCGCGAGACGCTCGACACCTTCGCTGCGGAATCGCACCGCCGCGCCACGCAGGCCGCGGCCGAGGGCTTCTTCGACCGCGAGATCATCCCGATCGACGTCACCAACGCCGACGGCCAGACGATCACGCACTCCGTCGACGAAACGGTGCGGGCCTCGACCACCGCCGAGGGGCTGTCCGGCCTGAAGCCGTCGTTCTACTCCGAGGAGTACTCGAAGCGTTTCCCGGAGATCAACTGGCACATCACCCCCGGCAACTCCTCGCCGCTCACCGACGGTGCGTCGGGTGCGCTGATCATGAGCGACACCATGGCCGCCAAGCTCGGTCTCACACCGCGCGCCCGGTTCCATTCGTTCTCGCTGGCGGGCGACGATCCGGTGTTCATGCTCACCGCTCCGATCCCGGCGACCCGCAAGATCCTCGAACGCTCGGGTCTGACCATCGACGACATCGACGCCTACGAGGTCAACGAGGCCTTCGCGCCCGTTCCGTTGGCCTGGGCCCACGAGTTCGGTGCCGACCCGGCCAAGCTGAACCCGCGCGGTGGTGCCATCGCACTGGGCCACGCGCTCGGTTCGTCGGGCACCCGTCTGCTGAGCACGCTGGTCAATCAACTCGAAGCGACCGGCGGCCGTTACGGCCTGCAGACGATGTGTGAGGGCGCTGGCATGGCGAATGCCACGATCATCGAGCGTGTCTGAGACCGTGTCGACGGCGGCGACCGGTGAGCCCGGTGCGGCGACCTCCGCACCGGGTGACTGGCGCAAGCTGGAACCCCTGCATCTGCCGATCACCCTCGTCGCCGCCAAGGACGCGTTCCACGAACGCGGCTTCCACGGCACGTCGATCCGTGACATCGCCTCGCGTGCAGGCGTTTCCCTCCCCACGCTGTACTACCACCACGACAACAAGCAAGGCATCCTGGTCGCGCTGCTCGAGGCGGGCATGTCGTCGGTCCTCACCCGGGTGCACGCGGCCATCGCCGACGGCGACACCCCTCGACAGCAGCTGTCCAACGCCATCGAGACGATCGTGCTGCACATGACCGCAGACTTGCAGTTGGCCAGTGTCGGACGTGAACTGCGCTATCTCGACACCGACAACCCGCATCGTCAGCACTACGTGGGGATGCGCACCGAGATGGAGGACCTGCTGGCGGATGTTTTGGAGCGCGGCATCGCCTCCGGTGATTTCCAGATACCGGGCGATGCTCGGGAAGTGTTGCGTTATCTGCTCGGCGCCTGTCAGGAGATCACCACTTGGTACCGGCCCGACGGGCCACGAACCCCGGAACAGGTCGCGGTCTCCTACGCCGCGACATCGCTGCGGGCGGTGGGATCGCGCCCGGCGACCTGACCGTCCGATCGTCACCAGACCCGAATCACGAAGGAGTTCACCACATGAAACGCACCGTCTTCGAAGCAGAACACGAACAGCTCCGGCAGACCGCACGCGAGTTCCTGACCCGCGAGTGCGCGCCCAACGTCGAGAAGTGGGAAGCCGCAGGCCAGGTCGACCGTGAGGCATACGCCAAGGCGGGCGAGGCCGGCTTGCTCGGTTTCAACATCCCCGAGGAGTTCGGTGGCGGCGGCGTCTCCGACGACTTCCGCTTCAACGCGGTCGTCGTCGAGGAGTTCGCGCGCTTCGGCAGTGCGGCACCGGGACTGAGCCTGCAGAACGACGTCCTGGTCCCCTACTTCCTGCATCTGGCCAACGATGAGCAGAAGAAGCGCTGGATGCCCGGTATGGCCACCGGTGAGACGATCCTCGCGGTCGCGATGACCGAGCCCGGCGCCGGTAGCGACCTCGCCGGTATCAAGACGTCGGCCAAGCTCGACGGTGACCACTACATCCTCAGCGGCAGCAAGACCTTCATCTCGGCCGGCATCAACTCCGATCTGGTCGTGGTGGTGTGCCGCACAAATCCCGACCCGGCCGCCGGCCACAAGGCGTTCTCGCTGCTCGTCGTCGAGCGCGACATGGAGGGCTTCGAGCGCGGACGCAAGCTGGACAAGATGGGTCTCAAGTCCGCCGACACCGCCGAACTGCACTTCAACGACGTGCGCGTCCCGCGGGAGAACCTCCTCGGCGAGGAGAACAAGGGCTTCTACCACCTGATGCAGAACCTGCCGTCGGAGCGGCTGTCGATCGCCGTCGGCGCCATCGCCGGCGCCCGCGCCGTGTACGAGGAGACGCTGCAGTACGTCAAGGACCGCAAGGCCTTCGGCAAGCCGATCGGCACCTTCCAGCACAACCGGTTCGTCGTCGCCGAGATGTCCACCGAACTCGACATCGCCGAGCAGTACATCGACCGCTGCCTGCAGGCCGTCGTCGACGGTGAGCTCACCGCGGTGGACGCCTCCAAGGCCAAGTGGTGGTGCACCGAGCTGGGTAAGCGCGTCATCGACCAGTGCGTGCAGCTGCACGGCGGCTACGGCTACATGAACGAGTACCGGGTTGCCCGCGCCTACACCGATTCTCGTATCCAGACGATCTTCGGCGGCACCACCGAGATCATGAAGGACATCATCGGCCGGGATCTGGGTCTGTAGATCGCGGTCGCACCGCAGCCTGACTGAAATCGGCCCCGTGAGGTGGCGCCGAGGGGATATCCCCTCGGATCGCCCTCACGGGGCCGATTTCAGTCACGGTCGGATCGCCGACTGACCACGCAACTCGCGTCGCAACAACTTTCCGGTCGCCGAACGCGGCAGCGCACCCACCAGCTCGATCTCCCGCGGATACTTGTAGGCCGCAAGCCGGACGCGACAGTGCTCGACGAGATCGGCTTCGGTCGTCGGCGAGCCCGCGCGCAACACCACATACGCCTTCGCCGACTCACCGCGATAGTCGTCCGGGATGCCGACGACCGCCGCTTCCGCGACATCGGGATGCTTGGCCAGAACCGCTTCCACCTCGTGCGGCCAGATCTTGTAGCCCGCCGCGTTGATCACATCGGTCCTGCGGTCGACGACATAGAACCAGCCGGCATCGTCCATGAAACCGATATCGCCGGTACGCAATTCGCCGCCGGTCAGTGCGGCCGCAGTGGCCGTCGGGTCGTCCCAGTAGCCGTCGATGACCTGCGGTCCGCTCGTCACCAATTCGCCGATCTCACCGACCGGAAGATCGCGGCCGTCGTCGTCGACCACCCGCACCACCGTGCTCGACACCGGCACCCCGACCGACAGCACCCCGGTCTCCTCGTCGACCGGCGAACGCAGTTCCGGTGGCACGATGTGCGACGGTGACGTCGTCTCGGTCTGTCCGTAGATGTTGTGCACGTATCCGCCGAGGGCCTCCTCGAGCCGCTCCGCCACCGCAGGTTCGATCGGCGCGCCGCCCGAGTAACGCAAACGCAGCGAGGACATCTCCGCCGGCGTGATGTCGGACTCGTCGGCAAGACCTATGTAGGCGGTGATCGCGGCGACCGCGAACACCGGCCGCCACTCGCGGATCGCGTCGGCCATCACGGCCGGCAGGATGCGATGGGTCACCACGACCGGCGACCGGAGCAGCATCGCCAGGGTCACCGCTCCCACGAGACCGGTGACGTGAAAGACCGGCGCCAGCGCCAGAATCGGCTCCCCGACGTCGACTCCGGTCCATTCGCGGTAGATCTGGGTGTTGAACGTCAGATTGGCATGACTGATCCGGGCGCCTTTGGGAAAGCCGGTCGTGCCCGACGTCGGCAACAGCGCGGCGACATCGGCCGGACCCACGGGTCGCCGCCGCGGTGCCGGACCATCGAACCCGGCGACGAGTGCCGCGAGGTCGATCGTGTCCGGGGGCCGATGGCGACGCAGACCCGCGAACAGCCGCGGATCGTCGCGCGTCTGTCCGTCCAACCCACTGACCGTCACCACCACCGGAACCGCGATGCCCGGGTCATCGGCAATCGCGGGCCGGACGACCTCGAGGTACAGATCATCGAGCGCCAGCAACGCCGCCGGCCGGTAACGCTGCAGGAACCAGGTGAACTCGTCCACCTTGCTCATCGGACTGATCGCGGTCGGGACACCACCCACCTTCCACGCCGCCACCAGACCGATCACGAACGCCGGATCGTTCTGGACGAACAGGGCACACCGGTCGCCCGGACCGAATCCACGGGCCAGCAGCAACGCAGCCAACGCGTCCGATGCGTGATCGAGGCCGGACCACGTGAGCGTGGAGTCGAAGTAGTGCACGGCCGGGGCATCCGGGGCTGCCGCGACCGCGGCGTCGAACATGTCCATCGCGGTACCGAACTCCACCCGCAGATGTGCGGGCCGTCCGCCGTAATGGGCGAGCCACGGCCGGTCGTCGTAGGCACTCACCCGACCGTCACCTTTCCGTCCCCCCGAGGAGTCGACATCGTCGGGTGAAGTCTACGGTGACCGGCACACAGCGCTACCGTGTTACACAGCGCTACCGTGTTCAGCATGGCTGAACAGAACCTGACCGGACCGGCGGTCCGCCAGGCGCGTGTGCAGTCCGGCCTGACCCTGCGCGCCCTGGCCGCCGACATCGGGGTCAGCGTCGGGACGATGAGCGCCATCGAGAACGGCAAGGTCGCGCTCACGATCGATCGCCTGCACCAGATCGCCCGGCGCCTCGACGTCTCGCCCGGCCACCTGGTGAGTCCGCCACCCGCCCGCCAGTCCGACACCCTCGGGGCCACACCCACCTCCGACTGGCGCCGATTCAGCGATCTCGATCTCGACCCGGCGCTACGTGCCGCGGTCGAGGTGTTCACCGACGTCGGCTATCACGGTGCGACGATGCGCCTGGTGGCGACCGCCGCCGACAGCAGCGTGGCCGGCATCTACCACTATCACCGGAGCAAGCAGCATCTCTTGGTGACGCTCATGACCCAGACGATGGCCGACATCGAATGGCGCGTGCTGGCAGCGGATGCCGAGGGCGAGCGGCCTGCTGAGCGCTTTGCGCTGATGGTCGAGGCGCTGGCGCTCTGCCATGCGGTACGCCGAGACTTGGCGTTCATCACGGCCACCGAGATGCGTAGCCTCGAGGAACCCGACCGCAGCGTCATCCTCGACGCCCGCCGACGCCTGCAGGCCCGCCTCGACGATGCGGCCGTCGCCGCGGCCGCCGACGGTTCCTTCGCATCGCCGGATCCGCGTGGCACCGCGCGGGTCGTCGCCACCATGTGCATGGCCCTGCCCTACTGGTTCTCCACCGCCGGACCGAAGACGCCTGCCGAGGTCGCCCACGACTACGCCGATCACGCCCTGGCGATGATGCTTGTTCAGCCCCGCTGAACCGAAATCCGCCTGTCCGACATCCCTTTTCGACTTCGGCGAAACCCCTTGACGGACGCCCCGAATCCTGTGATCCTCATCTCACCTGAACTTTCCGAACGTTCGCTCGAATCGTTCAGTCCACTCACATCGACTCACTGGAGAGGCGTCCCATGACTGCACCTGATCTCACCGAACTGCTCGCCGACTCCCCCTCCAACTGGGGCAAATGGGGCGCCGACGACGAGGTCGGCAGCCTCAACTACCTCACCGCCGAGCAGGTCCTCGCCGGCGTCGGCCTGATCAAGAAGGGCGAACTGTTCACGCTGCAGCGACTCATCGGCGACCCCGAGGGCGATCCGGTGTGGCCCGGCCGCAGCCCGGCGACCCGCGAGATGATCTTCGACGAGTCCAACTGGGATGAGGGCGGCGACGGCCCGGCCTTCCCGGGCGGTCTGCACTACGCCGACGACAAGATCGACGCCTTCCTGCAGGGGTCCACGCAGTACGACGCACTCGGCCACGTCTGGTACGACGGCCAGATCTACAACGGGTATGACGCCCGCACCACCGTGGGCGGCCTGGACAAGGCCAGCGTCGAGCCGATCGCACAACGTGGCGTCGCCGGTCGCGCGGTCCTGCTGGACATGGCCCGCTTCAGGGGGGTGGATTGCCTCGGGCCGCGCGAGACCTTCGACCACACCGACCTCGAGAAGTGCGCCGCGGCACAGGGTATCGAGATCAAACCGCGCGACATCCTGCTCATCCGCACCAATCACCTCCAACTGTTCTTCCAGCAGGGCGACAAGTTCTACGACGACTTCTGCGAACCCGGCTTGGTGCATTCCGCAGAACTGGTGAAGTGGTTCCAGGACAAGGAGATCCCGAATCTGGTCACCGACACCATCGCCAACGAGGTCACCACCGACCCGCACAACGGGGTCGCGTTGGTTCTGCACAATGCGCTGATGCGCAACCTGGGCATCGCCTTCACCGAGATCTGCGACCTGGAGAAACTCGCCGCGGATTGTGCCGCCGACGGGGTCTACGAGTTCTTCTATGTGGCTGCGCCGCTGAAGATCCACCGGGCCACCGGCGCACCCGTGAACCCGGTGGTGATCAAGTGAGTTACGCCGATCGGCCGTGGCTGACCCGCTATCCGGCGGGCAGCCCGGCCGACATCGAGGCCGAGTACACCACCGCCCTCGACGTGTTCGATGCTGCGGTGGCGGCCGAGCCGGACAGCCCTTTTCTCTACTACTTCGACGCGACGCTGACCTTCGCCGACGTGGATCGGGCCGCGACGGCGCTGGCGTCCGCACTCGTCGGCGATGGATTCTCGGCCGGTGATCGTCTCGCGGTCTACGTTCAGAACAATCCGGCCTTCATCATCGGGATCGTGGCGGCATGGAAGGCCGGCGGTATCGCCGTCGCGATCAATCCGATGAACAAGCAGCGCGAACTCACCTACATGCTGGTCGATTCCGGCGCAACGGCGTTGCTCACCCTCGACGACCTCTACGACGATGTGGCCGCGCCGGTCATCGCCACCGGGAAGACGGCGGTCCGAACGGTCTTCACGACGTCTCCGCTCGACTTTCAGACGCGCGATGATCCTCGGCTGTTCGCCGGCGTCGAGCGCCGCCGCAATCCCGGCACCCGCGATCTGGTCGAGACGATCGACGGCTTCGACGGATCGTCGTTGCCGGCGCCGACCCTCACCGCCGACGATGTCGCCGTCCTCACCTACACCAGCGGTACCACCGGAGAACCCAAGGGCGCCATGAACACTCATGGAAACCTGGCGTTCAACGCGCAGACCTACCGCGACTGGACGGGTCTGAAACCGGGCGAGGGGGTGCTCGGCGTCGCGCCGTTGTTCCACATCACCGGACTCGTGGGACATGTGATGATCGCGATGCTGGTGCGGGCACCGCTGACGCTGACACACCGGTTTGCCCCGGACGTCACGCTCGACGCGATCCGCGAACGCCGGCCGGTGTTCACCGTCGCGGCGATCACCGCGTTCAACGCGTTGTCCGCCGCCCCCGGTGCCACACCGGCCGACTTCGAGAGTCTGCGTATTCTCTACTCCGGTGGCGCGCCGATCGCACCGGCGATGGCCGACCGGCTCGAGCAGGTCTTCGGCGCCTACATCCACAACATCTACGGGCTGACGGAGACGTCGTCGCCGTCACACGGTGTCCCGCTCGGTGTTCGGGCGCCCGTCGACGCGACCTCGGGTGCACTGTCGGTGGGAGTGCCGGTGTTCAACACGGTCGTCCGGGTGGTCGGGGAGGATGGCGAAGACCTTCCCGTCGGCGAAGTCGGCGAGTTCGTCACATCCGGTCCGCAGGTGGTCAAGGGCTACTGGAACAAGCCGGACAAGACGGCCGAATCGATTCCCGGCGGTGCACTGAAGACCGGCGACGTCGGATTCATGGACAGCGACGGCTGGTTCTACGTGGTCGATCGCAAGAAGGACATGATCAACGCGTCGGGCTACAAGGTGTGGCCACGCGAGGTGGAGGACGTGCTGTACACCCATCCCGCGGTGCGGGAGGCTGCCGTGATCGGGGTGCCCGACGAGTATCGCGGCGAGACCGTCAAGGCCTATGTGTCACTGCAGGACGGCGCGACGGTCGACACCGCCGAGCTCGTCGAGTTCTGTAAGGAGCAGATGGCCGCCTACAAGTATCCGCGCGAGGTCGAGATCGTCTGCGAGCTCCCGAAGACGGTCACCGGCAAGATCCTGCGCCGCGAGCTGCGCGACGCAGGATGAGTCGGCGGTTGCGGTTTGTGCCGGCAACCGGCGCAAACCGCAACCGGGCCGCCGGAACATGTTCTACGGTCGGCCGAGAGGGCGACACCGCGGTCGTCCGGCAAGGAGTCCGACATGTCCGAGACACCCGACGTCCACGGTCACATCGATCCGAAGTTCGAGCGGGTGCGCGATGAGCTTGCCGCCCAAATCGACTCAGGCAACGAACTCGGTGCGGCCATCGCCGTCGACGTCGACGGCGAACTGATGGTCGATGTCTGGGGCGGGTTCCGCGACGCCGCCCGAACACTTCCGTGGGAGCGCGACACCATCGTCAACGTGTGGTCGACCACCAAGGAGGTCACCGCGCTCGCGGTCCTCATGCTGGCCGACCGAGGACTCGTCGACCTACACGCACCGGTCGCAACCTACTGGCCGGAATTCGCCCAGAACGGCAAAGACGATATCGAGGTCCGCCACATCATGGCGCACACCTCGGGGGTCTCGGGGTGGGATCAGCCGTTCGAGCTCACCGACATGTACAACTGGGACACCTCGGTCGAACACCTCGCTCGCCAGGCCCCGTGGTGGGAACCCGGCACCGCGTCGGGTTATCACGCGCAGAACCAGGGCCACCTCTTGGGCGAAATCGTCCGCCGGGTAACCGGCAAACATCTCACACAGTTCGTCGCCGACGAGATCGCCGGCCCGCTGGGAGTCGATCTACAGATCGGTGCAGGGCCGGACGACGACGCACGGATCGCCGAGGTGATCCCACCCCCACCGCTGCCGATCGACATCGCGGCACTGCCCACCGATTCGCCGATGTTCAAGACCTTCACCGGGCCAGTGGCGTCAGCCGCCGCCGCAAACACCATCGAGTGGCGTCGTGCCGACATGGGGGCACTGAACGGCCACACCAACGCCCGCGCCCTCGTACGAACGATGTCGGTGATCTCCCGCGGCGGGACCGTCGACGGCGTGCAGCTGCTGACGGAGAAGACGATCGATCAGATCTTCGACGAACAGACACGCGGCGACGACCTCGTTCTGGGCGTGCCGCTGCGCTGGGGAATCGGATTCGGTCTTCCCGAACCCGCGACCGTGCCCTCACTCCCCGACGAACGGATCTGCTTCTGGGGTGGATGGGGAGGGTCGATCACTGTGATGTTCCCGCTGCAGAAGATGACCATCTCCTACGTCATGAACAAGATGGCACCGGGCATCATCGGATCCGACCGCTCCGAGGCCTACACGCGGGCCATCCTGGCTGCCGCCGGCTGAGCCTCCCGTAGGATCGCACCCCGTGTCCCAACGAGACCGGAAGGTGCCCATGCTCGACGGTGTCCGTACCCTTTACCGCCTGACGCGCGGTGAACGCGTGGCCGATGACCAGCCCACCTCGCACGTCACCCTTTCCGAGGGGCGGCATCGGACGCTACGCCGCTACGGAACCACCGCCGACGTCGATGCGGCACGCAGTGCAGGACGCCCACCGGTCCTGCTGGTCCCGCCGCTCGCAGTCCCCGCCCGCTGCTACGACCTCGCGCCGGACATGTCGGTGGTCGCAGCACTGCTGGCGACCGGACGCATCCCGTACGTGGTCGACTTCGGCGAGATGGGTTATGCCGACCGCCATCTCGGTTTCGAGGACTTCTGCGACGTCATCGTCCCCGCCGCCATCGGACACGTGCTCGCCGACTACGGCGACCCTTCGAGCACAGTAGACCTCGCCGCATGGAGCCTGGGCGGCACCGTCGCGTTCCTCACCGCCGCAGCACATCCCGACCTGCCCGTCCGGTCGATCACCGCGATCGGCACACCGCTCAATTACTCTCTGGTACAGCCGTATCCGTTGGTGAAGACGCTCATCCGGCCGCTCGGTCCCGCCCCAGTGACGTACGCACTGAAAGCGATGGGCGGCATCCCGGCGCCGCTGGTGCGCCTCGGGTACCGCGCGACCGCGTGGGAACGCGAGATCAAGAAGCCCGGCTACATCCTCCGCAACGCGGACAACACGGAGGCGTTGGCGCGGATGCAAGTCATCGACTGGTTCCAGGAGGCGCTGCCCGGATATCCCGGCAAGCTGGCCGAGCAGATGTGGGAGAATCTTGTTTTCCGCGACGAAATCGCCGGCGGCGTACTGCGATTCGGTGATCGCAGCATCGACCTCACATCCATCGCGCTCCCGATCCAGCTGTTCGGTAGCCATCGCGACGCGATCGTCAGCTGGGGTGCAGCGCGACACGGCGTGGAGATCTTCGCCGACTCGCCCGAGGTGCAGTTCACCACCGTCGAGACCAGCCATCTGGGTCTGATCGCAGGCAGCGAGGCGACCGCGCAGACGTGGCCGCGGGTCGACAAGTTCTTGACCGGCCTCGACCGCGCGGACATCTGACCCGCTCAGACCGTCGCGGGGGGCGGCAGGGCCCCGCCCAACGTGCGGCCGACTCCCTGCGCCGCCACCTGCGCAGCGGCCACCAAGGACGCGCGGTTGCGCCCCAGCGACGGCACCACCACCCCGAGCGCGGCAACCACCTCCTCGCCCCGGCGGATCGGCACCGCGATCGAGCAGGCGCCCAGCGTCATCTCCTCGGTGGTGGTCGCGTAGCCCTGCTGCCGGATCTGGCGGAGTTGTCGCTCCAACACCCCGGGCGCGACGATCGTGTGCGGCGTCATCGGGCGCAGGTCACTCATCGCCTCACGCCGTATCCCGTCGGGTGCATGCGCGAGCAGAACCTTGCCGACTCCGGTGCAGTGCAACGGAAGTCGGCTACCCACGCGACTGACCACCGGCACAGACGCGCGTCCCGACAGGCGATCCAGATACAGCACCTGGGTTCCCTCCCGGACGGCGAGATGCACGGTGGCGAACGTCGCGGCGTACAAGTCCTGCAAGAAGGGCGCGGCGACCTCCCGGATACCCGATTGGATCGGGGCCAGAAGCCCCAGATCCCACAGCCGCCGTCCGATGACGTAGCGGGTGTCGGGCCGACGGGTCAGCGCGCCCCATGACTCGAGCTCGCGGGCCAGGCGATGCGTCGTCGGCACCGGAAGGTCGGCGCGCTCGGCGATCTCGGTGAGGGTCAACGCGCGGTGGGTGCGGTCGAAGGCGGCGAGCACCGCCAGCGTGCGCGCGGCCACCGATTGGCCCGGGGCGCCCGTGTTACCTGCCATCGTCGCCTTTCACTCAGTGGAATCGAGTGTAGCGAGCTCGAGCCCTGTCAGGTCACGGTCAGCGGCAATGTGCGCAGTCGACGCACCAGCAGGCTTCGTTCCCACTGGGGGTTCGCGCCATGGACGGTGAAGTCGGTGGTGGCATCGAGTAGGTGGTTGACCGCCACCCGCGCCTCGAGTCGCGCCAGCGCCGCTCCGACACACAGGTGTAGCCCTTTCCCGAACGCCATGTGTGGTCGCCGCACGGCCGGATCCAGGTTCACCCGGTCCGGCTCATCAAAATGCTCGGCGTCGCGATTGGCAGCGCCCCACATCAGATAGAGGTGGGAGTTGGCGGGCAATGCCACGTCCCCCAGTGTGGTGTCGTGCACGACGTGGCGGTAGTGACCGCGAAACGGCGATTCGACGCGCAGCGCCTCCTCGACGAAGAGGCGCACGAGATCACGATTGTCCCGCAGTTGTCCGACCAGTTCCGGCTGCTCGCCGAGCAGCCACACGGCGTTGCCGAGGAGGCTGACGGTGGATTCCGCCCCGGCCGCGACGAGTTGAATGAGCATGATGATCGCTGTCGACTCATCGAGGTCGCCTCGGTTCACCAGGGTCGCGAGGTCGCCCATGACGCCGCCGCCCGGATCGTCGCGGGTCGCAGTGAAGGATTCAGCGATGTGGCCGCCGAGTTCGGTCGCTGCCTGAGTGGCCGCCGTCAACTGTTCGGCGGTCACCACTCCGTCGAGCAGCACGGTGGTCGCGAACGACCAGCGGATCAGGTCGTCGATGTCGTAGGTCGGGAATCCCAGGAGTTCGGCGACGACGGCCATGGGCACCCGGTGCGCGACCGCCGTCATCCAGTCGATCCGGTTGCCGTCGATTCCGTTGCTGTCGATTCCGCTGTCCCACAGTCGCTTCACGGTGTGATCGATGAACGGTTCGAGTTGACCGATACGTTTGGCGACCAGAGACGGCATCACCATCCTGCGATGGTCCCGGTGCGCCGGGTCGTCGGCGGTGGCGAGCGCGTGGATGGGTGAATCCAGTTCCGCGATCGGGTACGTGGTCACGGTGCCATCGGCGTTCCACACCATCGTCGCGGTGAGATTTGACGAGAAGTGATCGGGCCGGGCCACGGCCTCGGCAATCAGATCCCAGCTCGTCACCACGTAGAACGGGGAGTCGGCGAGCCGGGCCACCGGCGTGTCGGTCCGCAACGTCTCGTAGTACGGATAGGGGTTGTCCAGATCATGCACCTGACCAGCGTCGACTCCATCGCGCGTACAGAGCAACAGGTTGCGGGAAAGTCGACACATCGGATGTCTGGTCGTGGTGCGCGCCGTCTCATGCCGTGTGCCCGACCTCGACAAACGGGTGAAACATCTCAGCCAGATGTCTCACACTGAGAACATGACAGATGACTGGCTGGTGAATGGCGACCGCAACCAAACGGCCCGCGATCGCCTCTACGCACTCGCGACAGAGATGATCGGCGGCGCCGGCCTCGACCGGTTCGACCTCAACGACCTCGCACGTCGAGCCCACTGTTCGCGGGCGACCGTCTACCGTCACGTCGGCGGCAAGAAGCAGTTGCTCGAGGCGGTGTGGGCGTTCTCCTCGGCGGCCGTGGTCACCGAGGTCGAGAAGTCGGTCGCCGGTCTCGAAGGGCGAGAGCGGGCGCTCCTTGCGATCACCGTGGCCGTGCGAGCGATTCGCGCCGACCCGGTGATCCGGCAGTTCGTCGAGTCGCGTCGGGTCTACGCCGCGGCGGACACCGTCATCCACTCGCCGACGATCATCGCGACCGCAGCCGAGCTGATGGGCCTCGACGCGGCCGACGGCGTGCAGGTCCGCTTCGCGATCCGATCGATCCTGTCCATCGTGACGCTCCCCCCGCGGGACCCGACCGAGGAACGAGCGCTCGTCGAGATCCTGGTGTGCGCGATTCATCCGGAGTGATCGGTCTCCGGACCAAAACCCGAGTTGAACTGCGGAGACCATTCTTGTCGGTGCGATGGCATAAATTGGGTAACAGCGAAATCGAAGTGTTGATGTGATACCGGATCGGCCCACGGGGGTCGGTCACTTTCAGAGCTATGTGGGACGTGTGGTTTCGCCGTGTCCATTCTCTGAAAGGTGCTGGCGGTGTCGAGTCGCGATTGGGCGTTGTCGTCCTGGTGGGGTGAACCCTCGCCGTGGCCGGATCTTGCGCCCCGCTTCACCGGCCGTCTCCATGGCGATGACGTCGCAGACGCAGACACCAATGGCCTGCTCGGGTCGATGGCCTCGTCCCAACGCGGACGAGCGTATCTGGCCTGGCACGACTATCAGCTCGCCGCCGAGCTCCATCGCCGAATTGTCGGCGATGGGAAACGTCCGGAGGACATGTTGGTGGTCGACGGTTTCGCCGACTGCGCAGCTCGGATCGCGTTGGCACTGAGTGTTTCCCAGAATGCCGCCGAGCAGGTCCTGCGGGAGGCAGTCGCGTTGCGGGATCGCCTTCCCGAGGTCGCCGAGCGACTCCGCAACGGCCAGATCTCCCAGGCCCGGGTCTCGACGATCATTGCGCGGACCGATCTGCTCACCGGGCATGCCTGCATGGCCGATGTGGATGCCGAGATCGCGGCCGAGTTGGACCTGCATCGTGGCGCGTGGTCCGCCGAGCGATTGCGAGACATGATCGACCGCGTTGTCTTCCGCCACGACCCGGACGCGGTCCGAGAAGCACGCAGACGCGCGCTGGCCGATCGGCGGATGTCAACCAAGCCGCAGCCAGATGGGATGGCCGAGATTTCTGCCACGATGGCGGCGGAGAACGTCCGTATCGCCGCGGCCGCCGTCAAGTCTCTGGCGGCCGCGGTGTGCGCTCATGACGAACGCACGAAGGCGCAGCGCGCCTCGGATGCGATGTTCGCATTGCTATCGGGCACGCGGTTCGAATGTCTGTGCGGCCGAGAGGACTGTGCCGCAGAGATTCCTGAGCCGGCCACGGTGCCGCCGGTGGATGCCAAGGTGGTCATTCACGTCGTCTGCGACGAGGGAACCCTCGCAGGCACTGCCGAGAACGCCGGGTTCGTCGACGGGCACGGAGTGATCTCGGACGAACACGTGCGAGACCTGGCAGCGCGACCGGACGCCATCGTCAAGAGGTTGGTCCCGAAAGGCACTCCGCAGAATCCGGATGGCACCTTCACCCTGCCCGCGCATCTGCCCTCCGACCCCTACCGCCCCTCGGCCGCGCTGGACACCTATGTACGGGTGCGCGATGGACACAGCGTGGTGCCCGGCGATGCGACTCCCGCGTTCGAGGGCGATGTCGAACATGTCCACGAGTACAACCACGCCCACCCGGCGGCAGGTGGGCAGACCGCGCCGGAGAACCTGAACATCAAGGGCCGGTTCTTCCACATCCTGAAAACCTTCGGCCGCTGGGTCGACGACATGTACCGCGACCGCAGCGGCCGCCTTCGCACCGAATTCAAAACTCCGGAAGGTCTGGTGATCGAGGGCGACCCCGACAATCTCGAGAGCATGTTCCCCGGACTGCTCCGCATCCGGTTCGCGTCACCAGACCCACCCGCGCCGCCCGACGACACCGAACCACCCCGGAACGCGAAGCCTCCACCACCCACCCGATCCATGACCCGGGTAGAAGCCAAACACGCCCGCCGACAACAAGAACGGGAGCGCAATCGCCGCAGACGGGAGGCCGACGAGACCGACTAGTCAGAGCATGCGGTCACTGAGCCGCGTCGATCTCCGCGAACACCCCGTTCGCGATCCGGAACGCCGTGTTCGCGTCGGGCACACCGCAATAGATCGCCGACTGCAGCAGCACTTCGGTGATCTCGTCGCGAGTCAGCCCGTTACGCAACGCGGCGCGCAGATGCATGGCCAGTTCTTCGTGGTGCCCGCGGGCGATCAGTGCCGTCAACGTGATCATCGAACGGCTGCGACGATCCAGGCCGGGTCGCGTCCAGATGCTGCCCCACGCGTATTCGGTGATGAGTTCCTGGAAGTCGCGGGTGAGGTCGGTGATGGTGTCGGTCGCCCGGTCGACGTGCGCGTCGCCGAGGACCTCGCGTCGCACCGCCATGCCGTCGTCGTATCGGCTCATCATCGGTCTCCTGTCCTGGTCATGGTGTCCTGGTCATGGTGCGTAGGCGCTCGAGTTGCGCGTCGATGTAGAAGTCTGGGGCGCCAAGGTACTGACCGGCCGGGGTGTGGCCGGCGATCTCGGCCATGGTCGTCTGCTCCGAGGTGACGGCGTCGCCAGCCTCGGCAAGGCGGTGCGCCATGCGGTCGGTGTGGACCCGCAGTTCGTCGACGAGCCGCGTGGTCTGACGGGCTGCGACCAGGGTGCGGCGCAACAGGGTCCGCAGCGTGTCCCATTCGACGTGCCAACCCCCGGGTGTGCGTTCGTCGACAGTGTCCACCGCGGCCAGGTGCAGACTCGATGCCAAGGGCGGCGCGGCGAGCGCTGCCCGCCGGATGAGTACCGACAGCACCGGGTTGGATTTGTGCGGCATCGTCGACGACCCGCCGCCGGCTCCCTCGGTCAGCTCACCGATTTCCGGTCGTGACAGCGCGAGCACATCGTTGCCGATATGCGCCCAACTGTCGGTGCAGGTGACGGCGGCGTCACCGATGCGGGTCACGGCGCTGCGTGCACCGTGCCACGGCGTGGTGGCCTCCAGACCCAGTTCACGGGCCACGATCGTCGATGTCTCGGCCGCCACTCGGGCAGGGCCACCGCCGGCGAGTTCGACGACCGCCGCCGACGTCCCGCCCGCACCGCCGAGCTGCACCGCAAAGGACACTTCTGCGACCTGCTCGCGCGCGTCGAGCACGCCACGCAGCCACATCGCCGCCTTGAGACCGAAGGTCGTCGGCACCGCATGCTGGGTCAGGGTGCGCGCCACCATCGGGGTGTGCCGGTGTTCGTCGGAGCGATCGGCCAGGATCCGGGCCTGGCGCTCCAGCTCGACGGCGACCGCCTCGGATGCGTCAGCGGCACAGCGCATGACCGCGGTGTCCACGACGTCCTGGCTGGTGAGCCCCCGGTGCAGCCATCTGCCCACGGCTACCGTGTCCACCCGGCCGCGAAGCATCTTCACGAGCGGGATGACCGGGTTCCCGCCGGATTCCGCGTCGTCGGCGATGGCGGACAGATCTGCGTCACCGACCAGATCGCGCAACACGTCGTAGGTCACCGCCGCGTCGGGCGGCGCCACCCCGGCCTCGGTGAGAGCCACCGACCACGCCGCTTCCACCCGCAGCATGGCATCCAGAAACGCACTGTCGGTGAAGTAGTCACCGGCATGGTGATCACCCGGCCAGAGCAGATTACTCATCGGCCGCCGTGATCGAGGAACACCGTCTCAACCTCGCCTTGCAGATGGATGTCGAAGCGGTAGCCGTCGGCGTCCTTCTCGGCGATCAAGGTGGCGCGGCAATCGTCGGGCACCGAGTTCAACAGCGTATCCGCGGCGAGTGCCGGTGAACTGTCCGGTAGGTAGGCGCGGGTGAACAGTCGGTCGAGCAACCCGCGTGCGAACACGCACACCGCGAAGAACGGTGCGCCGCCTTCGTTCGCCGCGCCGGGCGCCACCGTCGCGAACGTGTAGTGTCCGACGCGGTCGGTCTGCGCACGTCCGAAACCGGTGAAGGTGAAGCCGTCGCGGCGCAGGGAGCCCGTCGCCGAACTGACATTACCCGCACCGTCGGGCTGCCAGATCTCGATCAGGGCGTCGGGCACCGGATCTCCGGCACCGTCGAACACCGTGCCGTGCAGCCTGATCCGATCAGGGTGGCCGGCGGACACCAGTTCGGCACCACCCTCGAAGGGCAGCGCGTAGTGGAAGAACGGGCCGACGGTCTGGCCGGGGGTCGGCGTGAGGGTCACTGGTCCTCCTCCATCGGGGTCTGGCCGGCGCCGTTCAGAACGATGTCCCAACGGTATCCGGTGCACCACTCGTGTTGGGTCAGATCGTGGTCGTAGTCGGCGACCAGACGGTCGCGGGCCTGCTGATCGACGATGGCCTGATAGATCGGGTCGAACGCGAACAGCGGATCGCCAGGGAAGTACATCTGGGTGACGAGCCGTTGGGTGAACGCCGTGCCGAACACCGAGAAGTGGATATGCGCCGGTCGCCACGCATTGTGGTGGTTCTTCCACGGGTACGGCCCCGGCTTGATGGTGGTGAACTTGTACCAGCCGTCGTCATCGGTCAGGCAGCGCCCGACGCCGGTGAAGTTGGGGTCGATCGGCGCCGGATGCTGGTCGCGCTTGTGGATGTAGCGACCGGCCGCGTTGGCCTGCCACACCTCGACCAGCTGCCCGCGCACCGGCCGTCCCGCACTATCGAGCACTCGCCCGGTCACCACGAGGCGCTCCCCGATGGGGTCACCGCCGTGTTGGATCGTCAGGTCCGCCTCCAGCGGGTCGACGTCCCGGTGTCCGAACGCGGGCGAGAACAGTTCGATGCCCTCGGGGTCGGAGTGGCGGAAGTCCTTCGTGGGATGCCGCAGCAAGCTGGAGCGGTAGGGGGCATAGTCGAGCCGTGGGCGGGTCTCGGGGCTCGCACCGGCGGTCAATCCGTCGGCATATGCGGTTGCGATGTGGGCGATCTCGTCACTGATCTGTCGCTGTGTACCGGCTGCAGCATCCGACGACGCACCGCCGTGGTCGATGACGTCCGACTGTTCGTCGGCGCCGGACATCAATGGTGTGGCCATCCTGTGTACCCTTCCGCGAGATAGGTGGAGCCGGCCTCGGAGGAGACCAGCGTCTCCAGTTCACCGAGTTGGCGCTGTTCGTCGAATTCCGATGCGTCCGAACTGTTGTGAAGCATCGTCGTCATCCAGTACGAGAAGTGCTGGGCCTTCCACACCCGCGACAGGGCGCGCGCGGTGTAAGTGTCGAGTGCGTCGTCGTCGCTGTTGTTCAGCGCGCGTTCGATGACCTCGGCCAGCACCCGCACATCGGACAGCGCGAGGTTGAGTCCCTTGGCGCCGGTAGGCGGAACCGTATGTGCCGCATCACCGGCCAGCAACAGCCGGCCATGTCGCATCGGCGACTGCACGAAGCTGCGGAACGGCAGCACGGTCCGCTCGATGACGGGTCCGTCCTGGAGCCGGAATCCGTCGGACCCGGACAGCCGGGTGTGCAGTTGTTCCCAGATCCGATCGTCGGACCAGGCCTCGGGGTCCTCGGTGGGGTCGCACTGGAAGTACATGCGTTGCACGGTGTCGGTGCGCTGACTGATCAGCGCGAAACCCTGCGGCGAGCGGTTGTAGATCAATTCGGGTGCGCTCGGTGGCGCCTGCACCATCACACCGAACCAGGCGAACGGGTACTCCCGGAAGTACATGTGCGGGTCGGCGACGAGCTTGCGGCAGATGCTGCGGGAACCGTCCGCGCCGACGACGAGGTCGGCGGTGATCGTGTGCCGGACACCGTCCGGATCGGTGTAGCGCACAGTCGGGGTGTCGAGGACGTCGACGACCTCTGTGTCGGTGATTCCGTAGCGCAGCTCACCACCGTCGCGGGTACGGGCGCGATGCAGGTCGATGAACACCTCGGTCTGCGGGTACAGCCAGCAGGACGCGCCCGCCAGCTTCTGGAAGTCGATGCGATGGCTCACCCCACCGAAGCGCAACGAGATGCCTTCGTGTTCGTGGCCGTCGGTGAGCACCCGGTCAGAGACGCCCGAGTCGACCAGCAGGCGCACGCTGTCGCGTTCGAGGATGCCGGCGCGGTGGGTCGTCTCGATCTGCTCGACAGTGCGGTTGTCGACGACGACGCTCTCGATGCCGGCGACGTACAGCAGATGCGACAACATGAGGCCGGCCGGACCGCCGCCGACGATGGCCACCCGGGTGCGGGTGGGGGCCATTGAACTCATGGGCGCTCTCCGATCCTGTGAGGTGATGCGATGGCATGACCATAGGAGTCGGCGATCACGGAAGTCGACGCATGGCTTTCACTGAGTGAAAGCCATGCGTCGTCGGGGGCCGCCTCAGAACCCGGCGCCCGGAATCCAGCTCGTGCCGGCCAGCGGCACCCGCGCCATGGCCGAGGCCTCGATGGTGATGGCCACCAGGTCTTCGGGCTCGAGGTGCTGCAGATGCGCCTTGCCGCAGGCGCGGGCGATGGTCTGTGCCTCCATGGTCATCACCCGAAGGAAGTTGGCGAGGCGACGGCCCCCCTCGACGGGATCGAACCGCGCCGACAGTTCCGGGTCCTGGGTGCTGATGCCCGCCGGGTCCTTGCCGTCCTGGAAGTCGTCGTAGTAACCGGCGGCCGAACCCAATGCCTCGTACTCGGCGGCGTAGCGGGGATCGTTGTCGCCCAACGCGATGAGGGCGGCAGTACCGATGGCGACCGCGTCGGCACCCAATGCCATCGCCTTGGCGACATCGGCACCGTTGCGGATGCCGCCCGAGACGATGAGCTGCACTTCTCGGTGAACTCCCAGCTCCTGCAACGCCTGCACTGCCTGCGGAATCGCGGCCAGCGTCGGGATACCGACGTGCTCGATGAACACGTCCTGGGTCGCGGCGGTGCCGCCCTGCATGCCGTCGACGACGACGACGTCGGCGCCCGAATGCACGGCCAGCTTCACGTCGTAGTAGGTGCGGGTGGCGCCGACCTTGACGTAGATCGGCTTCTCCCAGTCGGTGATCTCGCGCAACTCGTTGATCTTGATGGCGAGGTCGTCGGGTCCGGTCCAGTCCGGGTGCCGGCACGCACTGCGCTGATCGATGCCCTGCGGCAGGGTACGCATCGATGCGACGCGCTCGGAGATCTTCTGGCCCAGCAGCATTCCACCACCGCCGGGCTTCGCGCCCTGACCCAGCACGATCTCGATCGCATCGGCGCGACGCAGGTCGTCGGGGTTCATGCCGTAGCGCGACGGCAGGTACTGGTAGACGAGGTTCTTCGACTGCCCCCGCTCCTCCGGCGTCATGCCACCGTCACCGGTGGTGGTGGACGTCCCGACCTCCGATGCACCGCGCCCCAACGCTTCCTTGGCCCCGGCCGACAGCGCACCGAAGCTCATTCCGGCGATCGTGACCGGTGTGTCGAGATGCAATGGGTACTTGGCATTTCGGCTACCGAGGACGACATCGGTGTCGCAGCGCTCGCGGTAGCCCTCCAGCGGGTAACGCGACATCGAAGCGCCCAGGAACAGCAGATCATCGAAGTGCGGCAGCTTGCGTTTGGCGCCCCAGCCGCGGATGTCGTAGATGCCGGTGTCGGCGGCCCGCTGGATGGCGGCGATCGTGGTGCGGTCGAAGGTGGCGGACTCGCGCAGCCCGCGCTGTTCGATCGATCGGGTGTCGGTCATGGTGTTCTCCGAAATGCTCAGTACGCTGACGTGTTGTCGGCGTGGAAGTGGTAGAGCTCGCGGGCCGAGCCGTAACGGGTGTAGTCCTTGGGATCGTCATCCTTGAAGCCGGCGGCCTTCAGCAGACCCGCCAATTCGTCGAGGTGCTCGGCACGCATCGGCTTGGCGACGCAATCCGCGCCGAGCGAGCCGACCTCGCCGCGGACGTAGATGCGGGTCTCGTAGATCGAATCTCCCAGTCCGTCACCGGCATCGCCGCGAACCACCATCCGGCCGGCCTGCGCCATGAAAGCGCTGTTGTGGCCTACGTTGCCGCCGACGACGATGTCGACGCCCTTCATCGAGATGCCGCAGCGCGCCGCCGCGTCACCTTCGACCACCAGGAGGCCGCCGTGCGCGGTGGCACCGGCCGACTGCGACGCGTTGCCCTTGACGACCACGGTGCCGCTCATCATGTTCTCGGCCACACCGGTTCCCGCGTTGCCGTTGATGGTGATCTCGGCCTGCTGGTTCATGCCTGCGGCGTAGTAGCCGACGTGTCCGTTGACGGTGATCTTGACGGGCGCATTCACGCCCGCGGCGACACTGTGCGCACCGGAGGGATGGTCGATGACGATCTCGCCGCACACGTCATCGTTGTGAAGGGCGGCGTTGACCTCGCGGAGCGGTGTGGTGGCGAGATCAAATGTGTTGGAATTCAGCGTGTCCATGCGTAGACCACCTCAGGCTCGGGTTCCCAGATACGTGCATTCTCGACGCCGGGCAGGTTCGCCAGCGCGCGGTACTCGCTGGCCATGGCGACCCAGTCGTCGGTTTCGGCGATGACTGCCGGTTTGCAGGCGATGGCGTCGCGCACCACGGCGAAGGAATCGTGGTTGGACACCAGCAGGGTGTAGAAGCCGTCGAAGGTGGTGCACACCTCCTTCAGTGCGGTCTCCACGTCCTTGCCCTGTGCGAGCTGGTGGGCGACGAAGCGGGCGCCTACTTCGGTGTCGTTCTCGCTGTCGAAGGACACCCCTTCGGCACGTAGCTCGCGACGGATGGTGGCGTGGTTGGAGAACGATCCGTTGTGCACCAGGCACTGCTCGGGCCCGACGGCGAACGGATGCGCACCCGACGGGGTCACCGCCGACTCGGTCGCCATGCGCGTGTGGCCGACACCTTGCCAACCGCTCGCGCTCGGAAGTCCCCAGGACTGCACCAGATCACGCGGTGCGCCGACACCCTTGAGCACGGTGAGGTCGGCACCGAAACCGGCGACCAGGGCGGTGGGGTAGACGGCGGTTGCGGCGGTGAGCAGCGTTTCCGAGTCGACGGCGGCTGCGGCGAGGACGAGGGTGTCGTCGACGAGCTGTGCAGTGACCTCGCTACCCAGCTCCGCGCCGACGGCCGCGGTGGCCGCATCCAGGTCGGCTGCATCCACACCGGTTTCCAGCAGCGACACACATCCGTGGCCGGCCGGCGACCACGTCGGGTCGCCGTAGATGGCGATGCCGGCCGAGTCCGCGCCGCGGTCCTGCATCTCGCCGAGCATCTGGCCGAGGAGCTCGCCGAGGCGTGGATGGAGTTCGGGGTTGCGCAGATGCAACCCGACGATTCCGCACATGGTGATTTCCTTGTCTTTCTCAAACGTTTCTGGCTGGGACCTGCCGGTGAGGGTTCTAGAAGGCGGTCAGGTAGTTGTCGATCTCCCACGGGGACACCGCGGAATGCCACGCGAAGAACTCTTCGCGCTTGAGGCGGGAGAAGTATTCCGAGACCGGACCACTCGCGCCGTCCTCGATGTCGGGTACGGCGGCGTTGAGCACACCGGTGATCACCGGGTCAGTGTCGAGCGCCTCGACAGCATGCAGCAAGGTCAGCGGCAATGCGTCGATGTGCTCGGGGCAGCTACCGATCTCGCCCGGGTCGAGGCTGCGCTTGACGCCGTCGAGTCCGGCGCCGAGCGCGGCCGCGATGGCCAGGTACGGGTTGGCCGAGCCGTCACCCCCGCGCAACTCAACACGCTGTTCGTCGGGGACCCGCACAAAGTGGGTTCGGTCGTTGCCGCCGTAGGTGGCGCGACGCGGCGCCCAGGATGCGCCTGACCGGGTGGCCGTAGCCCCGGTTCGCTTGTAGGAGTTGACCGTCGGAGCCATCAGCGCCTGCAGTGCGCATGCGTGTTCCAGCACGCCGCCCACGAAACCGTAGGCGGTGGGCGACAATCCGAGTCCGCGCTCGTCCTCGCCGGCCGAGTCGGGAAACACCGGCGCACCGCCGGAGGTCAGCGACAGATGGAAGTGCAGACCGGAACCGGTACGTTCGGCGAACGGCTTGGGCATAAAGGTGGCGACCATGCCACGCTCGGCCGCCATGGTCGACAACAGATAGCGCAGGGTGATCACCCGGTCGGCCGTGGTCAATGCCTCGGCGTACTTGAAGTTCTGCTCGAATTGGCCGTTGCCGTCTTCGTGATCGTTGGCGTAGTTGCTCCAGCCGAGTTGATTCATCGCGGTGGACACCGCGGTCAGGTGGTCGTACATGCGAGTGAGGCCACGGACGTCGTAGCAGGGCTGGTTCGAGTCGTCGGCGTCATCGGCGGTGACGAGCTCGCCGTCGGCGTTCCGCTTGAGCAGGAAGTACTCGACCTCGGCACCCACCCACGGCTCGAAGCCGGCGTCGGCAGCCTGCGCGATCAGCGACTTGAGAATGTTGCGCGGAGCGAACGGCCACGGTTTCCCCTCGACATGCGGATCGCAGTGGACGACGGCGAGGCCCTCTTTGATGAACGGGATCGGGGTGAACGAGGCCGGATCGGGAATCGCGATCAGATCCGGGTCCTTGGGTTCCTGTCCGATGGCGCCCACCGCGTAGCCCGCGAAGCCGACTCCGTCGGTGGCCAGTTCGTCGACGGCCTCTACCGGGACGAGCTTGGCACACGGCTTGCCGCGGAGGTCGACGAACAGAGCCAGGATGAACTTCGTCCCCGAGGCCTCGCACAGGTCGGCGAGTTCGTTGCGGTCGGTCATGGTGATTCTCCGTCGTGTGGATGTCGAGTTCAGTATGTCCCCTGTTGGGAAACTTTGTCTACACCGAGTAGACATCTCGATTGTTTCCGCCCGATTACGGAGTCGTGAGTGATGTGTGTCGATACCGTTCAGTCGTCGATCCGTTGCGCCGCACGGAGGCATTCGACGAACCCGTCGACCGCGGGGTTCGCATCATCGGCCGGCCGCGCGATGAGCAGCGCCGTCATCGGCGCGTCGGCGATGGGCCTGATCACCACGTCGGCTGGACGGAACCGCTCTACCGACGCGGGCAGGATCGAGATGCCCACTCCGGCCGATACCAGCCCGACGACGGTCTCGTGGTGTATTGCCTCCTGCACCACCAGCGGCTCGGACCCGATGGTGCCGAACAGAGCCCAGATCTGCGCCACATATGCCGGCATCAGGTCACTGGGAAACAGAATCAGCCGCTCGTCGACGAGCTCATCGACGTCGATGAGCTCGCGCGAGCACAGAGCGTGCTCCGCCGGGAGCACCGCGACCATGGGTTCGGCGAACAGTGATTCGACGGTCAGTCCCGGGTCTGCTCCTCCGGATCGAATGAGTCCGACGTCGAGGGAGCCCGCCGCGAGCGCATCGAGTTGCTCGCGAGTTGTCAACGGGGAGAGATCTACCCGGACGTCAGGGTGGATCTCACGGAAGATCCGCAGCCCCGGCGGCAGCACGGTCCCGCTCGCCGAACTGACGAAGCCGACCCGAATACGCCCCCGACGACCCGCCGCATGGTCGCGCACCTCGGTGACCGCATCGTCGAGGTCGGCGAGCAGCAGCTCGACCCGTTCGGCGAACACCGCACCGGCTCCCGTCAACTCCACCCGCCGCGTCGTCCGATCGAAGAGGCGGGCACCGACCTCGCGTTCGAGGTCCTTGATGTGCGCCGTCAGCGGCGGCTGGGAAATGTGCAAACGGGCCGCGGCCCGTCCGAAGTGCAGTTCATCGGCCAGGACACGGAAGTACCGAAGATGACGCAGCTCCATCCAATTATTCTGTCCAGCGGATAAGTTTTCGTCAAATACGTATTGGAGTTTTGTCAATGACCGCCGTCTACTGGGGATATGACGATCGTGCGCGCGGCAGACCTTGTCGCCACTCCATGGCGCAATTGCCTCGGCGTCACCCGACGGATCTCCACCGGCGGACCTCCCGACACCCCGGACTGGACCCTCAGCATCGCCGACATCGCTGTCCCCGGCCGGTTCTCACGGTTCCCCGGCCTGGATCGAACGGCCGTCGTCGTGGGCGATGAGCCACTCGACCTCACCATCAACGGGGCCGCTCGCACGATCGCATTGCTCGATCGCGTGAGCTTCGCCGGAGAGGACGTCGTGGACGCCACCCCCACTCGCCGGCCGACGCGTCTGCTCAATCTGATGACCAGGCGCGGCAGGTGCCTCGGGGAACTGTCCCTGCGCCACATCCGGGGCAGCGTCAGCCCCGGGCCGGACGACGGGATCGCGTGGATGGTACTCGCCGGCCGACTCGTCGTCGGCGAGCACGACCTACGACGCTGGGACACCGTGTTTCTCGCCGATATCCGTCATGAGATCCGGGGCGCCGCAACTGTCGCCGCCGTCCGACTGCAACCCGAGGAGAACCCATGACCGAGTCCATTGCCCGCACGACTGTCGCCCGCACGACCTCGGTGAGCGGCTTGCTGGCCGAGATCGCCGACATCGGCACCGACAGCGCCCGTGGCGGTTACAGCCGTCCGGTGTACTCCGCTGCCGAGCTCGAGCTTCGAGAATGGTTCATCGCAGCCGCCCGGGCACGATCACTGGACATCGAGCAGGACCGCAACGGCATCATCTGGGCGTGGTGGAACCCTGGCAGGCTCCCGCTGGCCGACGCGGTGGTCACCGGTAGCCACCTCGATTCGGTTCCCGGCGGCGGCGCCTTCGACGGCCCGCTCGGTGTCGCGTCCGCGCTCGCCGCCATCGACTCCCTGCAGGCCGGTTCGGTGATGCCCGAACGTCCCCTCGCGCTGGCGGTCTTCCCCGAGGAGGAGGGCTCACGCTACGGATTGGCCTGCCTGGGTTCGCAGTTGATGACCGGTGCGGTCACCCCCCAACGGGCCGCCGCGCTCACCGACGCCGACGGCACCACCTTCGCCGACCTCGCGGCCCGCAACGGACTCGATCCCACCGGCATGGGTCGCGACGACAAACGGCTGTCGCAGATCGGCTGCTTCGTGGAACTGCATGTCGAGCAAGGACGCGGTCTGATCGACCAGGGCCGGGCCATCGCGATCGGGTCGTCGATTCTCGGCCACGGACGGTGGCGACTGTCGTTCAGCGGACAGGGCAATCACGCCGGCACCACCCTGATGGACGGACGTCGCGACCCCATGCTCGCCGCCGCCGCAACGGTTCTGGACGTCCGACGACTCGGCCGGGCCGTCGACGGCGCCCGCGCCACCGTCGGCAAACTCGATCCGATTCCGGGCGGCAGCAACGTGATCGCGTCACGGGTCGACGTCTGGCTCGACATCCGCCACTCCGACGACGCCGTGGTGGCCGCGCTGGTCGCCGACATCGCTGCCGTCGCCCGCGAACATGCTGGGGCCGAGGGCTGCTCGATGACGCTGACCGAGGCGTCGATGAGTCCACGGGTGGACTTCCATCCCGGCCTGCGCGGCCGGCTCTCGGACATCCTGCCCGACGCCCCGATCCTGCCGACCGGCGCCGGACACGACGCCGGCGTTCTCAAAGAGGAAATCCCCACGGCGATGCTGTTCGTCCGCAACCCCACCGGCATCTCGCACTCCCCCGAAGAGTACGTCGAGGACCCTGACGCCGATGCCGGCGGCGACGCCCTCGCCACCGTTCTCGCCAACCTTCTGACCCAGCCCTGAATCCAGGAGAAAGTGAACTCACCCATGACCTCCACCACCACACGTTTCCTCATCGTCGGCGGCGGCCTCGAAGGCCTCGCCATCGCCTGGTCGCTGGCCGATCAGGGCGAGACCGACGTCCTCGTCGTCGAACGGGACACGCTGTGCTCCGGGATGACCGGCAAGTCCAGCGGCGTCGTCCGTTGCCACTACGGCAACCCGTCGCTCGCTGCGATGAGCTGGTACGGCGTCGACATCTTCACCCGCGCCATGGAATTGTTCGGTGACGACATGGCTTTCCAGCAATGTGGTTACGTGGTCGGTGTCGGCGAGAACAACGTCGGCCCGTTGCGCGCGAACGTCGAGATGATGCAAGGTCTCGGCATTGAAGTCGACTTCATCGGCCACGACACGATGGCCGAGTTGTGGCCGGGTCTGCACCTCGACGACTTCGCCGCCTTCGCCTACGAGCCGCTCGGCGGGCGTGGTGAGGCCTACATGGCCGGCATGGCGTTCGCTGCCGCGGCCCGCAAGCTCGGCGTGAAGGTGCGCCAGTCCACCACGGTGACCGAACTCCTCCAGGGCGAGGACGGCCGCGTCGTCGGTGCCGCACTTGCCAACGGGGACACCATTCACGCCGACACAGTGATCGTCGCGGCCGGCCCGTGGACCCCGGCGCTCACCGCACCGGTCGGTGTGCCGGTCGACGTGCGCGCGCAGCGGGCACAGCTGGTGCTGGTCGATCAGGGTGAGCCGACACCGGTCGTGCCGGTGCTGTCCGATCTGGCGGGCCTGTCCTACATCTGTCGGGAACCCAACGGCGAACTGCTGATGGGAAACTCGGATCACTCTGCCCCGCAGTACATCGATCCGGACAATTACATCAACCGCGCCGATGAGAGCACCATCGACAAGATCATCATGAAGGCCGGCCATCGCCTGCCCGACATGCCCGATCCGCGCATCACCAGCAGCTACGTCGGCGCCTACGACGTGACCCCGGACTACAACCCGATCATCGGTCCCGCGCCCGTCGACGGACTGTTCCTGGCGACCGGATTCTCCGGCCACGGCTTCAAGATCTCGCCCGCCGTCGGCAAACTCGTGGCCGACCTGCTACTCAGCGGTTCAACCACGCTGAAGAACGTCGACCCGCACGACTTCCGGTACTCCCGATTCGCCGAGGACGATCTGCTGCTGAGCCTCAATCCATATGAGGGGGCCGGCGAGATGCGATGAGACGGGTCGGGCCGATGTCTCGGCGTGGGCCTGACCTCACCCGTCACTGCAGGTGCATTCACAGATCGAGCACGAGCACGACATCGAACGGCACATTGGTCAGAGATGGACCTGCCGGTCGTCAGCCGTGCGGATCTCGCCAGGATCAACCGCTGGGCGGGAAACTTCTTTCCCGATCTGAACCCGGGAGCCGGTGCGGTACTCGATGCTGACCGCGTTGTCCGGCAAGGGCTTCAAGTTCTGCCCGGCGTTCGGGGTACTGGCGGCCGACCTGGTCACCGGGAAAAGCAACAATCTCTACAACGCGGGCTTCTCGTTGGGGGCGCAGAGCCGATGATGAAATACTTGGGGGGCCTAGGTAGCACATGAAGTGCTACTATTGCTTTCATGACGACCATCGGTATCCGCGAGCTTCGCCAGCATGCCTCTCGCTACCTCGCGCAGGTCGAAGCGGGCGAAGAGATCTCGATCACCAATCGCGGCAAGACGGTGGCACGACTCGTGCCTGTCTCTACCGAGACCTCCGGACGCGAGGCCTTGATCAGGGCCGGTGTCCTCACGCCCGCGCGGAGCCCCGGCTCTCTGCACGCCATCAAGGTCGAGGATCTGCCCGTCGGAGACCTGACGTCGGAGCTCGACCGCGTGCGCGACGAACGATGATCTACGCGGATACCTCTGCCATCGTCAAACTCGTCGTGTCCGAGGCCGAGACACCTGCCCTCATCGCCTGGCTACAGCAGCACGACGACGAGAACCTCGTGACCAGCGCATTGACTCGAGTCGAACTGATGCGCACGGCAGTTCGGGACGGAAGCAGCGGACTGATGGATCGCGCCAGCAGAGCGCTCGCCGGCATCGACATCATCCCCATCACCGAGGCCGTCATTGCGCGCGCCGAGACAATCGGCCCGTCGACCCTGCGTTCGCTGGACGCCATCCACCTCGCGTCGGCCGCCCACATCGGCGAGCAACTCACCGGTGTGCTCGCTTACGACCGCCGGCTTCTGGAGGGATGCGCCCGCCTCGGCTACGTCACATGGTCACCCACAGAGTGATCCACGGGTCACGCAGGCGCTGACCGCTACGGCTGGCTCCCGCGACCCACGAGAGATGACCATCCTGGTCCAATCCGCCGCTCGCGGTCTCACCTACGCGCTTCGGACGATGAACTCCCCACCGCCGATCAGTCCACGACCACCGCGCTCGCGACCCGCGGCACCGTCCGTTACACGAGGGCCCCAGGCCAGTCTCGCTTCCCGGATGAGTTCAAAGCCAGTCTCCAGGTTTCACGCACCACGACCTCCGCAGTGCTCAGTCCGGAGCGCGACAGATCCTTGAAAAAGTCGGCGAAAGGCACGTTTGCGCCGAGCCAGGACCGTGATTCCGCGCTTCGGCGAGAAAGATCTACCGGAGATGCGGGCGCAGTCGTCACCACTGCATCGTTGTCAGAGTGGCTGATCACTGACTCCTCCGGGCTGACGGTTTCGGCACCGCGGCGCCAGGCCACGGCTCCTGATTCAGCGTGGCCACGACTCAGTGAGTGCTGCCGGTCTCGACCAGCAGCACCCCGCCGATGATCAGAGCGATACCCGCACCCATCATGAGGGTCAAGGGTTCTCGGAAGATGAACTTGCTCAGCACGGCGATCAGCGCGACCCCGGTGGCCGACCAGATGCCGTAGGCCACGCCCAACGGCATCCCGTGAGCCAGGGTCAGCGACAAGAAGACAAACGACACAAGGTAACCGATCACTACGACGGCGTACCACCGGCGGGTTCCGGTCACGGCCGCTCGCAAGCTCATCGTCGCGGCCACTTCACAGAGAATTGCACAGACCAAGAAGATCGAGGCGGTCACGCGACCGCCTCGATCTTCTTGTCGCGCTCGGCCTGCGCTCGTTGCGACCCGAACTCGACCAGCAGCACACCGGCCATGATCAGCACCAGCCCCACCATCATTGTCGCGGTGAGCGGCTCGTCGAAGATCAGAAAGCTGAACACCGCCGTCAACGCCACCCCCAGTGCGCCCCAGATGCCGTAGGCGACGCCGATTCCCATACCGGCCCGCATCGCTGCGGTCAGAAAGCCGAATGCCGCCACGTATCCGATCGTGACAACCAGGTACCACGCCGGGTTGTCCAGCGCGGCTTTCAACGACAGGGAGCCGGCGACCTCACAGAGGATGGCCGACACCAGCATGATCCACCGGGTCACGGGACGACGACCCCTGACTGTGCGCTCGTCATGATCGCTGACGCTAGCAAAGCGGGGGTTCGCCGTGATCGGCGAACCCCCGCTGGATGGACTGACCGGTTCAGCTCGACGTCGGCACCCGCTCCACCGGTCCGTTGAGACCGTTCCGCAGCGGCACACCGGCTCCCAACCCCGGCGCATGCCCCACTCCCGCCGCCGGTATCTCGTACGCGGTCTCGGCGTGGATGGTCGAATCCAGGCCGGTCACCTCGGTCTCCTCGTCGACGCGCAGCGTCATGACCTTGTCCAGTCCCTTGGCGATCAGCCAGGTCATCACGAACGAATAGGTGCAGGTGATGACGATTCCAGCCAGCTCTTTCCACAGGATGCTGATGTCGCCGCCGAACAGGATGCCGGTCACGCCGGCCGGCGCCGACTCCGATGCGAACAGCACGATGCACAGGGTGCCGACGATGCCGCCGACACCGTGCACGGCGAACGCGTCGAGGGTGTCATCGACCTTCATGCGGCTCTTGAAACTGAGCAGGAAGGCCACCACACCGGCGGCGAGCAAGCCCACCGCGAGCGCGCCGAGCGGGGTCATCGTGTTGGCGGCGGGGGTGATTCCGACCAGGCCGGCCACCGCACCGGTGATGGCGCCCAGTGACGTCACGTGGCCTTCACGCCACTTCTCGATGACTGCGAAGCCGAGAATGCCCGCGCTGCCGGCCAGCAGGGTGTTGAGGATGACCACCTGGGTGAGGAAACTGGCGCCGAGTGCGCAGCTGCCGTTGAACCCGAACCAGCCGAACCAGAGGATGCCACCGCCGAGCAGCGCCATCGGCACATTATGAGGTCGCTCCATGCGCTTGCGCCGCGCGCCGAGTACCAGCGCGAGCGCCAAGGCCGCGACACCGGAGTTCATGTGCACCGCGGTACCACCGGCGTAGTCGTGCACACCGATGTCGTTCAGCAGGAAACCGCCACTGATGCCGTCGCCATCGGCAGCGAACACCCAGTGCGCCACCGGGAAGTACACCAGCGTCAGCCAGATCGGGGCGAACACCATCCACGCCGAGAACTTCATCCGGCCCGCTGCACCGCTGGCGACAATCGCGACAGTGATCGCGGCGAACAGGATGAACCACGCGGCGAAGTACAGCACCTGGGTGCTGCCGGAGCCGTCGTCGGCCATGTTCGCACCGAGACCGATGTAGTCCAGCGGGTTACCGATCAGTCCCCAATCGTTGACCGACGGTCCCGACACCAACCCGTATCCGTAGAGAACATAAAGCACGCTGGTGATGCCCAGAGTGACCATCACCATGGTCATCATGTTCAAGACATTGCGCGCTCCCATCATGCCGCCGTAGTAGAGGGCGAGCCCGGGGAACATCAGGAGGACAAAGACGAAGGCCGCGAGCATCCACGCCAGATCGGCGTTCGCGGCGAGTATGGGTTCCACAGCAGAATCCTTGGGTCTTTTAGGTGGACAGATGATGCGAAGATTTGATCGACGGTGGATCTACTCTTCGCGTAGGTAGGCCACGACGTCGTCGCGGTACTCCAGAAATCCCTTGTAGGAGGCGATCGGCTCGCTGAGCGTCTCGATGACGGTGGCCAGTTGGGCCGCCCAGGCGGGAATCCGCTTGATCTCTGCCAGCGAGGCCATGAAGGTGCGGATGTTGAAGGTCACCGCACCGGTCATCGGGAGCCGAATGAAGTGCTCGAGTTCGATACGTAGACGCGCACGTCCGAAATCTCTGTCGCGCAGCATCTGTGGGATGTCGTCCGCCCACTCCGGCAATTCCTCGAGACTGACGTCGAGCTTGGGAGAATCCGATGCGGACAGCGTCCAGTTCAGTCGACGGTAGACCTGGTCGGCAGGCAGTCGGCGCAGGAACTGTTCGGCGCGGGAGACGATACCCTGGCGGGTCAATCCCGGTACCGGGGCGTGGATCTCGTACATGTCCATACCGACGTCGAAGGACACCGACCACGCGGCGGCGAAGGTCACCGCACCGGCATCGAAGTAGAGGTGTCCGTCGCGTTCGATCACCAAGAGCAGGTCGTCGGGCACCTCGCGGGCCAGGAACTCCAACGGACCGCCCGGCAGGGATGCGTCGTCGCCGAGCACGAAGTACTGGTCGGTTCCCAGAAGCTCATTGCGCCAATGGAATCGATGCTCCGGGTGTTCGGTCAGGTGCATCACCGACGGATAGCTCAGGGACAGATCACGCAGGTAGTAGAGCAACAGATCCCAGCAGGCCGGTTCCATTCCCGGACGCACCTTGACGCGGTGGGGGTCGCTGTCGAGGATGCGTCGGCGGTCGGCCATGATAGCCGGGTATTCGGTACCGCCGAGGTCGACTATGTGTCGACCCCACTCACCACCGCGGGTGACGCGCGGTACGCGGGCGGGTTCCACGTTGACGCTGTACCGGAACTGCTCGAGGTCGTCGGGGAACGGCCACGGCAGGTTCGCGAGGTGATCCGTGCCTTCGGAAATCGGCAAGTCTGCGGCGGATCGTGATTCGATGGTCACAGATTCACCTCGATGTTCTGGCCGCGGGAGACGCAGCACAGCATGCTGTCGGCAGCGGCACGTTCGTCGTCGGTCAGTACGAAGTCACGATGCTCGATGACGCCGGACCGGACCCCGATCCGGCATTCCCCGCACACGCCTTGCCGGCAGAGGTTCGGCACCGGCACGCCGTGATCGAGCAGGCCCTGTAGCAGCGACATGCCGGCGGGGATGTCGATCCGGGCGCCGGTCGAGCGCACTGTCGCGGTGAACGGATCACCGGGATCCTGTTCGGGCGCGGCGAAGCGTTCGAGGTGGACTCGGGAGGTGGGCCACCCCGCGGCACTGGCGAGTTCGAGGTAGGTCTCCAACATCGGCGCCGGACCGCAGGCGTAGGCGTGGGTGCCGAGCGGTTGTTGGGCCAACCGCTCGGCAAGCAGCCAACGGGTGTCGTCGGCGCCGGAGACCTCGTACAGACCGATGTCGGGATGGGTGGCCAGGTCTCGCAGCTCATCGAGGTGGGCGCCACCGGCGCGCCGATAGGAGTAGATCACCTCGGCCGAGGTTCCACGTCGCAGCGCCGAGCGCAGGTGCGACAGGACCGGGGTGATGCCGATCCCTCCGGCGACGAGCAGTGCGTGACGCTGATTCCAGACGGGTGCGAACATCGACCGCGGCCCTTCGACGTCGAGCACCGTTCCTTCGGACACGTTGCGGTGCATCCAGTCCGAGCCACCACGATCCGAGTCATCGCTACCGTTCCGGCGCAACACCGAGATGCCGTAACTTGTGGGCAGGAAGCCGTCATCGACCAGGGAATAGGCGTTGCGGTGGGCGGCGGCCGTGACGATGAGGTGACTGCCCGGCACGAACGGTGTCAGCGGTGCCCCGTCGGCCGGGACCAACCGAAAGTGGCTGATGGCGTCGGTGAGTCGGGTGATCGCCACCACGCGCATGGGTCGGATCGAGGTGGTGTTGCCAGGGTGCAGGTGACCGGCCGGCGCCTCGGCGGCGATCGTCATGAGACGGCTCCGGGCTCGGCCGAGGAGGCGAGGAATCCGCCGCGGACGGCGGAGTGGTGTTGGTGGACCTCCAACGTCCGAGCACATCCGGGACAGGCAGCGGCCTCGCCGGGCGCGCCGACGACGCGGAAGGTGTCCCGGCATTGCGCGCAGTAGACGGGCAGGTCGCGGGTGTGCACGACGAACGCGGACAGTTCCGCTGCCACGGCGCCGGATTCGCGGGCCACCGCAAGCGCGGTCAGCACGTCGTACTGCCCGCCGACCAGGTGGATGCGGACACCGGTGGTCGCCCGCTCGAGCGCCGACTGCAGGGCGGCACGGTCCTCGTTCTCGCTCAATGCGTCGAGGACGACTAGTCGGGTGGGGCCGATCGGTTCGGCCGCGGTGACCCAGCCGCCTGCCACCTCGCCGGTCTTCGGGTCATCGCCAACGGCGACGATGAGGAATGACGCCGCACCCGGATCGACGGGATCGGGCACTGCGGGCCACTGGGGCAGCCCTTCGCCGGGACGCTCGTCGATCTCCGGCGCTGCCGGAGCAACCTGCGCGGCGCGCAACCATTCCGCAGCACGACTGCGGTACTTGATGATGCCCTTGTAGTCGGCCATGTCGTCGGGGAGCTCGGCGACGACCTCGGCGGTCCGCCGCCGCCAAGGTTCCACGGCGGCCAGGGTTTCCAGCGGCAGCATGTAGGTGCGGATGAGGAACATCACGGCGCCGGAGTCGGGCAGCCGGATCAGGTGCTGCACCTCGACCCGCAGGTGGACGAGTCGACCGAAGGTCTCGTCGTCGACGTGCTGGATCATCTCCCGGTCCGGTCCCCACTCCGGGTAACGCTCGGTGGAGACATCCAGGCGGCGTCCGATCGTCAGGGTCCAATTGGTGCGGCGATACGGCCGATGCGGCTGGAGACGTTTGATGAACTCGTGGGCACGGGTGATCACCCCTTCCTCACGCACCCGTGGCACCGGTCCGTGGATCTCCAGAAAGGCCATACCCACGTCGAATGCGAAGCTCCAGTCCGCGGCGAAGGTGACCACCCCGGCGTCGGCGAAGAGTTGGCCGTCGCGCTGGTCGAGGAGGACGACGTCTTCTTGGATCTGTCCGCAGATGTAGCTCAGCGGATCGCTGGGGAGTGTGGTGTCGTCGCCATAGGAGAAGGTGTCGGCGACCCCGAGCTTGTGGTTCTCCCACTGCCAGTGGTCGCCTGCGGTGCGCAGCACGAACTCGTCCGGATACGCGGTCGCCAACTCACGCATGATGGTCACCATCGCGTCCCAGGCGGCCGGACGCATGTGGGGAAGCAGGGCCGAACGCGAGGGATCGACCGCGAGAATTGCTGCGCGTTCGTCGATCTCGGCCTGGTACTCGGAGTCGACGTCAATGACGACATCGCCCCACTGGCCGGCGGCAGTCGTCACGGTGTGGTCGGCGGGCTCGACGTTGGTGCTGTAGCGGTAGTGGTCGTCGACGAACGGGAACGGGAAACCGGTCACCAGAGCGGAATCGGTGGGCGACTCGGTCGGCGCGGTGGTCACAGTGGTACCTCCAGAATGGTGCCTTCGGCGGCGCGGGAGACGCACGGCATGAACGCGTCCCCGGCGCTCTTCTCCGCATCGGTCAGGTACAGATCTCGGTGTAGTGGGGCTCCCCCCGACAGCGGCAGGCGGCATTCGCCGCACACCCCCTGCCGGCAGCGATTGGGGATGTCACGACCGGTGGCCTCGAGTGCTTCGAGAACCGAGGTGCCCGAGGGAATGTCGACTGTGGTGTCGGACTCGGTGAGGTGCACGGTGAACGGGTCGCCTGCGTCGAGCGCATCGGTGCCGAAGCGTTCGAAATGGATGCGTGATGCCGGCCAGCCGAGTCGGGCCGCGGCGTCGACGACGTGGTCGATCATCCCCGCCGGTCCGCACACGTACAGGTGTGTCCCGATCGGCTGATCGATCAGGGTCTCGGCAAGTCGTTCGACGAAGGCCGGCTGATCGGTGAACAGCTCCGCGCGCGAACCGGCCAGTGCGACGATGTCGTCGACGTGCGCGGCCCGGCCTTCGCGAAACGAGTACAGCACCTGGACATCACGTCCCCATCGTCGCGCCGCACGCAGATGCGACAGGATCGGGGTGATCCCGATACCACCGGCGATGAGCAGATGTTTGGCGGCGCGCGCCTCGGGCGCGAAGGCACTGCGCGGGATCTCGACATCGACCCCGTCGCCCACAGACACCGCATCGTGCATCCAACGTGATCCGCCCAGACCGTCGTGCAGACGCAGCACCGAGATCGAGTAGTGCCTCGGCGCCACTCCGTCGCCGGTGAGGCTGTAGGCGTTGGTGCGTTCACCCGCGGTGATCACGAGATGGCTGCCCGCGACGAAGCCGGGAAGCTCGGCCCCGTCGGGGGCGACGAAGGTGAAGCTCCGAATACCCGGTGCCGCATCCTCGATGGCGCTGACCACGAGGCGCAACGTCGACGATTCGGCACGCGCCGTACCCGTCGACGTTCCGGAGATGGCGATGGTCACTGCGTCACTCCTTCTGCAACCGAAGCGGTCTCGGCGTCGACCATGAAGCCGAGGTAGTGCCCGGACCGGCGTGAGACGTGGTGGTAGATCAGCAGGTGGCGGCCGCACCCCGCACAGTCGATGATGTCGTCGACCCCGAGGTCGGTGCGGGTCAGCGCCGTGCAATGCGAACAGAACACCTCGATCGCGTCGACGCCGACCACGGTCACGCCGATCTCGTCATCCATGAGACCGGCGGTGGTGGCAACCCCGCGCAGTGCGAGCGCCGCGCCGCGCGGGGCGAGGATCACCACCCGCACCCCGACCCGCGCCCGGAGAAGCTCGTGACGAAGCGTGGCTGCCGCCTGGTCGACGTCCTCGAATGTCAGAGCGCAACAGAGGTTGTCGCTCCCGACGGTCGTGGCCCAGCGGTGTACCGGTTCGGTCGCGGCCGGTCCCACACCGACGATGATGTACGAACGACCCGAGAGGTCGAACGGCACATCATCGGTCGGTGCGGCGGGGCGAGCCCACGCCGGGATGCTGGAATAGGCGATCTGCGACATGGAGCCTCAGAGCAGGTCGGCGTCGCGGTGGCCGGCGTAGAACGCCAGCGCGTAACTCGGGGTGCTGAAGTAGATCTTGGAACCCTTCGGGAAGAAAATGGCGTCCTTTGCCTTCGCGACCTGAGTCTGACCCGTCTCCTTGTTCTCCAACAGGAACTCACCCTCGAGGACGACCTTCATCTCGTCGTACTCGTACTCGTAGTAGAGCGGTTCGTCGGTATGGCGCAGTTCGAAGTATCCCGAGCACATGACGCTGCCCTGCGGGTTCTCGTAGACGTCGCCGATGAACCCCTGGGTGCCGGGATACTCCGATTCCGGCATCTTGGGCAGGTTCTGCCACGCGCCGCTGGTCACCAGGAACGGTGCCGCAGTGGTCTCGGTGCTGTCGACGCTCATAGGTCCTCCTCGATCGATATTTCGTGACCACTGACGCACATGGCTAACATCAGTGGACTTTGTTCGACCTCATGAAACCCAGTTCGTGTTACACGGGGATGACAGGGCCGTTTAGTGATGTAAAACATGGTCCACTATCGGTAGACCGCTGTTCGGCGAGGTGTGTGGCCGCGTGTCCAGAGGGTCCGTCTGTGGTCGGTTTCACGTGGCGCGGGCCGCGCGCTTCGGGTGGGCTGGAGATGCCCGACGAGTCCAACAGTCGGCGAAGGCCAGACGCTCGACCACCGACCACGACTGGAGTCGACGAGATGACCACCACCCACGCGCCGCCCACGTCACAGACGCGCAAGGAACTCCTGGGCCCCTTCTACGACAGCCGCGAGATGCTCCTGGCCGCGGTACTGGCGGGACTGGCCGGCGCGACCGGCGCCGCCGCCTGGTTGTACTCCTCCGGCTGGTATGTCACCTTCATGACGGGCAACACCGAACGGATGGTCCTCGAACACATCCAAGGCGCCCACGTCCTCGGTTTCACCGCGCTGGTCACCGTACTCACCTTCGTGCTCGGCGTGATCGTTGCGACGCTCGCACGAATCCATCTCTGGCGCAAAGCCCGCCACGGCGCAACCGTGCTGACGGCCGCCTCGACCGTGGCCGCGTCGATCTCCGACGCCACCCTGAACTCACCCAAGGACGAGTTCGGCATAGCGCCGGTGCTGTGCCTCGCGTTCGGGCTCGGCGCTCTCAACACCTCCATCAGCCGCAAAGGCGAGGTCGTGATGCCGCTGTCGTACGTCACCGGGACGCTGGTCAAGATCGGACAGGGCATCGGTTTGCATCTCGCCGGCCGGAAGCGGTGGGGGTGGGTGGCGCACGCCAGCACTTACGCGGGCTTCCTGACCGGCGCGATCGTGGGCGGAATCTTGTTCAACGCCTTCGACGAACGCAATTCACTGCTCACGCTCGCCGCGGTCGCGGTGGTCGTGGCGGTGCTGACCTGGCGGTTGGACCATCCGAAGTTCCTCGAGAGCGACGGGCACTGAGGATACTGGCCCTTATGAACTCGCCCGTCGACGTCGCGGTGGTCGGCACGCTCAACGTCGACGTGATCATCCAGGTGGACCGGATGCCCGAGGTGGGCGAGACGATCCTGGGGCGATCGGTGTCGCAGCGCCTCGGCGGCAAGGGCGCCAACCAGGCGCTCGCGGCAGCTCGGCATGCACCGACCGCCCTGATCGGGACCGTCGGTGATGATGAGGACGGTGAGCGACTCCTGACAGCTCAACGTGGCGGAGGCGTCGACGTGACCCACGTACTCCGGGCCGACGCCGCCAGCGGGAAGGCGTTCATTGAGGTCGATGACGACGGCGACAACCGGATCATCGTGCTGGCCGGTGCCAACCAATTGCTGACGGCGGAGCACGTACAACACGCTCTCGACGCCACGTCCCCAGCAGTCGTTCTCACCCAACTCGAGTCGCCGTCCGAGGTCACCGAAGCCGTTGCGGACTGGTGCTCGCGGCACGACCGACGGTTTCTGCTGAATCCGAGCCCGGTCGCCGATCTGCCCGCACACGTGCTCGCCGCTGCGGATCCGCTGGTGGTCAACGAGCACGAGGCGAGGTTCTACGCACCGGATGTCGACGACGATCCTGTCGCGCCGGCGCGTTCGTTGCTGAGGGTCGCGCGCTCTGTGGTGATGACGCTCGGTGCCCACGGTGTCGTCGTGGCCGAGGGCTCGGCGATGCGCCGCATCGACGTCGAGCAGGTCCGCGCGGTGGACACCACTGGCGCGGGTGATGTGTTTGCCGGGATTCTCGGAGCTCATCTGGCGTCGGGCCACGAGCTCGTTGCGGCTGCCGAACTCGCTGCCGCGGCCGCCACCGAGTTCGTTGCGCGTCCGCGGCAGGGGTAGGCGTGGTGGTGTCACTGGTCTCGATACGTCCTCGGCTAGCGCCTCGGACTACTCGACCAGCTGTTATGGAGAGCGCGCCCTACCGCTGATCGAGTAGCGGCGAACGGAGTGAGTGGCGTATTGAGATCCTTGGATCGAGTAGCGGCGAACGGAGTGAGTGGCGTATCGAGATCCTCGGATCGAGTAGCGGCGAACGGAGTGAGTGGCGTATCGAGATCACCGTTTCGCCCACCGCGCGACCCGCTCCTTGTGCTCGGTCGTCTGGTGCGCCAGCGGTTGCATCGCGGCGGCCAGATTGAGCGTCGAATCCAAGGAGCCGGTGCGCGACTCGGTGAGCAATCGTTTCGCCATCCGCAACGCGTGCGGCGGGTTCTTTGCGATGCGTCGGGCCAGTGCGGTCGCCTCGTCGAGCAGGACGTCGTCGGAAACGACCCGGCCCACGAGGCCCCAGTCGAGGGCGGTCGCCGCATCCACCCGGTCGCCGGTGAAGGTCATCTCGGCGGCCCGTTCGTAGCCGATGGCGCGCTGCAGAAACCACGAGCCGCCGTCACCCGGGATCAGTCCCAGCTGCACGAAACTCTCCGCGAAGAACGCGGATTCTGCCGCCACACGCATATCGCACATCATCGCGAGGTCGCACCCCGCGCCCACCGCTGCGCCGTTGATCGCCCCGATGACCGGGACCTCGCACCGGTGCAGCGCCCGCGGGATACGTTGGATGCCATCGGCATAGCCATGACGTTGATCCACGGCCTCGAGGCCGAACAATCCCTGACCGTCGGCCATCTCCCGCACGTTGCCGCCCGCCGAGAAGATGTGTCCCGCCCCGGTGAGGATCACCACGCGCACCGCGGGGTCCGCGTTCGCCTCGTCCACGGCCCGTTCGAAGGCCGTGATCACCTCGGCTCCGGTGATCGCGTTGCCGACCTGCGGCAGGTTGATGGTCCAGACGGCCACGCCGTCGGAGATGTCGATGTCGAGGGGTTCGGGCACGTCGTCGGCCTTTCTGCGTCGAATGGTCTCGCTTGCAGCCTACGACCCGGCCGGCCGTACGGTGGGTGGCATGTCGAGCAACCCCACCCGCCACCTCGTCCGGTACGGCGGTTCGTTCTCTCCCGACCTGATCTCGCGCGCCGACGGCTCGTACGTGTACACCGAATCCGGGCGGGCCTTGCTCGACTTCACGTCGGGACAGATGTCGGCGATCCTGGGCCACTCCCATCCCGACATCGTCGCGACCGTTCGCGAGCAGGTCGGCACGCTGGATCACCTGTTCAGCGGCATGCTCTCGACACCCGTCGTGCAACTGGCACAACGCTTGGCCGAGTCGCTCCCGGAACCGCTCGAGAAGGTCCTGTTACTCACCACCGGCGCCGAGTCGAACGAGGCGGCGGTCCGGATGGCGAAACTGGTGACCGGCAAGCACGAGATCGTGTCGTTCACCCGGTCTTGGCATGGCATGACCCACGCCGCCGCAGCCGCCACCTACAGTTCCGGCCGACGGGGCTACGGGCCGGTCGCCGCGGGAAACCTCGCACTACCCACCCCGAACGCCTACCGCCCGGACTTCACCCACCCCGACGGCTCGCTGGACTGGCAGCGTCAACTCGACTTCGGTTTCGAGATGATCGACGCGCAGTCGATCGGCTCACTGGCGGCATGCATCGTCGAACCGATTCTCTCCTCCGGTGGTGTGATCGACCTGCCGCCGGGTTATCTGCGCGCGCTGAAGGACAAGTGCGAGCAGCGCGACATGCTGTTGATCCTGGATGAGGCGCAGACAGGGCTGTGCCGGACGGGTGATTGGTACGCGTTCCAACGGGATCAGGTGGTCCCAGACATCCTGACGCTGTCGAAGACTCTGGGCGCGGGATTGCCTCTCGCCGCGACGATCACGTCGGCCGAGATCGAGGCCATCGCCCACGAACGCGGGTTCCTGTTCTTCACCACACATGTCTCCGATCCGCTCGTGGCAGCCGTCGGCAACACCGTGCTCGACGTACTGATCCGCGACGAACTCGATGAGCGCGCCTGCCGCGCCGGCACATTGCTGCGCGACGGTCTACTGTCCATCGCCGGGCGCCACGACGTGGTCGGCGACGTCCGCGGTCGCGGCCTGATGCAGGGCATCGAACTGGTCACCGATCGCGACAACAAGACCGGCGCAGACGAACTCGGCGCTGCGGTGACGCGCCGCTGCTACGATCTCGGCCTGCACATGAATGTCGTCCAGCTACCCGGCATGGGTGGCATCTTCCGTATCGCACCGCCACTGACCGCCTCCGACGACGAGTTGCGATCCGGGCTCGAGATGCTCGATCAGGCCATCGGAGAGTGCGCGGCCTAGGAACTCACGACGAGGATTGCTTCGCCGCGTCGGGGCCCGGCGTCTCCTTGGCCGCCCATTGACGTGTCCACCGGTAGAGCCAGGCGATCACCGCGACGAAGGCGACCACACCGAGGATCTCTGAGCCGGTCTCCCAGCCGTCCCCGATGAACGGCAACGCCAGGATGGTGTCATCCCCGGTGGACGCGACGATGGCCGCGAACACCACATTCCACAGACTCTCGCCGACGATGAGGCCGGTCGCGAGTAACACGCCCATGCGCTTCTTCCGCTCGACGTTGCTGCCGGTCCCCTCGGCCCACTTGTTGTAGGCGCGCCCGATGAATGCGCCGATCGGAATGATCAGCGTCACCGACATCGGCAGGTACATGCCCATGCCCACCGCCAGTGGCGGAACGCTGAATCTGCTTCCGGTGCGGGTCAACACCTCGTCGACAATGATCACCACCGCGCCGATGAGGACGCCCACCCCGATCAACGCCCAGTCGAGGTCGCCGCCGAACACCCCCTCGGCCAGTGACGAGATCAATCCGGCCTGCGGCGCGGGCAACGCGTCCTCGCCGGCTCCCGGCGCACCGACGAACCCGAACGCGGTCTGCATCAGCTGCAGCACCGGCGGGATCACCACGGAGCCGAAGATGACGCCGATCACCAACGCCACCTGCTGTTTCCACGGTGTCGCACCGACCAGCTGACCGGTCTTGAGATCTTGCAGGTTGTCGTTGGAAATGGTGGCCACGCCGAACACTATGGCGGCGGTGAACAATGTGTAGGCGACCAGCGCCGCGGACTGTTCGTCATTCGCGCTACCGAAGGTGATCTTGATGACGACGGCCGCAACGAGCACCACCACGATCCCGACACCCGAGATCGGGCTGTTCGACGACCCGATCAGACCGGCCATGTACCCGCAGACCGATGCCACGATCAAGCCGATGAGGAACACGAAGATGATGCTCGCGGTGATGATCCCGGCCGCGCTGCCGTGTAACACGGTGTTGGCCGCGAAGTCCCACAGCATGAAACCGATCGGGATCAACGACGCCAACACGACACCGGAGACGATGGTGATCGGGATGTCCTGCTCGGTGAGGTCCACCGTCGAACCGGCGCGACGGGCGCGGGTGGAGACCAGCGCATCCTTGATACCGCGCACGATCGGCCCGATGATCTTGAGCAGCGTCCAGATCGCCGCGATCGCGATCGCTCCGGCCCCGATGAACCGCACATCGTTGGTGAAGACGTTGTCCACGACGTCGGCGATCGAGCTGGACGGGGGAAGATCGCCCCACGTCCGGATCGGCAGCAGCACACCGTAGGAGATGAACAGTCCGATCAGCATCGAGATACCGACGGTGATGCCGACCAGATGTCCGACACCGATCAACGAGAACAGCAGACCCGCACCGAATGTGGTGCCACCCTGACCGATCCGCACATACCCCGAGATGGTCCCGGCGATGAGCTTGGTCTGGGTGAGGATCGAGAAGACCGCAGACACAACGCCGCCCACCACGATCACACGCAGGCCGCGGCGGTTCTCCTCGGCACCCTGCGCGGTGTCACCGACCTTGAGGACCTCGGCGGCGGCCGCACCCTCCGGATAGGGCAGATCAGATCCCGTGACGAGCGCGCGGCGCAACGGGATCGAGTACATCACGCCGAGGATGCCGCCGATCAGACACACCGCGACCGTCGTCCAGTACGGGAACCCGGTCCACCACCCGATCATGATCAAGCCCGGCAGCACGAAGATGATCGCCGAGAGAGTTCCGGCCGCCGACGCGATCGTCTGCACGATGTTGTTCTCGACGACGGAGTGATCGGCGAAGTACCGCAGGATGCTCATCGAGATGACCGCGGCGGGAATCGCGGTGGCGAAGGTCAGGCCCACCTTGAGGCCCAGATAGACGTTCGCGGCGGTGAACACCAGGGTGATCAGACCACCGAGAATGATGCCCCTGATGGTGAGTTCACGCAGGCTCGCCGACGAACCCTTCACAGTGGAGCCTGGCGTGGACATGACAGCGACCCCTTACCCGACCGTGCTCGGCTGGCGACTCGCGCGAGATGGGCTCGCGGCGAGTCTGCGGACTGGAGCTAACTCTAGGAGCGCCATGTTCGATCCGCAGGGATTCGTCGAGGCCCATTTCCGCACGTGTCGCGGCATTTGTCGTACTTGCCGGAATCATCGCCCGGGCCCCGGCCGTGCTGTCAGTGGCCCGCGGTCTCAGCTTGGGCTGGGTACGGCGCAACCGTCCGGACCGCATGCGGCGGCGTCTTGATCACCGACGATCGTGACGGGCCGCTCCTCCCACGCCAGTTGCAGTGCGCGCGCAAAGGTTTCGGTCGGCTGGGCGCCGGACACCGCATACTTTCCGCCGAATACGAAGAACGGCACACCGGTGACCCCGAGTTCGCGGGCCTGCTGCTCGTCGCGGCGGACATCGTCGGCGTAGGCCTCCGGGTCATCGAGCGTGGACCGCACCTCCGACTCGTCGAGGCCCGCGGACACCGCGATCGCGACAAGTCGCTCCCGGTCGCCGAAGACGGGGGACGGGTCGGCGAAGTTGCCCGCATACAGGCCATCGAGCATGACATCCTGTTTGCCGTGCGCGGCAGCGAGATGTAGTAGGCGATGCATGTCGAAACTGTTGCCGTAGTCCCGGCCGCCGGCCTGGTAGGGCAGATCGATCTCGGCGGCCTGAGCCGCAATGCCGCGTTCGTTTGCCTGCGCCTGCTCCACCGGGATGCCGTACTTGTGCGCGATGTGTTCTTCGACTGTTCCGCTGGTGCCGGCGGGGATCGTCGGATCGAGTTCGAAGGACCGGTGCACCACGGTGATCTCGTCGCGATGAGCGAATTCGGCCAGGGCCAACTCGAAACGACGCTTTCCGAGGTAGCAGAACGGACAGTTGATGTCGGTCCAGATGTCGACGGCGACGGTCATGGTGGCGATGGTCCTCTCCGGTCGGCGCCTCTCGACCGACCACCGAGGTCCAACGCGGCATCGCTGCGTCGTGTTCCATTCCGTGCCATTGCGCTGCGGTCGGCGCCCAGACGCGGGGTCGGTAGTGTGTGATCGGTCGGGGTTCGACCACAACACCGATCACAATTCGCGGGGAAGGACCACGGCGCCGATGGGATCGGATCCGATCACCGACCTGGAAGCCGAGTTCGCCGACATCTGGCGCCGCGGCCGCATCCAGATGCGCGCACGTGCCCGTGCAATCCATCCTCGGCTCGACCCGACCTGCTACCCGTTGCTGGTGCTGCTGTCCCGCCACGACGCGATTCGGATGTCGGACCTGCTCTCCGACCTCGGGTTGGAGAAATCGACCCTGACCCGGCAGATCGACTCGGTGGTTCGGCTACGTCTGGTCGAGCGCCATCCTGACCCGGACGACGCTCGCGCTCGCCTGGTCGCGTTGACCGACGAGGGGCGCTCACGCCTCGACGAGGTGGCCACCACCGCGACCGCGGTTTGGCGTGAGCGTCTGTCCCGTTGGAACCCGGACGATGTCCGTCAACTCGCTGACCTGCTACATCGCCTCGCCGTCGACACCGCTGACGTCTCCTCCGACCCCGAGGAATAACGGCAGATAGTTGAAGGTTGCAAGTACCAGCTACATAGTTGCGGTACTCAACTATATACTGCGCGCCGCACTCCGGCGCACTCTCGCCCGCATCGAGGCACTGATCGGCCTGCTGCTCGGGATGTTCGTGGCCTTCCTGTCCTCGACGATCGTGTCCAATGCGCTACCCGTCATCATCACCGACCTGCACGGCACGCAAGACCAGTACACCTGGGTGGTCACGGCGACGCTGCTGGCGTCCACGGCCACCACCCCCATCTGGGGCAAGATGTCGGATCTGGTGAACAAGAAGCTGCTCGTGCAGCTCTCACTGGTGCTGTTCACCCTCGGCTCGATCCTGGCCGGACTTTCTCAATCGGTCGGCATGCTGATCGGTTTCCGCGTCATCCAGGACCTTGCCGATGGTCATCGGGTCGATGGTGTCCGCATCGGTGTCCGGCTCGCTGATCACCCGCTACGGGCGATGGAAGATCTACCTCGTGGTCGGCGCGGCGATGATGACGCTGGGCTTCGGCCTGTTGTCGACGATCGACGCCCACACCGACATGGTGCTGCTGGGTGGGTTCCTGTTCGTCCTCGGCGTCGGCATGGGCATGACCATGCAGAATCTGGTCCTTGCCGTGCAGAACAATGTGCGGCCCGACCATCTGGGGTCGGCCACGTCAACCGTCGCGTTCTTCCGCTCCCTCGGCGGCGCCGCCGGGGTGTCCGTGCTGGGCGCTGTGTTGTCGAATCACGTCACCGATCTGATCGCCCGAGGGTTGTCGGCGCTGGGAGTCGGCGCCGGCCAGTCAGATGGTGCCTCGGCCGGGCTCGCCAACCTCAACGAGTTGCCCGCACCGATCGCCGATATCGTCCGCGGCGCCTACGGCGACGGCACCGCACGCATCTTCTTGGTTGCCGCGGTGATGGCGGGCCTGAGTCTCATCGCCATCCTGTTCATCAAGGAGGTCGCGCTGAACACGCTCAGCGCCGATCAGCAGCGGATGGTCGATTCCCGTAATGCAGCAGACATCGACGATGAGACCGTCGATCCAAGCTCGGGTCTGCCGGAGAGGGCTGCCGGCGCGACGTGAACGAGTCGGTAAACGTCATGGCACGCCAAGTTCGGACAAACGTGCCGGGCCACTGGTCGACCGCACGACGAGCTTGGGTACGAGCACTGACGACGAGCGGCGGGCGCGCCGGCCGTCGAGGCGCTCGACCACGGCCGCGACGGCCTGCTCGGCTTGCGCGCCAGGCTGCTGACTCACCGTGGTCAAGTCCACATTCGCGAGCCTCGCCAGGGCAGAGTCGTCGTATCCGGTGATCGACACCTCCCCCGGTACGTCGTAGCCGGCGCGTCGCACCACATCGAGCACCCCGACGGCGAGCCGGTCATTGGCACAGACGATCGCGGTGGGCATCGCAGCGCCGACCATGTCACGAGCGGCCGCCATCCCCGCGTCCTCGGTGTAGCCGCCGGCGTCGATTACGGCGTCACGGGGATCGAGCTGATGCCGTTGCATGGCGCGCAGAAAGCCGGTTCGCCGATCGCTCGCGATCACACCGGGCCCCGCCGCCACATGCGCGATGCGGCGGTGACCGAGACCGACCAGGTGATCGACGACCGCACCGATGCCGCGACCGTCGTTGGCGCGCACCACGTCGATCGACGCCGAGCTCATCCGTCGACCGACCACCACGGTCGGCAGCTGTTCACCCAATCCGACGATGTCTTTGGCCTCCAGCTCCGGACCGATGAGAAGCATTCCCTCACAGCGAAAGTCGATCAGCGTCTCGATGACCCGGCGCTCGTCGTGGGTGGGCGTGACCGCCCCCAGCACGGTCTCGTATCCGACCAGATCCGCCGCGGACACGATACTCTCGACGATCTCGGCGTGAAAACTGTTGCGAATCTGCACCACCACACCGAGCAGATGGGACCGGCGAGCAGTCATCAGCGCGGCCGCACGGTTCATCCGGTAGCCGAGGGCGTCGGCCGCAGCCAGCACGTCCTCGCGCGTCTTGTCGCCGACCCCTGGCGCCTTCCGGAAGACCAGCGACACGGTCGCTTTGGAGACACCGACACGATCCGCGACGTCCTGCATCGTCGGTCGGCTCGACCCGTTCGCCACCTCTGCACACTCCCATCCGATTGCTTCAGACCCGGGGGCTTGACACACCCCTGTGACTGGGCTCATAGTAGCGGAACTAGACCGGTTTAGTAGACCGGACAAGTTGAGACTTCGACCACCCGGCGAGGGAGCCGGAATCAGCACGAAGGAGCTGGCCAGTGACTGACAGAACGATCGGCGTCGCCGTCATCGGCGGCGGTATGGCAGGCCGCGCGCACGCCGCGGGCTACCGGATGGCGAGCACCCTGTTCGGCACCCACCGCCCCGACGTGCGGTTGGTGGCCATCGCCGACGCCAACAAGGCCGTCGCCGACGACACCGCCAAGCGCTACGGCTACGAACGCGCCGAATACGACTGGCAGGCCATCGCCGAGGCGTCGGACATCGACGTGGTCAGCGTCGTCGTCGCCAATCACTTGCACCGTGAGATGGTCGAGGGCCTGCTGGCCGCCGGCAAACACGTTCTGTGCGAGAAGCCCCTGGCCGGCTCGGCTGCCGATGCCGAGGCGATGCTGCTCGCGGCCGAGCGCGCCGACAGCCTGGCCGTGGTCGGTTACACCTACCGTCGCTCGCCCGCCGTGGAGCAGATCCGTCGTGAACTGGCCGCCGGCACCGTCGGCGAGTTGGTTCATTTCAACGGCCACTACTGGTGCGACTACGGCCTCGACCCGTCGTCGCCGATCACCTGGCGCCATCGCGGCGGACCCGGCACCGGGGCGCTGGCTGACGTCGGCAGCCACCTGATCGATCTCTCGGAGTTCGTGTGCGGACCGATCACCGAGGTCAGCGGCGCCACGTTCCACACGCTGATCACCGAGCGTCCGGTCCCGGTCGGCACCACCTACGGCCACACCAAAGCCGAGGTCACCGGCGAGATGGCACCGGTGGAGAACGAGGATGTCGCCACCTTCACCGCCACCTTCGCCAACGGTGCCGTGGGCACGTTCTCCGCATCCCGCGTCGCCCACGCGTTGCCCGACGGTCTCGGTTTCGAGCTCTTCGGCTCGCAGGGCTCGGCGTCATGGCAGCTGTTCCGGGCGAGCGAGTACGAGATCTCCGTGGTCGGTGACCGCCCCGAGCTCTCCGGTCCGCGTCGCGTGATCATCGGCCCTGATCACCCCTACATCCGTGGCGGTCTGCCGATGGATGCCGGCGGCGTCGGACACGGCAAGGCCGAGTTCTTCGCCTATCAGGCACGCGCCTTCCTCGACCAGGTCGCCGGAATCGACGGCGGCCTCGCCCCGGTCCCCGACTTCGCCACCGGCGTGCACAGCATGCGCACCGTCGCGGCGATCACCGAATCGGGCCTCGGTGGTGGCGCCACCGTCAAGGTCTCCTGAAATCCACTCGCTTCACACACTTTTCGAAAGGTTCTTGAACAATGAAACTCGGCGTCTACACCGCGATCTTGCACGACAAGCCCCTGCGTGAGGCCCTGGAGACCATCGGCTCCCTCGGTCTGACGGGCGCGGAGATCAATGCTGGCGGATTCCTGCCGACCCCGCACCTGCCGGTCGACGATCTGCTGTCCGGCGCGGTCTCCCCGCAGGAGTATCTGGCCACCTTCGACGGCACCGGCGTGTCGATCGCCGGACTCAACTGCAACGGCAACCCGCTGCACCCCGACCCCGAGGTCGGCCCCGAGGACGCCGAAGACCTGCGCAAGGCCATCCGTGTCGCGGGATTGCTGGGCGTGGACCGGGTGGTCACCATGTCCGGTCTGCCACAGGCCCATCCGGGCGGGCAGTGGCCGGCCTGGCACGTCAACACCTGGGATTCGGGCTATCTGGATTCGCTGGACTACCAGTGGGATGAGGTGGCCGTGCCGTTCTGGAAAGAGATCGACGCCCTGGCCCGCGAACACGACGTCAAGGTCGCCATCGAAATGCATCCGCAGAACCTGGTGTTCAACCCGCCGACGCTCAAGCGTCTCGTGGACAAGGTCGGCGCCACCAATGTCGGCGCCGAGATGGACCCGTCACATCTGTTCTGGCAGGGCATCGACCCCGTCGCCGCCATCGAGTGGCTGGGGCCGCTGGTGTTCCACGCCGCCGCCAAGGACACCCGGATCAACAAGAACTGCGAGATCTACGGTGTGCTGGACGAGCGGTTCACCCGTATCCCGATGTCGCAGAATCCGACCGGTCTCGGCGGCAAGCATGTGGTGAACAAGTGGCCGGAGGACTCGGCGTGGGATTTCGTCGCCGTCGGCCGCGGGCACGACGTCGACTTCTGGGCCCGTTTCCTGCAAGCGCTGGAGAAGGTCGATCCCGACATGTGGGTCAACATCGAACACGAGGATGTCGAATTCGGTGCGCTGGAAGGCCTACAGGTGGCCGCCGAGAGTCTGAAGTCGGCCAATTCCGTCGGCACCGCCCGCTGACAGGCCGCCGAACAGACAAGGAACCCGCTGATGAAACTCGCCCTCGACCCGACTCCGTTTCACCACAGCCACGAATTGTTGGAGTTCCCCGCGCTGGTCGCCGAGCTCGGCTACGAGTATCTGCAGTTGACCCCGCACCGTGACTTCATCCCGTTCTTCAACCACCCGCGTGCCGACGACGATCTCGTCGCGAAGTTCCGCAAGGCCTGTGCGGATGCGGGGGTGGGTGTCGCCTCGGTGCTGCCGGTGCTGCGCTGGTCGGGACCCGACGAAGACGCCCGGGAAGCCGCGGTGCGCAACTGGAAACGCGCCATCCAGATCACCGTCGACCTCGGGGTGAACGTGATGAACACCGAGTTCTCCGGCCGTCCGGAACGTGCCGAGGAATCCGAGCGCGCGTTCTTCCGCTCGATGGAGGAGTTGATGCCGATCATCGAACGCGAGGGCATCGACGTCCGCATCGACCCGCACCCCGACGACTTCGTCGAGGACGGACTGGAGGCGGTCCGCATCATCCGCGGGGTGAACTCACCGAACCTCGGCATGGTGTACGTCGCCTGCCACACATTCCACATGGGCGGCAACATGTCCGAGATCATGAACGCCGCCGGCGACAAGCTCCGCCTGGTGCACGTCGCCGACTCGATGGACCACCACCGGTCACACGGCTTGCGCTACATCACCAATCCGCCCGGCAATGCCGTGCGCGTGCATCAGCACCTCAAGATCGGCGACGGTGACGTCGACTGGGACGAGTTCTTCGGCGGTTTGGGGCGTCTCGGCTTCTACGATCGCGACGATACGGTCATGGTGTCATCGGTGTTCGCCGAGAACGAGAGCGCCGCGGAAGTGTCGCGCTACCAACGCGACACGATGCTCGCCTACATGGGCAAGCACAGTTGATCGGTCTGGCCGCAGTTTCGGAGTCCGGCTTGGGGCCGGAACTGCGGCCAGAACTTGCAGGTGCGGCCAGAACTGTCAGCGCTACGCTCGTGGCATGAATGACCGACTCACGGCTCTCGCCGGACGACGTGTGGTCGTCACCGGCGCCACCAACGGACTGGGGATGGCCACCGCGCGGGCACTCGCACAGGCAGGGCTGCGCGTGGTGTTGGCAGTGCGCGACACCGACCTCGGCATGCAGCGCGCCGACCAGTTCGGCGGCGACTGCGAGGTGCTGCCGCTCGATCTCGCCGACCTGTCGTCGGTACGGGCGTTCGCCGACACTCTCGATGGTCCGATCGACTACCTGATCAACAATGCCGGAGTGTTCCCGCACCAGCATCGCCGCACCACCGACGGCTTCGAATTGGGTATCGGTACCAACTTCCTCGGCCCGTTCGCATTGACCAATCTGTTACTGCCACGCATCGAGCGGCGGATCGTGTCGGTGGCCTCCGACGCTCATCGCGGCGCGAAGTCCATCGATCCCGATGACCTCGACCTCACCCGGTCGCGGTGGAGCCCGCCGCGTGCCTACGCACGGTCCAAGTTGGCGGTGATGCTGTGGGGCCTGGAACTCGACCGGAGGCTCCGGACAAGTGGCTCACCGGTGAGCGCGATGCTGACCACGCCGGGCTGGGTGGCCTCGAACATCTCCAACAAACCGCACCTCGGTATGGCACACAAGGTGGTGCAGGGCGCCGCCGCTCGGTTCGCCAACGATGTCGATGCCGGCGCACAGACCACCCTGTACTGTCTCACCCATCCGATCGCACCGGGCAGCTACGTCGGCGTGGACGGCATATGGGCCCTGCGCGGCGAGCCCGTGCTGTTCGGACGATCGACCGCTGCATGCGATTTCGAGTCCGCCGCCCGACTGTGGGCCAAGGCCGAAACGCTGACCGGCATCCCCTGCCCGATCTCCTGAACGAGCGTCACAGGTCGAACGCGGTGCGATAACGCGCGTATGCGGCGTTCACCTCATCCTCGGCGAGACCGAAATCGGCGAGCGCGTAGGTGTGGACGCCGTGGGCGTGCTGGGTATGGCCGGCCCGGTGACGCTCCATCTGTGCCCGCGTGCCGTCGGTGAGGTCGACGCCCGCCGCGGTGTAGATCCGCGCGACCTGCACCATCGGATCGTCGACGAGGTCGTCGTAGAAGACGTCGACGAACACCTCGGGCCGCTGCCGGCGCACCTCGAGGGCGCGGTCGACCATCGCCGCGTTGCGTGCCAGCCAGTGCCGCGCGACACCTTCGGCGTCCACCTGGTCGCTGAACATGGAGTGCCCGTGAGCGAGCATGCTGGAGAACGACGCCGTGGTCCGCAGCGGGTCGCGGTGGGTCTGCACGATCACCGCGCCCGGGAACACATCGAGCAGGGAGTCGAGATGTTCGAGATGAGCCGGCGTCTTGAGCACCCAGCGCGGTCGCGGATTCTGGGCGTGCAGGATCTGCAGCAGAGTTTTGAGGTATCGATAGGACGCGTGCATGTCCTGCTGCTGCAGCCACGCCGCGTAGGACGGCACGTGCAGCATCGCCTCCGGCACCTGCGACAGAAGTGAATACTCTTGCAGCAGAACATCTTCCTCGGGTCCATCCGCCTCCACCGCGTGGATGGCGAAGAATTGCGGATTCAGATAGCGCAGCGACCATTCGGCGACCCTTGTCTGCGCCACGCGCATCCTCGGCCGACCGGGCCTCTCCCGCCTGCGTGGTAGGAGGTGGACGACCTCCCAGGATCCGACCGCCCGCATGTCCGGGTCGGCCGCGATCAGCCTGTGCAGCATGGTGGTTCCGCTCCGTTGCAGCCCGGCGATGACGATGGGCGGCGTGATGGGCGTCTGCTCGATCGTCGGGTCGCGCCGCAGCAGGTCGGCCACCCGCAACCGGGTGGTGAGGATGCCGTGCAGCCGCGCCCGGATCACCAACGCGCCGAACAGACTCAGCCGGGCTTCATCGATGATCGAGGAACACAACACATCGAGAGCCTCGTCTGCTTGCGGATCGGCATCCCAGGGCAGGCCGGTGGCCCGTTGTGCGCGTCGTCGCAAGGTGTCCGCCGACAGGTCGACCACCGAGACGTCACGCGCCTGCAGCATCTCGCCGATGCGGTTGGCCGCGCGAACCGGACGCCGACGAAACGGCTCGAAAGTACTCGACACGGGATCAATCCAGTTGCGCCAGGGCTGACAGCGTCACCACACGAGTCCGCGGCTGCGGATGGGTGGCTGCTTTTATCCAGCGAAACGTCATCGCGCCGCACTCGTGGCCGGCGGTGTCGATCCAATTGGGCAGCCCCGGGTCTCGGTGGGCGACGACGATCCGTACACTCCCGTCGTCGCGGTAGGTCGCTGTGTGCTTGTTGACGTGGATCTGGTGGTAGCGGTAGTCCAGCGACTCCAGCCAGTGATTGTCGAGCTGGAAGTTCCAACCGTCGCACGAGGGGATCTCAGCGTCGATGACGAGCGCCTCGTCGGGGCCGAGCCGCCAATAACTGTGGTAGTAGATGATGTTCGGGTCGCCACCGGCCTTCGTGGACCGTTCGGGATCGAACATCGGCAATTCGTTGGTATGTTGGGCGAAGTCACGCGCCCACTTCGCGAACAGCATCGACGCCCCGGCCACGAGCAGGCTCGCCTTGCCGAGCCCCGCGTCGAGTTGGGCGGCGGTCAGCGGCGTCGGTGGAGTCGCACCATCGAGGAGTTCGATGTGCAGTTCGGCGGGAACCTCGGCGGTCCGGTCGGCAAAGGTCTGTCGCACGATCAGCAATCCGGTCTGCGGAGTCATCGGCAACCAGTTGCCCGGGTGTTCGGTGGCCGACAGGATGAGTTCGAATCGACCGTCGTCGTCGATGGCGAGCTCGGTGGCCTCGACGTATCCGGTGGTCGGCATTTGGCCGCCCTCACCGTAATTGCCTTCCTGGGTGCCGAATCCCAGATAGTCGACGGTGCCGCGGGTTCCGGTGATGCGGTACTCCAGCGATCCGTCGATGGTGGCGTTGAGATAGTGGTTGTCGGGATTGTCCGATCCCATCTTGGCGGTCTCGTGGATCATCCGACGCAATACCGGCGCGGTGGGATCGGCGTACTCGACGAAGGCCTCGAGGCCGGCCCGGGTGAGCCGGCTGAGGTATCGATAGCCCTCGGCCTGCGTGAGGGGGTCGGTCGGCGTGCCAGGGAAAACGATTGCCGCCCCGGCTGCTTTGAGCGTGTCGCAGAACTCGTCCCACGACGTCCCGCTCGCCACGCGTTTTTCGGCGACGCTGTCGGGCGTCTGACCGCGTAACCGCAGATACGCCACGCGCGCCTTGGTGAACTGCCTCAGTGCTGCCGTCGCGATCGTCCGCCCGTTCATCGTCCACCTCTCCACGCCGTCGGTCTCCATGAGACCACCGCACTCGCACTCCCCGACGGGTTATGGTGCAGGTCATGCCCGATCTCCGACTGGTCCCGCCGATCACCGACGATCCCGCACAGTTCGAACCCCTACGCAACGAGGTCCGCGCCTTCGTCGCCGAGCAGCGCGCTGCCGGACACATCGGGCGTGAGGTCGACACCTGGCTGACCGGGTGGGACGAGGACTTCACCCAAGCGCTGGCGCAACGCGGCTGGCTGGGTATGACGGTGCCGGTCGAATACGGTGGCCGCGGGCGCGGGCATGTCGAACGGTTCGTGGTCACCGAAGAGTTGCTCGCCGCAGGCGCCCCGGTGGCCGCCCACTGGATCGCAGACCGGCAGGTCGTCCCGTCGTTGCTGAATTACGGCACGGAACAACAGAAACAGCGGTACCTTCCGCGGATCGCCGACGGCACCTGTTTTTTCGCGATCGGCATGAGCGAACCCGATTCCGGCTCCGACCTGGCCAGCGTGCGCACCCGCGCTACACGTGTCGACGGAGGGTGGTCGCTGTCGGGAACCAAAGTGTGGACCTCCGGCGCCCACCGGGCCGAGGCGTTCATCTGTCTGGCCCGGTCACAGGCCCTGGACACCGCGCACCGCCATGCCGGGCTGAGCCAGTTCATCATCGACCTCGACAGCACCGGGGTCGATGTCCGCCCGATTCGGTCGATGGACGGAAGGCACCATTTCAACGAGGTGATCCTGGACAACGTCTTCGTCCCAGACGAGATGGTCTTCGGCACCATCGGCGACGGGTGGACCCAGGTCACCTCCGAACTCGCCTTCGAACGCAGTGGCCCCGAGCGGTTCCTGTCCACCCTGCCGCTGCTCGCCGAGACCGCAGAACAGACGCGAGCGCACATGATTCCGCACCATCCGGACCTGGGACGCTACGTGGCCCGGCTCGCCGGGTTGCATCAAATGTCCACCGCGGTTGCCGGCGCGTTGGCGCGCCACGAGTCTGCCGACACCGCAGCCGCAGTGGTGAAGGTGCTGGGCACCAGCACCGAGGGCAACATCGCCGCGTTCGTCGACACGCTGAGCGACGGGCTCGACCCAGCCCTGGCCGAGCACACCCGTCTGACCCGGACCGCATTGGTGCAGCGTCCGGGTTTCACCTTGCGCGGCGGCACCAACGAGGTTTTGCGCGGCGTCATCGCCCGCGGTCTGGGGCGGCGGTGATGATCGAGGTGGATCAACAACTCGCCGAACTGATGTCGGCGGTGTTCACTGCACACCTCACGAAGCGGGCCGCATCGCCGGACCGCGCCACGGTGCCGACCTGGGACCTGGCACTCTGGGAGCAGCTCGACGAGGTCGGCCTGGCCCGATTGACCGGTTCCGAGGCCAGCGGAGGTAGCGGTGCCACCTGGTTCGCCGCCGCCGAATTGCTGGATGCCGCAGCCCGGTTCGGCGTACCGACACCCGTCGTCGAGCATGATCTGCTGGCCGGCTGGCTCCTGGACGAGGCCGCCCTGCAGTAGACGACGCGCGACGATCCGCGTGTGTCACCGACGAACACGGCATCGCGCGGGGAGTCGGTTGGGCGTCCGGCGCCGAGAAACTCGTCGTCGCCTGGCCGCACGCGGGTGGCCATCGGGTCGCCGACGTCGACATCGCCGATGTCGATGTGACCGCCGGCGTCAACATGGCGGGCGAGCCGCGTGACGTCGTCGCAGTTGCCGTTGATCGTCTCGCCGGCGTCGACGTCCCGCCGGGCGTGATCGACCGGTTCGGCCTGCGCGGCGCACTGGCCCGCGCGGTGCAATCTTGCGGGGCTCTCGATGGAGCTGTCGCCCTGAGTGTTTCCCATGCCTGTGCCCGGGAACAGTTCGGCCGACCGCTGGCGCGATTCCAGGCGGTGGCGGCGCTGGTCGCCGACGCCGCGGCCGAAGCCGCACTCGCGCGCGCGGCGACCGAGGCCGCGCTGGCCGGGGCGGTACACAGCGAGTGGTCGGCGCCGAACCTGGCGTTCCTGATCGCGGTGGCCCGGTCATGTGCGGGGCGAGCCACATCGACGGTGGTGCGCAACGCTCATCAGGTTCACGGGGCCATCGGGACAACACAGGAACACGGCCTGCATGAATTCACGCTGCCCGCGTTGGCGTGGTGTTCGGAGTTCGGCTCGGTGCACGCTTGGGAGCAGCGGATCACCGACGCCGCCGTCGACGCGGGCGCCGACGGACTCTGGCCGCTCATCGTCGGGTGAGGCGTGTCGGCGCTCCGCTCCTCAGTGCGCGAAACCCCGCTTCCCCATCACCGCAACCGTGAGCCCCGCGACCACCAGCGCGGCTGCCGTCACGCTCAACGCCAGGATGGCCGGCGACGACCCGAGGAACAGTCCGCCGAGCACGGCCCCGAGCGCGATGCCGAGATTGGAGGTGCCGTTGATCCATGCACCCGCCACCTCGGGCGCCTCATGGAACACGCGCACCGCAGCCGTCTGATACATCGACGGAACGCCGCCGAACAACCCGTTCCACAGGGCGATCGCCACAACGAGACCGACGAACCACGCGTGGGTGAGGCCGACCGCGAGGATGGTGGCGGCCAACAGCGCCAGCACGGTCAGCACCGTCGTGCGCGGGTGCCGGTCGATGGTGCGCCCGACGCAGGCGAGACCGGCCAGGCCGCACACTCCGCACACCAGCAGCAGCGGGCCGATCCAGGATTCGCCGGCGCCGCCGGTCAGCAGGATCACGCTGATGTAGGTGTACACCGTGTACTGGCCGATGAACGTAAGCGTGTTGGAGGTGACCACCACACCGAGCGCCGAGCGGGCGCCGGAGGTTTGGGTGCGGCGGCCGGCGGGTGTGCCGGACACCGCCGGTAGGAACCGCAGGATCGCGACCAGGACACCGGCCGCGATCACCGCGAGCACCGTGAACGATCCCCGCCAACCAATCGCGGCGCCCAGTGCCGTCGACAACGGCACACCCAGTACGAATCCCGCGGTGGTGCCACCGGCGACGAGTGCCAGCCCTCGGCCCACCTGTCCACGTTCGACCAATCGCGGGACATAGCCGATGCACACCGAGAAGAAGAGCGCGTGCGCCACGCCGCCGACGACCCGGCCCGCGGCCACCACTGCAAAACTGGGCGCGAACGCGATGAGCAGGTTGCTGATCAGGTAGCCCGCCACCGTGATGAGGATCAGCGGCTTGCGGGGATATCGGCGCGTCGCCACGGTCAGCGGAACCGCGAACAAGGCGACCATCACCGCGAACACCGTCACGAGCAGACCGGTGACGGCGTCGTCGACCCCGAACGCGCCGCCGATCGCCGGGAGCAGGCCCACGGGCAGCATCTCGGTGGTGACCGCGAGGAACCCGGCCACCGCGAGTGCTGCCAGCGCAGGCATGCGTTGCCGAACGTCCTGGCGGGTGTCGGGCGCAGCGGTCGGGGTCGTGAGCATCTCACGAATATAATCGGTGTTCGAGTTTAATGTAAATGCCACAATGTCCGGGTGTCACTCCCGTCTCCCGGCCCGGGCGCCGCGCGTTGGTCGACACCGGCACGGTTGATCGATCTGGTGCGTTCGCGCCCCGGCGTCACCCGCGCGGTGGCGGCGCAGGAGTTGGGCATCGGCAGTGGGGCGGCCACCGATCTGATGGCTCGGATGCGCCGCCTGGACCTACTCGACGAATCACCCGCGCCGGCGCAGGGTCGCGGACGCCCCACGACGATCCTCGAACCACATCCCGCTGGGCCGCTGGTGGTGATCGCGGAGTTGAGCCCGACCGGGTGGCGGGTGGCCACTGCGGATCTCAGTGGCGAACCCCGGATCGAGGCCGCGGCGGGCCGGCTACGGGGTGGGCCGGATCGGGTGCTCGCCGACATGGCAGACGCGATCGGCGCCGTCGTTCAACGCGACCCGTCACGGGTTCGGGCAGTGTCGGTGTCGGTGGCCGGCGCGGTACTCGACGACCGACTGGTCCAGTTCACGCCGCTGGGCTGGACCGACGTCGACCTCGCCCCGTTGACCGCGAACCTGTTGGCAGACAGCGACATCCCAATGCTAGTGGCCAACGATGCGACCCTGGCCGGGCTGGCCGAGGCCCGCACCGGGTCGGCGCGCGGTGTCGGCACGGCGTTGCACCTGATCATCGCAGTGGGCTTGGGTGGCGCCCTGGTCGTGGACGGCGTACCGGTTGTCGGCGCACATGGCGGCGCCGGTGAGTACGGGCACGTACCCTTCGGCGATCCGGCCAAGCAGTGTCCGTGCGGTGCGCACGGCTGCTGGGATCTCACCATCGACGGGCGCGCATTGGCCGAGCACCTGGGAGAACCGCCGCCGGACAATGCTTTTGACTATGCCCATGAGCTTCTTCGGCAGCATTCGGCCGGGGCGTCCGACGAACGCCACCAGCGAGCATTCGACCGCGTGGCCGCCGCACTCGGCCGCGGCATAGCCGGCCTTGTCTCGATACACGACCCCGACATGGTCACCCTCGGCGGGCTCGCGACCCCCCTGAGGGCGGCCGCCCCCGAACCTTTCGAGGCGGCCTACCGAGCCGGGTTGATGTCGTTTCGCAAGCACCTGCCGTCACCGGTCGTCGATGGAATCCACGGCGATGACGGGCCGCTGCACGGCGCCGCCCTGCGGGGCGTCGACCACGTCACCACTGTCGACGCGTTGGCCCAATGGGCGCAACGCTGAGATTCGCAAACAGACACTCTGACCTGCGGTGATCATTCTTGTCGGTGGTGTGTTCTAGATTGGTGTGTGCAGGATGAGTTGATGCGAAACGGGTGGGCGCGAACTCGCTGAATCCGGTCTCGGGGTCGGATTGATCACGGTGGGTGGCATATCGGAAATGATCCTGCATCAGTTGGTTGTGATCAGATCCGTGAAGGGTGCGCTCGTGTCGTCCGTGTTGTCCTCGCCGTCGCCGTGGCCGCAGTTGCCGCGTGACTTTCTCGGTGGTGTGGATGCGGCCTACCCGGATGAAGACCCCACCAACGACATTCTGCTCGGGATGGCCGAGCTCGACCGCGGTCGCGCCTATCTCGCCTACGCCGAATATCGTTCGGTGGCAGCACTCTACGACCGGCTGGTCGCTGCGCGTGACGACACCGACGGTTTCGTGGTGGACGGCTTCGCCGACGCCGCAGCACGTATCGCCAAACTCCGCGGCACTTCTCGTGGCGCCGCGGAAACACTGCTCAATGATGCGGTCGCGTTGCGGGACCGGCTGCCGGAGGTGTCGGAATGTTTGCGTGACGGCGTGATCGGGCCGTGGCACGCGCAGAAGGCGGTCAGCCGGACCGACCTGCTCGACGATTCGTCAGCGGCGCCGTTGGTCGATGCGGCGATCGCACAGACGCTGCGGACCCGGAACGGGACCTGGAGCAAGGCACGTTTCCGCGACATGATAGACCGGATTGTGTTCCGTCATGACCCCGACGCGGTGCGGGAACGTCGGCAGCAGGCCCTTGATGACCGCCGGATGTGGACCCACCCGCGCGAGGACGGCACTGCCGAGATCACCGGGGTGATGTCGGCGGAGAACGTGCGGATCGCCGCCGCCGCGGTGGCCGCATTGGCCGACAGTGTGTGTGAACACGATCCGCGCACCAAGCCGCAACGACAATCCGATGCCATGTTCTGCCTGCTGTCGGGCACCATGTTCGAATGCGACTGCGGTAGTGACGACTGCACCGCGGTCATCCCGGAGCCCGGGGTGGTGCCGCCGGTGGACTGCAAGGCCGTCCTCCACGTCGTCGCCGACGAGGCCACCGTGAAAGGGATGGCGAACCATGCCGGTTTCATGGACGGCCACGGAGTGATCTCGGGCGAGCATGTGCGCGATATCGCCGCGCGTGCCGACACCAAGGTCTCCTATCTGGTGCCGCCCACGACCGAACCGGACCCCGATGGCACGTTCACGTTGCCGGCGCATCTGCCGTCGGATCCGTATCGGCCGTCGGCGGCGTTGGACACCTTCATCCGGCTGCGGGACGGCTATTGCACCGAACCTGGATGCCTGACCTCGGCGTGGCGTGGCGACCTCGACCATGTCGATGAGTACGACCACGCGTGTCCGCACAACGGTGGACAGACCACTGAGGTGGGGTTGAACGCGAAATGTCGTCCCGGACACTTGTTGAAGACCTTCGGCGACTGGGTCGATGATCAATGGCGTGATGCCGACGGGCGGCTGGTCACCGAATACATCACCCCCGAAGGCCTGGTGTTGCCCGGCGAAGCCGAAACCCAGGAAGACTTGTTCCCTGGGCTGCGCAGGATCCGGTTCACCGCACCCGCCCAGGCCCCACCCCCACACACCGGCAGCACGATCGAACGCAGCACCCGCGTCAACACACGGGTGGCGAACAAACACGCCCGCAGACGCGCCGAACGCGCCCGAAACCGCAAACGCGTCACCGACGCCGGCCCGCCACCGTTCTAGTCAGAGCACTTTCCCGATGGCGCCGGTCAGCTTCTCCGGCTTGGTCGTCGGGGCGAACCGGTCCACCACGTTGCCATCGCGGTCGATCAGGAACTTGGTGAAGTTCCACTGAATTCGGCCGCCGAGCAGACCGCGCTTCTGTGCCCGCAGCCACTCGTAGAGGGGATGCGCTTCAGAGCCGTTGACGTCGATCTTGGCGAACATCGGGAACGTCACGTCGTAGGTCAGCGAGCAGAAGTTCTTGATCTCCTCGGCATCGCCGGGCTCTTGATGAGCGAACTGGTCGCAGGGAAAGCCCAGCACCCGCAACCCTTTGTCCGCGAACTCGCGGTTGAGTTGTTCGAGGCCCTCGTACTGCGGAGTGAAGCCACACTTCGACGCCGTGTTGACGATGAGCAGCGGCAGCCCCGCGTACGTGGACAACGGCACCGGAGTGCCGTCGATGTCGGTGGCGGTGAAGTCGTAGGCGGTCGTCTTGTCGGAGCTGGTCATCGGTACCCCCTGTCGATGCCGGTCAGGTGTAGGCCGGCGTGCCGAGAATCTGGTCACATGCGGTGACACCTTCGACAATGCCACGTTCAAAGGCCGCGCCGCGCTCGGACCCACTGCCATGCGACGTCCGCTCTGGCAGCGAGTACATGAACGCCGTCGCCTCATCGCGTTCGGCAGCGGTCATCTCGCCGCGCCGCACGAACCACGACCACGCCGCCCCCGACCAGCAATCACTGGCCCACTCGAGTCGCCGCAGCGCGTCGGCGGGACCGAGAACGGTCACCGACACCGGCTTCAGACCGATGGCCTCCTGCACGCCGTGGCTGGACTCGTGTACGAACGTGGTCAACGCCCGCGCCGGCGTCCGGATCAGCGCCGCATCGGTGACCCAGTTGACGAAGGTGATGGTGTTGCAGTGGTGCAGACCGAGATTGAGCACCGTACCGACTTCGGCGTAGACGCACACATCCCGGTTCTGCGGATTCCACGAACCGCCCAGTGCTGGATTGCTCACCGCCACCGTCCGACGGACCGCCGTGGATCGTCCGGTGTGATCGAGCCACTCGCGGGTCAGTGCGACCGCACAGGCCACGTTGTCTCGCGGCAGTTGCGCATTCCGGCACAACGAGCGGTCGCCGTACAGGGTCACCGTCCCGGCGGGCGCAGGCGCCGCGGAAACGCCTGGCGCACCGCCCATCCCCGTGAGCACGAACGCCCCGACCACCGCCATGACAAGTTTGCGCCCGACCATATCGTACCGGTGCCCGGACGTGTTCACGGTTTCGGTGGGTTCAGCATCGGCACCAGGTACTGGCGCGCAATCGCCGCCAACTGCTCGTCGTCGTGCACGTCGACGAGTTGACTGGGCACGGTGAGGAACGAGTTCGAGAATCGGACCATCATCTCCGCGGTCAGCTCGGTGTCGAGGTCGGCGGCGATGTTGCCGGCCAATTGCTCCTTGCGCAGCTGCTGGGCGAGGAACTGGCGGACCGCTGCGAGCATGCGGCCGTCGTCGGCGCCGATCGAACCGGCGAGCAGAGTCGGTTCCGTCTCGATGAGGCCACCGATGAGGGGGTTGCCGAGGATCGATCGCAGGGAACTGACGAAGCCGAACACCACGCGTTCCTCCGCCGTGTCCGCCTCGCCGATGTCGGCGAGAAAGCGCAGGAAATACCGCCGGAACTCGCGCAGGATGACCTGCTCGACCAGCGCATCCTTCGTGTCGAACTTCCGATAGATGGTCACCCGGGACAGCCCCGCCCGCCGGGCGACCTCATCCATCGACGATCGCTGGATGCCCATGCGGCAGAACTGGTCGAAGGCGGCGTCGAGCAAGCGGGCCCGGGTGGGGTCGTCGGGCTCGTCGAAATCGCCACCCACCACCGCCACATAGGCCCGCTGCAGCAGGGATGGGGATTGCGGAGGCGACTGGATGCCCGGCGTCGCGGCAGCTTGGCCTGGTTTCACTCTCACTCCTCGCCAGTCGTGCGCGAAGCATACCGCGAGGCCTCTGCGTTCGCCGTCAGCACGTGTGACTACACCTGTGACCACTTTGCCTTGTGAGTGGTGTCACACTGTGATAGTTCTATGTAACAGAGTTACAGCCTTTGTTACATCGCTTCATCATGATCGGGGCGTCATCGAGTCGGGTGGCGAAGACGGGAGCCAAGAAAAATGGAGAATCTGAGCAGGCGGAACATGTTGAAGGCCGGCGGCACGGTGGGCGCAGTGGGCGCCCTCGCGACCGTCAGCCAAGCAACACCGTGGACGTGGTCACCGGCGGGTTCGGTACCCGGACGGGGCAGCGGCGCCAACCCCCAGGGGGTCTGGGACGACGAGGCCGACCCCGTCGTGGCGAAGCTCTTGGAGCGCGGCCAGGTGCAGCGGGTCAATGAACTACTCCGCGGATGGACCAAGAACGGCCAGCCGTTGCCGGCCGGTCTCCCGAACGAACTCCGTGACTTCATGGAACACGCGCGTCAACTGCCATCGTGGACCGACCGCGGCAAACTCGAGACGGCGGTGCGGTTCAACCAGAAGCGAGGCACGTACCTCGGCGTCCTGTACGGCTTCGCCAGCGGCATGATGAGCACCGTCATCCCCCGCGAAGCCCGGGCGGTGTATTACTCGCAGGGTGGCGCGGACATGAAGGACCGCATCACCAAGACGGCCAAACTCGGTTACGACATCGGTTCGCTCAACGCTTATCGACCCGACGGCGAGATGATCGTCACCTGCCTCAAGACCCGACTGGCCCACGCATCGGTGCGCACTCTGCTGCCGCAGTCGCCCTGGTGGAACCACTCGGCGCAGGAGAAGATCCCGATCAGCCAGGCCGACATCATGGTCACCTGGCACAGCCTGCCCACCACCGTCATGCGCATGCTGGAACGGTGGAACGTGCCGATCGCCGCCGACGAATCGGACGGCTTCCTGCACTCGTGGCAGATCACCGCACACATGCTCGGCGTCCAGGACCAGTACATCCCGAACTCCTGGAACCAGGCAGATGCGCAGGCCCGGCAGGTGTTGGACCCGATCCTCGCCCCCACCCCGGAGGGCAAGAAGCTCGCCGACATTCTGCTCGATCTCGGCATGAACCTCGACCTGAGCCTGTTGTCGCGCGGCGTGCTGGGTGCGCTCACCCGGTTCATGTTGGGTGACAAGATCGCCAACTGGCTCGAGATCCCGCGTGAGCCGGTGTGGAGCCCTCTACTCGAGACAGCCTGGGGGCCCTACGTTCTCGTTCGCGAAGGACTGCTCCAGGTGGGCATGCCGAAGGAAGCGTACTGGCTCTTCGACGAGTTCCTGCGCCAGTTCGTGCTGTTCTACATGTCCGAGCTGCGGATGCCGATCAACATCACCATCCCGGTGGCCAACAACCCGCGCTACAACTGAGGCCGGTACCGCTGTACACCAACGAAAGTCGGGGGAAGCACGATGACCGTGCGCGGCTGGTTCGTGGTGCTTGTCGTCGTGGTGGCCGGATTCGTCGTGCCGGCCACTGCGGCGGCGGTTCCGTCACATCACGCGAAATGTCCTGGCCTGTACGTCCTGGCCATTCCGGGCACCTGGGCCGACGCCGCCGCCCCCGGGATTCTGCGTGAGATCACCAGCGATCTCGGACCCCGGACGCTGGTTCACTATGTCGGCTACAGCGCGACCGCCTTCCCTTGGGAGACAGCCATCTACGGCCGATCCAAGGCGCAGGCGGTGGCCAACACGACCGGCTTGGCCCGTGCCATGGTGCGCCGCTGTCCCGGCACCAGGTTGGCGATCACCGGCTATAGTCAGGGCGCCGACGCGGCCGGGGACGTGGCCGCCGAGATCGGCACCGGCCGTGGCGCGATCCGGCCAGAGCAGGTGGCCGGGGTGGTTCTCATCTCCGATCCCCGCCGCTCCCATCGGGACAACCTGGTGGGCCCACGACTGACCGGCCAGGGCAGCGGCGGACCGCGGTTGTCCGGTATGGGCTACCTGAGCCCACGCACCTACAGCATCTGCGCGCCACGGGACCTGTACTGCAACACGCCGCGCGACTATTACGTGACCCGGATCGTCGGGTATCTCGCCGAGACCAGCGACCCCACCCCGAGTCAGATGGGTCAGTATCAAGCCGAGGCCGGCGCCATCCTCGACGAACTGCTCGCCCAGGGTGGCATCGGCGCGGTCGGCCGTGAGGTGAGCAATCAGCGTGCCCGCCAGCAGATCACCGTGTTCAACAGGTTTCTGCAGTCCGGCGTGCACACCAACTACGCGGCCTTCGTGGTCGCCCCCGGAGTCAGCGCCGTGCAGTGGGCGCACAACCATCTCGCAGCCCTGGCCTCCGCTCATTCCTGACCCATGATCTGGAGCACCGTGTGATGGACAAGCAGATTCTCGAAGAAAGCCTGGCGTCGGTGGACCTCCCCGACGACGGCCTGACCGTGCGGTTCTACGAAATCCTGTTCGAGAGGTATCCCGACGTCGAGCCGATGTTTCAGCGCGACAACAAGGTTCAGGCGGCGATGCTGCGCACCGCCATTGTGTCGGTAATCGACAACCTCGATGACGGCGAGTGGTTGACCACCAACCTCGAGTCCCTCGGACAGCGGCACGCCGCGATGGGTGTCACCGCACCGATGTACGAGGCGGTCGGCGAATGCATGATCGCGGCGATGACCGAGATCGGCGGTGACGCGTGGACGCCGGCGATGACGAGGGAATGGGGCGAGGCACTCAGCGCAGTGTCGGCACTCATGCTCGCCGGATACCCGCAGACCTGACAGCCACGTTTCGGTCGCCGGTCACCGGGGAACACCTTGGGTGAACCCGCATACGAAAGGTGTGAACGTATGAAGGCCATCCAAATCGTCAAGCCCGGCACCGAACCCGAACTCCGCGAGGTCGACAAACCCGCGCCAGGTCCGGGCCAAGTACTGCTGAAGGTGTCGGCCGCCGGCGCCTGCCATTCCGACGACTTCGTGTTAAACATGCCGGCCGACGGTTTTCCTTATCCGCTACCGATGACGCTAGGACACGAGGGCGTCGGTGTGGTCGCGGAGACCGGCACCGGCGTGGACAACGTCTCGGAGGGGACCGCGGTGGCGGTATACGGACCGTGGGGATGCGGAGTGTGCCACTTCTGTTCGCGTGGGATGGAAAACTATTGCAGTCGCGCAGCCGAGCTGTCGATCACCCCACCCGGCCTGGGCGTCGACGGTGCGATGGCCGAGTACATGCTCGTCGACGACCCGCGCCATCTGGTGCCCATCGGCGATCTCGACCCGGTGCGCACCGCACCTCTCACCGACGCCGGACTCACCCCGTACCACGCGATCAAGGCGTCGCTGCCCAAGCTCGTCGGCGGTACCACCGCCGTGGTGATCGGCGCCGGCGGACTCGGGCACGTCGCCATCCAGTTGCTGCGTCACCTGACCCCGTCCCGGATCATCGCGCTCGACGTGACCGAGGACAAGCTGTCCTTTGCCAAGGAGGTCGGTGCCCACGAGGCCGTCCTGAGCAACGACGATGCCGTCGACAACGTCCGCGCGATCACCGGCAAGGACGGGGCGACGGCGGTTTTCGACTTCGTCGGCTTTCAACCAACCCTCGACATCGCGATGGGTGTGGTAGGCACCATGGGTGATGTCGTCATCGTCGGCCTCGGTGACGGCGCCGCCACCGCCAAGGTCGGCATGTTCACCCAGCCCTACGAAGTATCGGTACGCGCGCCCTACTGGGGTTCACGCAGCGAACTGATGGAGGTACTCGAGTTGGCGCGCGATGGAGTGCTCGACGTGTCCGTGGAGAAGTTCGCCCTCGACGACGGCCTCGACGCCTACCGCAAGCTCGCCGCCAACGACCTGCGCGGACGGGCGGTCGTGGTGCCGGGCTGAATTCGGTCCCACACCACACTCACTCGGTACGGTCAGTTCATGCGCTACGGAATCTGCATCCTGCCCGACCAGCCGTGGACGTCGACCCGACCGCTGTGGCAGCGTGCCGAACAGATGGGCTTCGACCACGCCTGGACCTACGATCACCTGGTCTGGGGCGGACTTCCGGATGCACAGTGGTTCTCCTGCATTCCCACGCTGACCGCCGCGGCCACGGTCACCGAGCGCATCGGCCTCGGCGCTTTCGTGGTGTCGCCCAACTTCCGGCATCCCGTGGCGTTTTCTCGTGAGGTCCAGACACTCGCCGACATCTCCGACGACAGGTTCCTGCTCGGCCTCGGTGTCGGTGGTACCCCCGACGACACACTGCTCGGGCAACCCGAGGTCACCGTCGGGCGGCGCGTGAACCGCTTCCACGAGTTCACCGATCTGCTCGATCAAACTCTGCGCGACGACCACGTGACCGCCGACGGCGAGTTCTACCGGGCGCGCGACATGCGGTTGGTCGGCGGCAGCGTGCGTGAGCGGGTGCCACTGTTGTTGGCGGGCAACGGGCCCCGCAATGTGCGGTTCGCCGCCGAGCGTGGTGACGGCTGGATCACCACCGGTACATCGGCATCTTCGCTCGACGAGTGGTTCGGCGGCGTGGCACGGATGTGTCGTGTGCTCGACGAGGCGCTCGCCCAACGCGCACGCGCCGACTTCCCTCGGTATCTCAGCCTCGACGCCTCCCCGCGCAATGCGCTGGAAAGTGTGCACCTGTTCGACGACATGGTCGGGCGTGCCGCGGACCTCGGATTCTCCGATGTCATCGTGCACTGGCCACGCGACGATGAGCCCTACCGTGCGCCACTCACCGTGCTGGAGGCACTGGCGGCCCGCGGTCTGTCCTGACTCCGACACCGCGACCGTCGGCCGTCGATAGACTCGGCCGGGTGAGTGTGCGTGCGGGCATCGTGGTGACCGGGACCGAGGTGTTGTCGGGGCGGGTGGCCGATCAGAACGGGCCGTGGGTGGCCGATCGCCTCCTGACGATGGGGGTCGACGTCGCCCACATCACCGTCTGCGGTGACCGGCCCGCCGACCTGCTCGCGCAATTGCGTTTCCTGGCCGCCGACGACGTCGACCTCATCGTGACGACCGGTGGGCTCGGCCCGACCGCCGACGACCTCACCGTCGCGACCGTCGCCGACTTCTGCGGACGCGCCCTGAATCTCGACGCCGAACTCGAGGCACACATCACCGCGATCATCGACCGCTGGATGAAGCGCCGCAACGCCCAACCGGACAGCGCACCCCTGCGCGCCGGAATCCGCAAGCAGGCACTGGTTCCCGACGGTGCCGTACCGATTCCACCCACCGGTACGGCACCCGGTGTGGCGATCCCGGTCGACGGGGCCGGCATGCCGACGATTCTGGTGCTGCCCGGACCGCCGCGTGAACTGCAGGCGATGTGGCCGACCGCGCTCGACACACCACCTGTCCGCGATGCGTTGGCGGCCCGGATCGATCACCGCCAGGAGGTGATCCGTGCCTATGGGCTGTCGGAGGCCGATCTCGCCGAGACGTTGCGCTTGGCCGACGACACGATCAGCGGTGTCGGCGATCTGGAGGTCACCACCTGCCTTCGGCACGGTGAACTGGAGATGGTGACACGCTTCGTCGCCGAGGCGGCACCCGCCTACGCCGAACTGGCCGCGCTGATCGCCGAACACCATGGGAAGCAGGTTTTTTCCACCGATGGATCGACCATCGACGACCAGGTCGTGGCCGCGTTGTCCGGTCGGACGATCGCGACGGCCGAATCCTGCACCGGCGGCATGGTCGCGGCCCGGCTCACCGATCGCGCCGGGTCGTCGGCCTATCTGGTGGGCGGTGTGGTCGCCTACGCCAACGAGGTCAAGTCCGGACAGCTCGGCGTGCCGGCGGCGATGATCGCCGAGCACGGTGCGGTCAGCGAGCAGGTGGCGGCCGCGATGGCCGACGGCGCCGCCGACCGGCTCGGCGCCGATGTCGCGGTCTCCACCACCGGGATCGCCGGACCCGGTGGTGGTACGGACATCAAGCCGGTGGGCACGGTGTGCTTCGGGGTGGCCGTGTCCGGCCGGCCCACCGCGACCTGGACGCGATATTTCCCCGGTGATCGCGCCAATGTGCGGATGCTGTCCACAGTGGCGGCAATGCACCTGGTGGCGGGCGTGCTGGACGACCCTTCGTGACGAGGACCGAGGTACCGAACGCCGCACCAACCGGATAGCTGGGCAGTAGCCGACAAATCCGGCTTGATAGCCTGCACGCAGAGAACGGTGCCCATCCGCGGTATGCGGATGTCAGGGAACCCGGTGAGAATCCGGGACTGGCGCGCAACGGTGTGGGAAGACGAGCTTCGTCGATCCCGAGTCCGACTACCTGCCGTTCTCGTATGAGTCCACCGGGTATCTCGCGCACAGATCCCCCGACATCACGAGGTAGCCGTGCACAACGCTCACCGTCATAACCCTCCCATGTACGAGACGACACCTCGGTCACGGTGGTGACCGCCCGCGCGGCGACCCCACCCGATCTGTCGGCACGCCGGTTGTCGCCCGCCCCGCTGGCCGTGGCATTGGCGGCACTTACCGCCGTCAGCATCGTCACGTCGGTCGCATTCGGTTCCGAACACATTCCCGTCGCCGACGTGTGGGACACCGTCCTGGGGAGGCTGACCGGCGACACCACCGACACCGCGTACTCGGTCATCATCTGGGACCTGCGGTTGCCTCGGTCGGTGCTGGCCGCCATCGTCGGTGCCGGTCTGGCGTTGGCGGGCGCACTGATGCAGGCGCTGGTGCGTAACCCCCTCGCCGAGCCCTACCTGCTCGGGGTGTCGGCCGGTGCGGCGGTGGGCGCCACGTCGGTGATGACGATGGGAACACTCTCGGCACTTGGCTTGTGGGCGCTGTCCGGCGGCGCCCTGCTCGGCGCACTCGCTGCCACTGTCACGGTCTATCTGGTGGCCCGCGTGCAGGGCGGTCTCACCGCGATTCGACTGATTCTGTCCGGAGTGGTGCTCTCGTCTGCGTTCATGGCGCTGTCGTCGCTGATGGTGTTCACCGCCGGCGACCCGCAGGCCGCCGAGAGCGTCATGTTCTGGATGCTGGGCAGCGTCGCGGGTGCCACTTGGGCGAAGGTGCAGTTGGCCGGCGTCGTCGTGTTGGCCACCCTGCTCGGCATGGTGGTGATCCACGCCTGGCTCGACGCCTACGCCGCCGGCAACGACACCGCGTCTTCGCTCGGCGTGCCAGTGGCTGCGCTGCGCACCGCGCTGTTCGCGGTGCAGGGGGTTCTGGTCGGCGTACTCGTCGCGGTGGCCGGCGGTATCGGCTTCGTCGGCCTGATCATTCCGCACGCCGCCCGCCTGGTGGTCGGTGCGACCCACCGGGCGATGCTGCCGGTCGCGGTCTGCGGTGGAGCGTTGTTCCTCGAGTGGGTGGATGTGTTCTCGCGCGTCGCCGCGGCGCCGCGGGAGATGCCGTTGGGCATCGTCACCGGCCTGATCGGCGCACCTATCTTCCTGTTCTTGATGGGTCGTCGGCGCTACACGTTCGGACCCACCGAATGAGCGTGCGCACCGACGCCGCGTCCTACGTCGCCGACCTCCGGGCCAACGGTGTCGCGTGTCGCCGCGGATCGCGAACCATTGTCGCCGGCGTCGATGTGACGATCCCCGCCGGTACCCGGATGGCGCTGGTGGGGCCCAACGGCGCCGGCAAGACGACGCTGCTGCGGGTGCTGGCCGGCCTCGAGTCACCAGCAACAGGCGCCGTGTACGTCGGCGGTGCCGATCTGCATGCGATGCGCGCGCGACAGCGCGCACGGACGGTCGCCGTCGTCGCGCAGGAGGAGCAGCCGTCGGCGGAGTTGACAGTGGCCGAAGCGGTCGGCCTCGGGCGCACCCCGCACCGCAACCCGTGGGCCGCCGGCGCGGACGCCGAACGCGAGATCGTCGCCGACGCTCTGGAGATGGTGGGGCTCGGCGACGCCGGCGGACGTTCCTGCATCGCGCTGTCCGGGGGTGAACGCCACCGGGTCGTCCTCGCCCGCGCGTTGGCGCAGCAGACCCCGATGCTGGTCCTGGACGAACCCACCAATCATCTCGATGCCGCCTGGCGACTCCGGCTGATGCGCATCCTCGACAAGCTCGACCGCACCATCGTCGCCGCGATGCACGACCTCGACCTCGTCCTGCGACATTTCGACAGCGTTGCCGTCATCGCCGACGGTCGCCTCGTGACCCACGGCCCGCCGGTCGAGGTTCTCGACAACCGCGTTCTCCGTGACGTCTTCGCCGTCGACGGCGACATCATCACTCACCCCCGCACCGGCAGGCCACACCTGCTGCTCACCGACGCCACGCCGTCGCCCCCTCCTGGAAGGACACTCACATGATGCCCACCTTGCGTCCCGTCACCATCGGGATCGCTGCCGCCGCAGCAATTCTGGGTCTCACCACAGCCTGCGGCACGACGGACTCCACCGATGCCGATGCCGTCGCCGGCGACCACGTCACCGTCACCAACTGCGGCGCCGACGTCACCTACCCCCAGCCCGTGCAGCGACTGTTCGTCAATGACGGCGGCATGATCGCGATCGCCTTGGCCGCCGGCGCGCACGACCAGATCGTGGCCGTCAGCTCGATGGCCCGCGACTCCGAGGTGCTGCGGCTGGCCTACGGACCGCAGGTCGACGACCTCCATCAGGTCTCCCCCGATCAACCCACCCTGGAGAACATCGTCGGTGCCCGCCCGGAGGTCCTCTACGCCGGTTACAACTACGGCATGAGCGAGTCCCGCGGAATCACCCCGGAGATCCTCGCGCAGCACGACATCGACGTGTACCAGCTGTCCGAGGCCTGCCGACAGGTTGCCGGTGAGAAGACCCGCGGGACCATGGATCCGTGGGTCGCGCTCGACACCGACCTCCGCAACATCGGCACCATCACCGGCAATGCCGACGTCGGGGCGCAGGCGGCCGACGATGTCGCGACGCGACTCGACGCCCTGCGCGCAGCTCCCCAACCCGCCGACAAGCCGACCATCTTCTTGTTCGACAGCGGCACCGACACGATCTTCTCCTCCGGCTCGTACGGCGGCCCGCAGGGCATCATCGACGCCGCCGGCGCACGCAACGCCACCGAGGATGTCGCCGACACCTGGACCACCGTCAGCTGGGAACGCCTGGCGACGGCCGACCCCGACCTGATCGCCTTCGTCGACTACCCCGGACAGACCGTCGACGAGAAGATCGCCGCGCTCAAGGACCACCCGGCGAGCAAGGATTTGGCCGCCGTGCGGGAGAACCGATTCATCAACCTGCCGTACGCGATGTGGGTGTCGAGCCCTCTCAACATCGACAGCGCCGAGACCCTACGCGCGGTGTTGGAAGATCACGGTCTGGCGCCGCAGAGCGGTGTCGAACCCTCGCTCGATGTCTCGCAGCTCCGGCTCGGCGGCAACGACTGGCTGGCGAGCTGAGCAAGACGCGCCGGCGACCTGCGGACACATCCGCCCCGGCGACGGCTCCGAAGAAGGGGTGTGACCCCCACCCACACCGAGTCCGCACCGCAGGCGTCGGGCCACGCAGCCGACCTGGATCGGCGGGTCCGTGAGCTCGCCGACAGCGATATCGCTCAGGTCGGCAGCGTGCTCCGGACACAGCTGGCCGACCACGCCGCGGTCCTGACCGGCGTCCATCCCGACCTCCGCCCGGTGAGCGCCGTACTCGCCCGCGCCGGCAATCGCGGTAAACGGCTACGCGCGTCGTTCTGCCTGTGGGGCGCACGCGGCGCCACCCGCGGCGAGTTGCCGCCGGGCGCCACACAGATCGCCGCGGCCGTGGAACTGTTTCACCTAGCCGCGCTCATCCACGACGACATCATGGACCACAGTGACCAGCGCCGCGGTCTGTCAACGATGCACCGCCACTTCGCCGACGAACACCGGCACAACAGCCGGATCGGTGACGCCGACGCCTACGGTGAGGCGGTCGCCGTCCTCGCCGGCGATCTGTGCCTCACCTGGTCCGACGACATCCTCGCCGAGGGCACCGCCGACCTCGACCGGACCACTCGGCGTCAGGTGCGGCGAATCTTTTCGGTGATGCGTGACGAAGCCATCGCCGGCCAGTTCCTCGACGTCGACGGTCAGACCCACGCCGTGACCTCCGCGACGCGCGCGGAACTGGTCCTCCGGTTCAAGAGCGCCAAGTACACGATCTCGCACCCCCTGCGACTCGGCGCCGCCGTCGCGGGTGCACCGGCGGATCTGCTCAGCGCCTACGACGCAATCGGTATCGCGGCCGGCGAGGCCTTTCAGCTGCGCGACGATCTGCTCGGAGTTCTCGGCGACCCGGCAGTCACCGGCAAACCGACGATCGACGACATCCGAGAAGGCAAGCGCACCCTGCTGATCGCCTGGGCCGAGGAGAACGCCGACCGCATACAGCGGCGCGTTCTGGACCAACATCTGGGCAACCCCGAGGTGACCCACGACGGCGTCTGGGAGGTGTGCGAGGTGCTCCGGGACACCGGTGCGGTGCGGCGGGTGGAGAACCGGATCGCGGAGTTGGCCGCGCAGTCGACCGAACTCATCGACGCCTCACCGGTCGACGACGTCACCCGGCATGCGCTTGCCGGTCTCGTCGCCCGGTGCGTGTGGCGTGCGGCCTGAGCCGGCGCATTACCCGGCCGTCCGGAGCGGCGGCCGGTACGGTGAACGAACATCATGAACCCCTTCGCATCTCGTGCGACCCCACTGGCCCCGCCGTACGTCGACCGGCGGCGGGTCGCGGTGCCGTGGGTGTTGTTCGGATGCGCATTCCTCACCCAGACAGCGTTCCCCTTCACCGACGGCGGTACGCGCGCGCTGACCACGGCCAGCGTGCTGTTGCTGACCGCGGCGGCGGTGGCACATGTGGTGACCAGCCGCGGCACCCGCCCGGCGGTGATCCTGGTGGTGGTAGCGGGAGGTGGCGGTCTGCTGGCCGAAACCGTCGGTGTGCACACCGGTTTCCCGTTCGGCACCTACGAGTACACAGGCAGTCTGGGCCTGCAGGTGTTCGGTGTCCCGGCTCTGGTGCCATTGGCATGGACGATGATGGCATGGCCGGCGCTGGCCGCCGCGCGACAGCTCGTCGGTGCCCACCGGGAGGTGACCCCTCTGGTCGGTGCGTGGGCGTTGACCGCATGGGACGTGTTCCTCGATCCACAGATGGTGGATCAGGGGCACTGGCGCTGGGCCTACCCACAGCCGGCGCTGCCCGGCGTGGAGGGTATCCCGCTCACCAACTTCGCCGGCTGGTTCGTGGTGTCAGCGATCATGATCACCCTGCTCGACCGGTTGATCCCGGCAGCTCCCGAGCACCCCTCCGATGCCGACAGCTGGGGTGGGGCAACAGATCTGCTGCCGGTTGCGGTCTATTTATGGACCTACCTGTCGTCGGTGATCGCGCATGCGGCGTTCTTCGGTCGTCCACCCGTGGCGCTGGTCGGCGGCCTCGTGATGGGTGTGGTGGCCGTTCCGTTGGCGGTCACTGTGATGCGGGGTGCGACGCGTGCGCAGCGCTGAGGTCCGGCGGGTCGCGTTACGCGCCGCGAGCGTGGGTGCGGCGGCGTCGTTGGCGCTGACGCTCGACAACGCCCGCCGAATCCGACGTCCCGATCCGACGGCGATCGCCAACCCCGAGCCGCTGAACGTCCTGTTGCCGGTCCGCGACGAGATGGACGAGATCGCAGGCTGCCTGACCGCCCTGCGCGCCGCCGCCGACCGCTGGCCGGGCCGAATCCGCCTCCTGGTCCTCGACGACGAGTCCACCGACGGAACCGGTCGCCGACTGGACGAGTTGGCGCGCACCGACGAACGCATCGAGGTTCTGCACGGAACACCGACACCATCGGGGTGGCTCGGCAAATCATGGGCCTGTGAACAGTTGTCTCACAACGCCGACCACGACGGTGTCCTCGTATTCGTCGACGCCGACGTCCGGCTCGCACCCGATGCGCTGGTGGCGTCCGTTGCGCTGCTGCGCACATCCGGGCTCGACCTCATCTCGCCCTACCCGCGCCAACACGCGACCGGCCCGGCCGAGCGGCTGGTGCAGCCCCTGGTGCAGTGGTCGTGGATGAGCACCCTGCCGCTTGGGCTCGCCGAGCGTTCGGCGCGCCCGTCGATGTCGGCGGCGAACGGCCAGCTGCTCGTCGTCGACGCGGCCGCTTACCACCGCGCGGGCGGGCACGCGGCGGTGCGTGCCGACGTGCTCGAGGACATCGCGTTGTTGCGGGCGGTCAAGCGCTCCGGCGGACGGGGCGTGGCCGCGGACGGGAGCGCGGTCGCCGACTGCCACATGTATCACGGGTGGCGCGAGGTGCGGGCCGGCTACCGGAAGTCGTTGTGGTCGGCGTTCGGCTCGCTACCCGGCACGGTGGCGGTGGTGGCGCTGCTGAACCTGCTGTACGTGGTGCCGCCGATTGCGGCGCTGCGGGGTTCGCGGGCAGGGGTGCTCGGGTACCTGCTCGGCGTGACCTCCCGGGCGGTGTCGGCGCGGAGCACCGGCGGGCGGGTGTGGCCCGACGCGCTCGTCCATCCGATGTCGATCCTCGCGTTCACGGCGCTCACCGTGGATTCGGTGCTCGCGCGGCGCACCGGTCGGCTGTCCTGGAAGGGCCGCGCAATCTCCGAGACGACGTGATGAGCAGCATCGTGGTGGTGGGTGCCGGTGTGGGCGGACTGGCCGCGGCGCTGCGGCTGCAGGCGGCCGGACATCGCGTGACGGTGTTCGAGCAGGCACCGGAGGTCGGCGGGAAGCTCGGCGTGATCCGTCACGACGGTTTCATGTTCGACACAGGCCCGTCGCTGGTGACGATGCCGCATATCCTGGCCGAGTTGCTCGCGTCTGCCGGCCGGCGCCTCGAGGAGGTGTTGCCATTGTCCCGTCTCGACGTGGCGGCGCACTACCGATTCCCCGACGGCACAGGCTTGGACCTCCCCGGCGAACTCGCACGGATACCTGCGGCGCTCGACGAGGCACTCGGCCCCGGCCGCGGGGACCAGTGGATGGCGTTTCTCAGTCGGGCCCGATCGATCTGGGCGGCGTCGCGCGGCCCGTTCCTGGAATCTCCGATCGACCCGCGCATCGTCGCCCGGCGGGGCCGGCCGTCCGATCTGGTCACCATCGCTCCGTGGCGTACGCTGCGCGGTCTGGGAGGTCGCTACCTCGATGATCCACGCCTGGTGATGCTGCTCGACCGCTACGCCACCTACACTGGCTCCGACCCGCGACGCGCTCCCGCCGCGCTGGCCGCGGTGCCCTGGACCGAACAGGCGTGGGGTTCGTGGTACGTCCCCGGCGGCCTCGGCCGGATCGCAGAAGTGCTGCGCGACAGCTTCATCGAACACGGCGGCGCGATCGAAACCGGAACCGCCATCGATGGAATCGAGACCGACCCCTTGGGCCGCGTGAGTGGGGTGACGCCGGCAGACGGATCGTTCCGGCCGGCCGACCTGGTGGTCGCCAACGCCGATGCCCGCGAGGTGTACGGCCGCCTGGTGGGCGCGGCGGCCGCGGATCGCGCCGCCGAGCGCACACGGCGCACGACACCGTCGCTGGCAGGCTTCGTGCTCCTCCTCGCTCTGGACGATCCGCCGCCGTGGACGCCGCATCATCAGGTTCTGTTCGCCGACGATTACGACGACGAGTTCGATTCGGTGTTCGGCTTCGGCGGTCCGGCGCGCCCGGTTCCGGCTCCGACCGTCTACATCTCGGCACCCGACGATCCGGCGATCGTCCCCGGCCCGGGTACGGCCTCCTGGTTCGTGTTGGTCAACGCCCCACGACACGATCCGGATGGGGGCGTCGACTGGGACACTCCGGGCCTCGCCACCGATTATGCCGACCGGATTCTGCGGTTGATGGCCGACCGTGGAGTCGACGTCCGATCGTCGATCCGCCACCGCATCGTGCTGACACCGGCCGACCTCGAGCGCCGCACCCGCACGCCGGGTGGGTCGATCTACGGGTCGTCATCGAATGGTCCGCGCGCCGCATTCCTGCGCCCGCGCAACGCCTCCCCGGTTCCGGGGCTCTATCTGGTCGGTGGTTCGGCTCATCCCGGCGGCGGACTGCCGTTGGTGATGCTGTCGGCCAAGATCGTCGCCGGGCTGATCGGACCTGCGGGCTAGCCGCGTCGGTTCACCGGGTTGGTAGCGGCCCCACCGAGCGGTCGCCGCGAACCCGTTTGAGTACCAACTCGGCGCTGATCAGACACATCGGCAGACCGATGCCGGGGGTGGTGCTCGAGCCTGCGTAGTAGAGTCCCTCCACCTTGCGCGACGTGTTTCCTGCGCGCAGAAAAGCGCTCTGCCGCAACGTGTGTGCCGGTCCGAGCGCGCCACCCGACCACGAGTTGAGGTCGGCGACGAAGTCACCGGGCCCCATCGTCCGGCGTACCACGATCCGCTCGGCGAGGTCGGGGATCGACGCCCAGTCGGCGACCAGTTCGATCGCCCGATCCGCGATCTGTTCGATGACCGGGGCACCCGCTCCGTCGACGCCACCGGAGCCGAGTAACGGATCGGCCGGTATCGGCACCAGGAGGAAGAGATTCTCGTCGCCGTCGGGGGCCACCGAGTCGTCCGACGCCGACGGCCGGCACACATACAGCGAGGCGGGGTCGGGTACCCGGGTGGGCGACTCGAAGATCGCGTCGAAGTTGCTGCCCCAGTCGCTGGTGAAGAACAGCGAGTGATGGGCCAGTTCGGGCAGTCGGCCCCGTACCCCGAGGAAGACCAGTACCGCGCCGGGGCCCGATGTCGCTTTGTCCCACCATTTCTGCGGGAAGGTCTGTTGGTGCGGCGGCAACATCGTGGTCTCGATGTGGTGGAGATCAGCGGCGCCGATGACGAGGTCGGCGGGTAGGTCGCATTCGACGCCGGTACTGTCGCGGGTGCGCACCCCGCTCACCCGGTCGCGGCGTGAACTCCATCGTCTTGTCGGCTGCCGCGGCTCGGTGAGGATGGCGGTGGCAGCGGTTCCGGTGTGTATCCGCACGCCGTTCTCGACGGCCAGTTTCTCGAGCACCTCGGGTAGCCGCACGAAACCGCCGTCGGGGTAGCGGACGCCGTCGGCGAGGTCGAGCCAGCTCATCAGGTGATACATCGCGGGCGCCCGATCCGGGGATGCCCCCAGGAACACCGCAGGGTAGCCGAGGATCTGGCGAATGCGGTTGTCCCGGAACCGGGAGGCGATATGCGCATCCAGCTTCGCGGTCAGCAGGCCCACCAACTGCCGGGCATTCGCCAGCACCCGACGGCCCGCGAAAGCGTCCACGGAGTCGAAGTTGGTGTAGAGAAAGCGTTGCACTGCGATGTCATAGGCACTGCGCGCGGAGGCGAGATAGTCGTCGAAGGCCGCGCCGGCCCCCGGTTCGAGCGACTCGAACAGCTCTCGGTTGCGGGCCTCGTCGCCGGCGACGTCGACGCTGTCGGCAACGCCCTCGAAGAACACCCGGTAGCCGGGTTCCAACCGCAGCAGATCGATCTGTTCGTCGGTGGAGGTGCCGAGTAGTTCGAAGAAGTGATCGAACACCTCCGGCATGAGCCACCATGAGGGTCCGGTGTCGAACCGGAATCCGTTGCGTTCCCATGATCCGGCACGACCCCCGGGGCGATCGTTCTTCTCGACGAGGTCGACCTCGTGGCCATCCGCGGCCAGCAACGCGGCACTCGCCAGCCCGGCGATTCCGCCGCCGATCACGACGATCCGGCGAGCGGTGGCCGTCATGCGTTCACCGCCGTTGTGGCGCGCCGCGGCGCTCCGCGGCGAAAGGCTGCCGCTGCGGCGATCCGCGCCTTCGCCGGGCCCGGCACGCGGACCCGGTGACGGCACGCGTCCTGCGGCGGGGTGGCCCGGAGTCGTCTCGCCAGCTCGGCGAACAGGTCGTGCGCCGTGCACACCGCCACGCGGGTTCCACTGGGCAGCAACGGAATCGCTTGCTGGGCGCAGGCCAGGTCGTCGTCGATGTCGTCCAGCCAGCGATGCCATGTGTCTGCGGACGGACGTTCGGGGTCCAGACCCACCAGGTATCGGCGCCCCAACTCGGCGCTGTCGGCGCCGATGTCGCGCAGGAAGTTGATTTTCTGAAATGCCGCGCCGAGCCGACGTGCACCCGGCGCGAGCTGGTCGTACCGCGCCTTCCGGTGCGGTTCGTCGGCGAGGAAGGCATGTACGCACATCAGTCCGACAACCTCAGCGGACCCGTAGATGTAGGTGGCCAGGCTCTCGGCGTCGTGGCTCGACCACTCCAGATCCATCCGCATAGAGGCGAAGAACGGTGCGGTGAGCGACTCGTCGATTCCGGTACGCCGAGCGGTGCGGGCGAAGGCGTGCACCACGAGATTGGTGCTCGTGCCGGTCGCCATCGCCGCGTGCGTCTGCTTCTCCAGCGCATCCAGTTCGGCGCGACGCTGGTCGACCGTCTGCCCGGGGCGCGGCGCATCGACGATCTCGTCGGCGACCCGCACCAGGGCGTAGATGTTGTGGACGTCGCGACGGACCGGTGCGGTGAGAAGTCGGGAAGCCAGTCCGAATGACGATGAGTAGGAGCGGATCACCAACGCAGCCGTCTGTTCGGCGACCTCATCGTAGTGGTGGTAGGGCAACGCCTCGGTGTCGCGGCCAGAGGTCGATGTCATCGCGATCACACACCGATCCCGCGGTAGGGATCCGAGCCGAGTGCGTGAACCTGGTCGACGAACCAAGGACTGAACACCCACGGTGTTCGGAGCGCCGACGCCCAGACGTCCTCGATCGGTGCCCAGACCACATCCATCACCTCGTCCGGGTTCGGGATTGGTGAACCGCAGGGTCGTGCCCGATAGACCGGACACATCTCGTTCTCCACCATCCCGCTCGCGTCAACGGCGCGGTAGCTAAAGTCCGGCAGGACGCAGTGCAGGTCGGCGACCTCGAAACCCAGTTCTCGCGGCGCATAGCGCCGCACGGCGTCTTCGACGGGCTCGCCGGGTCGCGGATGTCCGCAGAACGAGTTGGTCCATACCCCGGGCCAGGTGCGTTTGCCCAACGCTCGGCGCGTCATCAGGATCCGCCCGACGTCATCGACGACATGGCAGGAGAACGCGAGATGAAGTGGGGTGTCGTGGCCGTGCACGCTGCCCCGCGGCGCCGTGCCGCGGGGCCTGCGCTCGGCGTCGACGAGTACCACCAGATCATTCGTCATCGGCCGTCCTCCGTTCGCTGGGCGGTGATGCAGCCGCTGCCGCATACGCTCCATTCTTCGTCACCACACGCGAATCGGATGGATCGGACGGCCAGATCTCGTGGCGCCTCGTCGAGGAGACCTCTCAGTAGAAGTGTTTCCGACCGCCGACCGCGCGTCCGGTTGCCCCGAGAACCGCCAGAATCGCTCCGACGACGACCAGAATGATGCCGATCGTCCAGAGAATCGGGATGCTGAAGATGAATCCCAGGATGAGCAAGATGATGCCGAGAATGATCACGGCCAACCTCCGATGTTCGGCGGACGGACTGCTCGACGCTGCTGCAAGCATGTCCACCGTACGCGGCCTCCCGGGTACCCATGTCCGATTTCGGAACCCGTGATCACGCCGTGTCCGGCGTGAGTTCGACGATCGCGAGTGGCCGTGACGTCTTCTGCTGGTAGGCGCGGTATCGCCCCTTGTTCACGCTGTCGACGAGATCGAATCGCCGCGCGTAGTCGGGGTCACCGGGGAAGGTCGGCCGGGCAGTGACGGCCAGCCGGCGGCGCCCGACCTGGATCTCACACGCCGGGTTGGCCGTGATGTTGCCAAGCCATGCGGGCGGCCTCGGCGAGCCGCCGTTGGACGCGACGACCAGATATCTTTCCCCGTCGACTGCGTAGGTGAGGGCCGAGGTGCGCGACCTACCGGTGCGGCTGCCGATATGGCGGAGCAGCAAGGTCGGGTTGCCCATCAGTAGCCGATGACCGAGCAGCCCACCGGAGTGCTCGTAGATCCACTGATGGGTCTGCAGCGTGCGGACGAACAGGCTGGACATGCCCGCAGCCTAGCCGGTGTGCCTTTGCGTTCTCAGAGGTCCGAGAAGTCGCCGTGCCGTCCGGCTCCACCCGCGAACCGGGCAGCACCGGTGTGCCCGTCGGAATTCAGCGACTCGATGCCTACCGCGATTTCGAACGCCATCGCATCCGCTTCACGGCACCCCGCTTGTTCCTGCACGGATCGGCGGTCGTTGCGCATGCACGTCTGCGGGAACTGCCTGATCTGCTGCGCCAACTGCCGCGCTTCCGTCAGACTCATCCCCGGTTCGACCAGGCGGTTGACCAAGCCGAATCGCTCCGCCTCGAAACCGTCGACCGGTCGACCAGTGAGGATCATGTCCATCGCGCGACTGGAGCCGATGAGCCGAGGCAGCCGGACCGTGCCGCCGTCGATCAGTGGGACGCCCCATCGTCGGCAGAACACGCCGAACGTCGCGTCCGATGCAGCGACCCGCAGGTCGCACCAGATCGCCAATTCCAGGCCGCCGGCGACTGCGTAGCCTTCGACTGCCGCGATCACCGGCTTCGACATCACCAGGCGCGTCGGCCCCATCGGCCCGTCTCCGGTCGGTGCCACCTCGTTGATCCGTCCGGTTCCGACGGCCTTCAGATCCGCCCCGGCGCAGAAGTGTCCACCACTTCCCCACAGCACGGCGACATCGGCCTCGGGATCGGAATCGAACGCTCGAAACGCCGACGCGAGTTCAGCTGCCATAGGTCGGTCGACAGCATTGCGCACCTCGGGCCGGCACATCGATATGGTGGTGACCCCTTCGAAGGTCTCCACCCCGATCGACGTGTACTCGGCTGCGGCGGAACCAGGATTCGAGCCCACCTCTCGGACTGTAGTCTCCTCGGCCGCGTCGCGGATGCCGAAGGGGATGCACAGTTCGACTCCACTCGGCTTTCACCGAGTACGCGGCGCCGCAGGGTCGCATACCGCGCACCGTCGCAGCCGAACGCTGCAGTCGCCGTCGGGTACGCGACGCCTGGGGCGCCATCGCGCAATCACGCTATAGAGTTCTCAAGGGACGGTTGCGGTCCCGACCGGGGTCGGGTGCGTGGGAAGACTTGGCTGCGTGACCTACTCGCCGGTCAGCGTGACTCAGGCGGCGGCGGGTAGGTTGTCGAGGTTCATCGTGCGCCGGTTGTAGGCCGGTATCGGCCGACGTGTCGGGTCGACAGCGACGGGTGGGATGAGCCAGGGATGTCGGTCGTGACCCATGATCACTTCCCACCCGTTGTGGTGGATGTCGGCATGACACGACGGGCACAGCAGACATCCGTTGTCCAACACCGTGATTCCACCATCAGCCCAATGGACAATATGGTGGCCCTGGCAGCGGGAGGCCGCCACGCCGCATTTGATGCAACACTCATCGCGCTTGTGCAACGCTTTACGGAGATGGGCTGGGAACAGGCGTTTGTCTTTACTCATCTCCATCGGCACCGCCTCACCATCGACAATCGCGACCGTCGCAGTGGTGTCACAGGTCAACGTGCGCAACATGGCTTCAGTGATCGACCCCAGGAACGGCAGTTCGGCCAAATCGGGAGTATCAGCGGGCACCGACACCAATAACTGGTGACGTGGTGCCGACGCCGCATCACCACTGCGGGCAGCGATATCCAGCAACGCTTCGAGGGCGTCGGCATGCCGGCGCTCGGTGGAACGCGCATCCGGTGAGCCGTCGGGTTCGGGGCGCGGTGCCGCCAACTCTTCCATCGCGGCCGAGAACTTTTCGCCGACTTCGGTGTTGAGGTCGGCACGCACCTGTAGGCGTCCGTCACCGTCGACATCGTGGGTGAGTGTATTGAGGTTGCGGTCCTCGGATGCGGGTAGCCCACCGGTGTCGGCGGCGGCCTGGTTGCCCAGACGACGCGCGCGTTTACCGATGTCGGCGGGCGTGGCGCCGGAAAAGAAGTGGGCGAGAAGTTCGGTCACGATGTTTAGACGCGCCACATCGTCGATCGGTTCCGCCGATCTTTTCCCGACATGATCGACACCTTTACCCACCGCGTCGACGTGTTCGGCGGAGATCGCCCCATCGGCGGCATGCGCGGCCAGAGTGGGGAGCTGCGCACGTGCGGTGGCGATACGGATCAGGCGGGAGGCGACCGCCGGGGCCAGGCCCATCACGATCAACAGTTCACTGAGTTTGCGGCCATGATCGCGGGCCACGCCGAGTCGGTCCAGGTGGCCGACCACCGTCGCGGCGTGATGGTCGATCAGACTACGCAACGTGACCAGAGCGGTCATCGCATCGAACGCTGCCCGACCGGACAAGTCGTCGTCGAAGCGCAGCTCACGCAGTGAATCAGTAATGGATGTGAGATCCCCCGAAGTTCTCATGATTCCAAGGTAATCGAAAGAATGTTTGATGTCAAGGAGCTGAGCGTGAGAATTGCTCTGGGACAGAGGCTTTGGATAGAGAGGCAGTGAAATATGGACTATTCAGTAGACTTTGGTGAACAGGAGTCACAGGAGTTACGCATTCTTGGGTAAAAATCACCGCGAGAAGACAATTTGATGGTCTCGTGATGACGCGCCGCATCGATCAGCCACCGCGCTCCGTCCGCGCCGAACGCGCACAGGTGGCTGACGACGCACCGCCGCTCGCCCCAAAGGAGGACCCACTGCCGACGGGCGAGTATGAAGATCGCCCGAGCTGTTCGGCCTACGCGATGGTTTCGCCGCTCGTCAGCCTCCGTGCCGCGATGCTGCAGGCCGACGACTGAGCTCCGCCGGCGAGTCCGTTTGTCGGCGCCGCATCCGCGAGGCCGTCACCGTGGTGCCGATGCTCGCGAGGATCACCAGCATGATCGCGGCGAGGCGCACCGGCCCGAGCGATTGGTCGAGCAGTAACCATCCCGCGATGGCGGCGACGATCGGCTCGAGACTCAACAGCACGCCGAACACATGCTTTGGCAGGCGGCGCACGGCAGCGAACTCGAGCGAGTACGGGATCACCGATGCCAGCAGCGCCACGACCGCGGCCAGCGCGAGTAGGTGGAGGTCCTCGAATGCTGCGCTCGCCCCGGCCCCACCCAGCGGCATCACCACGACTGCGGACACCACCAACGCAACCGCCAGACCGTCGTGGCCCGGCACCAACCGCCCGGCGCGCGCACTGGTCAGGATGTAGCCGGCCCAGAACGATCCCGCCAACAGCGCGAACGCCACACCCACCGGATCGAGGCTCTCGGCGCCGGTGATGCTCTCGATACCGAGCAGCGCCATGCCGGCCACCGCCAGGGACACCCACGCGAGGTCGGTCCGACTGCGGGACAGCACCGCGGCGAGGATCAGCGGGCCGGTGAACTCTATCGACACCGCCACCCCCAGCGGAAGGCGGTCGATAGCCGAGTAGAAGGCCCCGTTCATCGCCCCGATCGCGGCACCGAAAGCCACCACCGCGATCCACTGCCTCCGCGTCCAACGCCGAACGTCCGGGCGGATCACGACGAGCAGAATGGCGGCGGCGATCGTCAGCCGCAGAGTGGTGGCGCCTAGCGGTCCGACACCATCGAACATCTGCACGGCCAGGGCTGCACCGAACTGCAGCGAGACACACGAACCGAGAATCATCAGCACAGCCGGACCGGTCTGGTCGGCACGGCGCAGCACTGCGTTCCGGGGCGTCGTCATGGCTTTCATGACGCCAGCATCACCCTGGGCTATACGATCAGTCCAGTGAATGTTTTCACCGATAACCAGTCACTTCTACTTAAGATATGGCGATGCTCAATGTGACGCGCCTGCGCATCCTGCGTGAACTGCACCTGCGTGGCACGCTGGCGCAGGTCGCCGACGCACTCTCCTACAGTCCGTCGGCCATCTCCCAGCAGCTCTCGCTCCTCGAACGCGAAGTGGGCGTGCCGCTGCTCGAACACGTCGGGCGGCGAGTCCGGCTGACCGACGACGCGGTGACACTTGTCGGCCACACCGAGCTCGTGCTGGCACAGCTCGAGCTGGCCGAGGCCGAGTTGGCCGCCACCCAACCCGAGGTCAGCGGCACACTGCGGGTGGCGTCATTCCAGACGGTGCTGCTGGAGATCGCACCGCCCGCACTGACGCTGCTGAACCTGCGGTATCCATCACTGCAGGTCGAGATCACCCAGCGTGCTGTCGACGAAGCCTTCAGCGGCCTGCTGGCCCACGACTTCGACCTGATCCTCGGCGAGGAATACCCCGATCTGCCCGACCCCGTCCGCGCCGGAACCGATCGCGCCGACCTCGTCCGTGACCCGCTGTTCCTCGCGGTGCCCTCACACGGCGCATGGGCCCAACAACCGGATCGGATCGCCGACCTCGCCGACGCGCCGTGGGCGCTGGACCCACCGGGCACCGCGAGCGGCGACTGGGCGCGGGCGATGTGCCGCGGAGCTGGATTCGAGCCGCGGGTCCGGATGGAGGGCCCCGACCCGCTGCTGCACGCCCAGATGGTCCGCACCGGTCATGCGGTGGCCTTCGTGCCCGCGCTGATCGCGGCCGAGCATCTGGCCGGCGCGCAACTCGCTGCGCTGACCGGCAATCCCGAGCGCATCCTGTACACGTCGGTGCGCGCCGGGCGCGGCGGTCATCCCGCCGTGGTCGCCTTCCGCGAGGTGCTCGCCCGCGTGGCCGCCGAACGTCGGCCGGACACACCGCGTCGTCGACTGCAAGCCAGGTGAGGGTCACCTGACCGTCGTGTCGATTTCGTTGCCTTTTCTAGGCCGATCCGATGCCGCAGGCCACGCAATCCGCACCGGTCGGGCGCCTATCCTGCAGTCAAGCCGAGTGGGGGGCCGCCCGAAGGGATGGACCGCCGATGCGAACACATCGTCGCCATCGCGTACTCGCGCTGCTCGCCGCCGCCGTCACCGCGCTCACGCTCGGCGGATGCGGCAACACCCCCGACGACCCGGCACCGCGGGCCGTACCCATGCCATCCGAGGACATCCCCAGCGGCTTCGACGTCACCTTCCGATGGTTGCCGAACGGGGTCTTCGACGTCTCCGGGCAGGAGGGCACATTCGTCCGGGCGTTCGTCGAATCCTTCGAACTCGCCAACGCCGGACGATCGGTGCAGTGGGGATATCGCGGGTTCGAGGAGGCCGCGCCCTCCAACATCGCCCAGATGATCGAGGTGTATCCGGCGGAGACCTCGGCTACGCATCCCGGTGTCGGGAGCGCGTTCTTCACGGGTCTGCGGCGTGTCGACGACGCCGACTGGACTCGGATCGTTCTGTGCCGCTATGGGTATCGGTCAGTTCAGGTCGCCGACGACGAGTGGTCGGGACGGCTGGATGCGCCCCGGCCGGTCGAGATCGACTTCCGGCGGGGCGGTGTGGTCCCACCGAGCAACATCCGCGGGACGGCTCGGACACCGCATGGCGACGTCTTCGGCGACTGGCATGTCACGCGCTACGACTTCGCCGCGATATATCCCCACACCACCGCCGATGAAAGGGCATGTGCGGCGGGCACTCCGGCCGAAGTACCGACGCATCTCCCCGCGCAGGCGACATCGCCACAACCACCGATGACACCGATTCCGGGTTGGTGGGCGTCCTCGCCCCTGTAAACCACCGCGGCCCCGGCCGACCGGCCGCACGACCCCGCCTCGTGAAGACCGCTCACGCTTCGGGCCCGATCGCCGGATTCCCCTGCCCCTTTCACGATACCGCGCGACCCGGGTCTTGCCGCAAGACCCGGGTCGACCTGCACAATGGTCGTCTCCGCCCCGCCCTGCCCGACGTCGCGGAGGTGTCAACCCCACGCCGACCCGTTCCCGACGTTGCGGTCCTGTGCCGAAACCGCAACTCCACCAACACCTGACCACGCCGGTCATACCTTCGGAGCCGCCCGAATGCCACCACGCAACCCCGAGACCCGTGACGTCGCCATCTTCCACACCGCCGATCCGACAAAGTCCACCCTGGAGGTCATCGCCGACGACGAGCGCCATTTCGCGACCATGTCGGTGAGCCTCGACGCACTCATCACCGACCTGTCCGATCGACTCGACGCCGTGCGCAGGACTGCCGGACGACGGGGAAAACAGGCGGTCGAACGTGACCTGGAGATCCACGAGTTGACCGGCCGCCTGCGCACCCTGCACCGCTTCCGGCTCGATCTCTGCCTCGGCCGAATCGTCGTAGCCGAACCGGACGGCACCACCGAGATCCACTACATCGGCCGGATCGGCCTCACCGACCGATCGGGACGGCAACTCCTCATCGACTGGCGCACACCGGCGGCCGCACCCTTCTTCTCAGCGACCCCGGCCCGGCCGATGGGGTTGGTCAGCCGCCGCCGGTACCGATGGGGGCGCGGCCGCATCGTCGACTTCTGGGACGAGGCGCTGCGCCCCGACGCCGCCACCGACCCGTCGCTGGTCCTCGACGCCGACTCCGCCTTCATCGCCGGCCTCGAGGCGAACCGATCACCCCGCATGCGTGACGTGCTGAGCACGATCGCCGCCGACCAGGACGCCATCGTGCGCGCGGACTCACGCGGCGCACTGGTGGTGGACGGCGGTCCCGGCACCGGCAAAACCGTCGTCGCGCTGCATCGTGCCGCATACTTGCTCTACGCCGATCCGCGACTGGCCGGCAATCGGGGCGGCGTCTTGGTGGTCGGCCCCCACGAGCCGTATCTGGGTTACGTCGCCGATGTCCTGCCGAGCCTGGGCGAAGAGGGCGTGCACACGGTGACCCTGCGTGACCTGCTGCCCGAAGGCGCGACAGCGGTGCCCGAGAGCGACCACGTTGTCGCCCGGTTGAAATCCTCGATGGCGCTGGTCGATGCCATCGAAGCGGCCGTACGCTTCTACGAGGCTCCGCCGACCGACTCGATGACCGTGGAAACCGATTGGGCCGACGTCGAGATCACCCGCGCCGAGTGGCTCGAGGCATTCGGGGCACCCGAGTCGGGCACACCGCACAACGAGGCTCGTGACGAGGTGTGGGCAGCGCTGGTGGACCTCGCCATCGCCAAACACGACGATGACGTGCCCGCCGAGCAACTGCGGAAGTCTTTGGCGGACAACGATGAACTCACCACAGCGGTGAACCGCGCATGGCCGATGCTGGACTACACCGATCTCGTGGGCGACCTCTGGTCGGTGCCTGCCTATCTCCGGCTGTGCGCCCCGCACCTGAGCCGCGCCGAGATCGCGGTGCTGCAACGATCCGACGCGGCCGCTTGGACGGAGTCGGATCTGCCGCTGCTCGACGCCGCGCGCCGACGGCTCGGCGACCCGATGGCTGCGCAGCGACGGCGGCGCGCCGCCGCCGCCCGCCACACCGACCACCAACGGATGGATCGGGTGGTCGACGAGTTGTTGGCGTCCAACACCTATGACGACGGCGACGGACTGATGTCGATGTTGCGGAGCGTCGATCTGCGCGACATCCTCGGCGACGCCAACGCCACGTCGGACACCGAGGCGGTACCGCTGTCCGGCCCGTATGCGCACATCATCGTCGACGAAGCCCAGGAACTCACCGATGCGCAGTGGCAGATGCTGTTGGCGCGTTGCCCTTCTCGTAGCTTCACGGTCGTCGGCGATCGCGCCCAGGCGCGCGCCGGGTTTGCCGAGTCGTGGTCGCAGCGGCTGGCTCGCGTCGGGTTTCGTGACGTCCGGTCGGCGACATTGACGGTGAACTATCGCACGCCCGAGGAGATCATGGCCGAGGCGACGCCGGTGATCCGTGCGGCGCTGCCGGATGCCAACGTACCGAGATCGATCCGCGTCAGTGGCATTCCGGTCGTGACCGGCCCGGTGACCGAGCTGGATGAGGTTGTGGCCCGCTGGTCGGCGGCACACCACGAAGGGACCGCCTGTGTGATCGGCGCCCCCGACTTCGCCGCCTCCGGCCGCATCCGCTCACTGTCCCCGCAGCAGGCCAAGGGCCTGGAGTTCGATCTGGTGGTGCTGGTGAACCCGGACGCGTTCGGCAGCGGACTCACCGGTGCGGTGGATCGCTATGTCGCGATGACACGCGCGACGCGGGAACTGGTGGTGCTGACCGATTGATCATCGTCATCCCAGGCGATCGGACGGTCGTCCGCCGACCAGCGCCGCGCCGCCATCGATTGTGGCCGATAGCCGCAATACCACCTCGGCCGTGACCGTCCGGTCCGTATTGTCGGCCGGGGGATCGTCGGAAACCGACCAGGAGGACTGAACTCGTGCCACAGCAGCGGACCATCGTGATCACCGGGGCCAGCGATGGGATCGGTGCAGTAACCGCGCGCGCACTCGCAGGCCCGGGTGTGGACCTCATCGTCGTGGGTCGCTCGGCGGACAAGACCGAGGCGGTCGCCGCGCAGGCCGGCGCCACCGCGTTGACCGCGGACTACGCCAAGCTCGACGACGTGCGCCGGCTCGCCGGTGAGATCCGCGACCGAGTCGGCTCGATCGACGTGCTGCTCAACAATGCGGGCGGAACCTTCGATCCGAAGAAGCGGACCGCCGACGGTCACGAACCGAACTTCCAGATCAACCACCTCGGCAGCTTCCTGCTGACCAACCTGCTGCACGATGCCCTCGCCGCCGACGGCGGTGGATTGGTGCTCAACACCTCTAGTATCGGCAATCTCGCCGGCCAGGTGGACCTCGACGACCTCGACTTCGACCGACGCCGAGCACTCGAGTTACGCTGCTACGGAACCGGAAAGCTGGAGAACATCCTCTTCACCCGCGGCATCGCCGATCGCTGGCGAGATGACGGAATCGTCTCTGCCGCAGTACACCCCGGACCTGCTGCGACGAGCTTCGGTCGCGATTCGTTCTTTGTCGGCCTGCTCTATCGCACACCGCTCAAGAAGGTCGGGACCATCACTCCCGAGCAGGGCGCCGAACCGTTGATCGCCCTGGCCAACCGGGGTGCCGACCCGACGATCAACGGCGTGTACTTCAGCCGTCACCGGGCGAATGGTCGAGAGAACCCGCAGGCGCGCAAGCAGGAACTCATCGACGGGTTGTGGGAGACCTCGGAGCGGTTGGTGGGCCTGAGCTGACGAACGCGTCGGACGAAACCTCAGTACGCCGAGCTGACGTTGTCCATCGACCCGTAGCGGTGGGCCGCGTAGTTGCAGGCCGCGACGATGTTGGAGACCGGGTTCCAGACGTCGAAAGCCGTTCCCTTGACGTGGTAGGCGGCGAAGGTCGGGTCGATCACCTGCAGCAAACCCTTCGACGGGATTCCTGCGGCGGCGTTGGAGTCATAGAGGTTGATGGCCTGCGGGTTTCCGGTCGACTCGCGCATGATGTTGCGATAGATACCGTCGTAGCTGCCGGGGATGTTGTTGGCCCGCATGATGTCGAGCGACTCACGAATCCAGCCATCGAGGTTGTCCGGATACACGGGCTTGGGTGCGGGCTTGGGCGCAGGTGCCGGAGCCGGCACCGGCGCGGGTGCCGGCGCCACAGCTGGGGTCGTGGTCGACGACTTCGCCGGGGTCTCGGCGTTGTCACCCAGGTCGATGGTGTGGGCGGTCTGGGTGATCGGCTGCTCCGCCCGGGCAGGCTCGTCCACAGCGATGGATCCTGCGGTCACCGCAGCGGCGATGGCCAGCGTTGCGGCGCCCACGACGTGGCTGGTCCGGGCGCGGGAGACGCCCCGGACACGACGAAGCGAAGTGGTGAAAACAGACATGTGAAGTGGTTCCTGATCGTTGCGGCCGCATGTCGGCCGGCAGCACTGCACATCCGGGGCACGCGTGGGCTCCCGGCTCGGTCAGCGCTGTGAGTGGACTTGTATGTGGACGACGTAGTCGTCGCGCGCATGGCGCAACACCCGGGCGAAGCGGGTTGTCTGGCGCAGATCGCTCAGACAGCGGCGGTGATGGCCCCGATGGCCAACACGAGTCCGCGGATTGCGCATGCGGTGTGGTTCCGCATAGCTATTCGACTTTCTCGTGCTGGGCAGACCGTCGCCTGCCTCGTGACAGGTAACAGATTGATATACATACCTGTGTGTTGTCCAAGTGAATGGCGATTAAAACGCTTGAAACCGGGAATATCTCCCGCCGCACGAACCGTCGTTTTGCCGCCCTGAGCTGGATATTCACACCCGCCGACGCCGGGTGACGTGTTTCACAAAGTCTGTCAACTCGAATCGCCGATTTGCGACCATTTCGTGATCAACGATGGCCGTCGGGTGTACGAGCACCAGCGCGCCGCTTCAGCCCTTCACCGAGCGCGACAGCCGGATCGGATATCGCGACGTCATCGGTGAGATCGTCCTGTGATGTTCATCCCTGTGAAGGCCTCCCACTGGCATTCCGACCGAATCCGGTGCCACCATGAATAGGTGCGTCGTGCAACCAATCCGGCCCGGGGGCGAGTGTCACCGGCGCTGACGCCGCGCTGCTGGCCGATCGCACGACTCCTGAGTCGCAATCCACTGGTCCGGCGCAACGACCGCATCGAGGCCTTGACGCTCTGCCTGGCCACCGCGCTGGCGCTGGTGGCCATCCCGTTCTCGTTCCTCGTGCACAGCGAGGTCCATGCCGCGCAGACCGCCGCGATGGAACGCCAGGCCCAGACCATCCATACCGTCCAGGCCACCGCAGTCGACGACGCGTCCGCAATCGTCACCGAGGCCGGCGGTGGCGCGATGGTGACCGCACGATGGACCTACAACTCCGTGCCGCACAACGGCAGCGTCGATGTCGACGACGGCAGCATCAACGCCGGTGACCGTTTCGACCTGTGGGTCGACGACGCAGGTGACGCCACCCATGCCCCACTGACCGCAGTCGAGGCCGCGCTGGGTTCGGTGCTGACGGCGGTCGCCTTCTACCTGGCGGTTCTCTCCCTCATCGCCCTTCTCGTGGTTGGCGCCCGTGCCGTCCTCCGCCGATTCCGGCACCGGGCATGGGACATCGATCTGGAGCTTCTCACCGGCAGCGGCGGCGGACACCTCCACCGGTGAGCATCCCGCCACCCAATCTCCTGTGCTATTGCTGAGGCTGATCACAGCGGCCTCTCCACTATCGGCGGGGCACGTCGCCCGAAGGTGAGAGATGCCCTACGTCGAGTCATCGGTCCGTACCAGGCAGGCCGTCGCCGCGGCCCGCGCCGTCATGATGCGGGAGGGCATCACGCGGCTGACGATGCGTGCGGTGGCCAACGAGGCAGACATCCCGCTGGGCACTCTTCAGTACGTCTTCCCCAACAAGCTCGGCCTGCTGCACGCGGTCATCTCCGATGTCGTCGACGAAATCGCCGATGTGCTGCGCGACTCAGCCGACATCGACTCCGGCCTGGGCAACGCCATCGGCAACGGACTGCGCAACTTCTGGTCAGTGCTGGTGATCGACCATCGCGACCTCCAACTGCTGCAACTCGAGTTGGTCACCTACGCCTTGCGCACGCCTGGTCTCGAAGACCTGCCGCGCTGGCAGTACGAGCGGTATTGCCAGGTCGTCGAGGACTGGTGTCGGCGCGCGGCAGCCCGGGCGGACGAGACCGCAGCCGTGCCCTATGACCAACTCGCCCGCGTCTTGGTGGCCGGCATCGACGGCCTGATCGTCCAGCACGTCATCGCGCCGGATTCCGACCGGGCGAGCGCGGACGTGGAGGCCCTGATCCGGATGATCACCGACCTCGCGTCGGTGCGATCCGCCGGCTGAATCAACCCTTGTGGACCGATGTGACCTCCCCTACACTCGCTTCAAGTCATACGTATGACTGAGTTTGCGGCTCGGGTGTACATCCCCCGAGCCGATCAGCGCCGAAAGGGAAATCCCATGGACAACGTCGACGTGGTGGTGGTCGGAGCCGGGCTCGCCGGACTCAGCGCAGCGCGGTCACTGGTCGCCAACGGTCGCACTGTCGCAGTCCTCGAAGCGCGCGACCGGGTTGCCGGCCGCACCTTCGGTGGGGCGCTCGCGAACGGGGTACCGGTGGAGCTGGGCGGACAGTGGGTGGGGCCCACCCAGGATGCCGTCCTCGAACTGATCGACGAGCTCGGCCTCGAGACGTTCCGCACCTACGACGACGGCGACTCGCTGACTGTTTACGACGGAGCGGTCGTGCGATATGCCGACGACACCTTCGGGCTTCCGATGGAGTCGGCTGTGGAGGTCGGGCGACTCTGGGAAGAGATCACCACGCTGGCCGAAACGGTCTTGACGTCAGCCCCCTGGGAGACGACCGACGCAGACTACTTGGACCGCCGAACACTCGACGAATGGTTGCGCACCAACACCTCCGACACGCTTGCACTACGCTTGTTCCGCGTCCTGGTACCGGCACTGTTCTCCGCGGAGACACCGGAGCTCTCGCTGCTGCACTTCCTGTTCTATGTGAAGTCGGGAACCAGCCTCGAGTCCCTGGTCACGACGACCGGTGGCGCCCAGGAGTCACGGGTTGTCGGTGGGACACATCGCATCTCGGAGCGGATGGCCGAGGACCTCGGTGACCGGGTCCGCCTGCGCACCGTGGTGCGTGACATCCGAGCGGACACCGACGGCGTGGTGGTCGGTTTCGCGGGCGGCGAGATTCACGGGAAGCACGTGATCGTCGCAGTCCCCCAGACCCTGGCCGGTCGCATTCGCTACACCCCGCCATTGCCTGCCGCCAGAGACGCACTGACCCAACAGATCCCGGCCGGTTCGGTGATCAAGTTCCACGTGGCCTACCCGACACCGTTCTGGCGCGAGGAGGGACTCAACGGATTCGTGCTGAGCCTCGACGATGAGTTCAACGTGACCCTGGACAACTCCCCAGCGGACGGATCATGCGGCGTCATCGTCGGTTTCCTCGAGGGCGCACACGCTCGTCGTGCCGCGGAATTCTCCGCCGACGAGCGGCGCGACCTGATCGTCGGCAACCTCGTCACCTACTTCGGCGCACGAGCCGCCGGGCCCACCGAGGTAATCGAACAGGACTGGACCGCAGAGGAGTTCACCCGCGGATGCTATGGCGGCCGACTCGGCGCCGGCGTGTGGACGCAGTACGGCCGCGTGCTCGCGGCACCGGTCGGTCGGATCCACTGGGCCGGTGCGGAAACCTCCGATGTGTGGAACGGGTACATGGACGGCGCGATCCGATCCGGCCGACGCGCCGCGGTCGAAATCCTGGCCGGTGAGGACTGAGCGGCGATGACGGAACCGGCTCAGATCCACACGACCGTGGCCATCGTCGGGGCGGGACTCTCGGGACTGACGGCCGCGACCGAACTACACCGGCGCGGCGTCGACGTCGTGATTCTGGAGGCGGCCGATCGAGTGGGTGGCCGGGCATTCAGTGCGACATCGATTTTCGGTTCTCGTCTGGACCTCGGCGGCCAGTGGGTCGGCCACGGACACGACCGGTTGACGCGGCTCGCGGCGGACTGCAACGCCACAGTGTTTCCGATGCGCACGGGTCGGATACCGGTGATTGTGGACGGCCCGCGGACGGTGTCGGCGGCGTCTGGGTCGGTGCTGACCGCAGCGGCGGCACTGACCATCGTGGGTACCCTCGCCAGACTCGGGATGCCAGAGCGCTGGAACTCGTCAAGCGTCGCCGGATGGATTCGCCGCGTGCCTGGTCGACGCGCCCGGCGGTTACTCGAGGTCATCGCTGCGGTGGCGTCCACCGCCGACACCGACCGACTCTCCGTTCACGCACTCACCCGGATGATCAGTCACGAGGGCGGATTGACCGGCATGCTGTCGAGCAGCGGCGGCGCTCAGGAGTCATTGGTACTCGAGGGCGTCGGCACCCTGACCGACACCTTGGCCGAGGAACTCGGCTCTCGGGTACACACCGGCTGTCGGGTGACCGCGATCTCGCAAACCGCGGATTCCGCGACTCTGCGCACGCACGCCCTCACCGTGGTCGCCGACAGGGTCGTCGTCGCCGTCCCGCCGCCCGTGGTCGCGTCCATCGACATAGACCCAGCGCTTCCGCCGACCCGCATTGCTCTGCAGCACAACACCTACATGGGTTCGGTCTACAAGGCCATCGCGGTGTATTCGCGACCGTTCTGGCACGCACGTTCCGGAGCAGAGTTCATGATGCTCGGACACCCCGGCGCAGCGGTCTACGACACCACGGCACCGGAGGGTCCGGGTCATCTCTGCTTGCTGGTCGCCGGCCCGGAGGCGCGTGAGCTCGACGAGCTGACCACCGAGCAGCGACAAGGCGCGCTCCTCGGGGCGTTGGCGGCCCACCTCGGGCCGGAGGTCACCGCGCCGTCCGACTGGCACGAGAAATCATGGCACCTCGACGAGTTTGTGGGCGGCGGCTATCTGGCACTGCCACATATCGGCACCACCGAGGGATTCCTCCCGATGCCATCCGACCCGGTCGGTCGCCTGCACTGGGCCGGAACCGAGACCGCCCGTGAGCACGCCGGCTACCTGGAAGGTGCCATCGAATCGGGTCACCGGGTCGCCGGTGAAGTGCTCTCAACCCTCTGACCGGGGTCGAAGCGTCGTCGGCCGATGCGCACCACACCGATCCCTGTACCCTCGGATCCGGCATCGCCCGACGAAGGAATCACCGACATGAACCAGGCCCTGACCCCTGAAGCCGACGCAGCAGTCAATGATGTGGCACAACGCCACGGTCTCTCACGCGATGCGGTCGTGTCCATGCTGGTGGCCGTCAACGCGGGTGGGGGCACGATGGCCCAGTTCTCGGTCCCCGAGTTGGGCGGTTCCGGCCAGTGGATGCGCGGCGGGATGACGATGGTCGGCAACATGTTCGACAATGCACTCAAGGCGCGCGTCGACGCACTGTGCAACGAGCTGTCCCAGTTGCTGGCCACGACCCAGGTTTTCCCGCCGCTGCCGGCCGGCAGCGCCGGCGTGTTCGGGTCCAACAACTGGTGGCCGGCCGAACTCGGGGTGCCGAGTTCGACCGGTGGACAGAACCAATCTCGCTACGCGATTTTCCCGAGTACCCGCCGACTGGCCGTCGACACCTCCGGCGTGGTCCGCATTTTCGACACCGGCGACCACAACATCGGGGGCGTGCAACAGCAGCAAGGCGGGCCGGCGGGATCGTTGCTGTTCACCAGCCAGTACGGAACCTTCGACGTCTCCAGTCTGCCGGAGGTGGGCATCGGGGCACCCGCCGCCGGGTCTGTCGATGCACCGGTACAGGACAATCCGCCGCAGCAACCGTCGAACTCCGCGCACTCGGCTCCGCAGCAGGATTCGACGTACCCTGCCCCCTCCGCCGGTGAGGACCCCGGCGATTCGACCGCGATCATCAACGCGATCGAGTCACTGGCCGGACTTCATCAGCGCGGCATCCTCTCCGACGAGGAATTCGCCGCCAAGAAGGCAGAACTGCTCGGCCGCCTCTGAGCCTCACCTGCTCCCCGGGGGATCAGGGGGCGACGTTGGCCAGTGCATCCAATGACGACGTTGCGTCGATGTATTCCTGCACCCATCGTTCGATGACCGCCGACGACTTCTCCACCTTCTGGAACTGCCCGACCACCTGGCCGACCGGGTTGAAGGCGACATCGATGCTCTCGTCGGGATGTTTGTGGGTAGCGGCGACCGCCATCCCGGACACCATGTACTGCAACGGCATTCCCAGCGGGTCGGGGGTGTTGGGGTCTTCCCACGCCTCGGTCCAGTCGTTCCGTAACATCCGGCACGGTTTGCCGGTGAACGAGCGGCTGCGCACCGTGTCACGGCTACCCGCGTCGATGTAGGCCTTCTGCTGGATCGGAGTGTTCTCCGACTCCTCCACCATCAGCCACTGCGATCCGGTCCATGCTCCCTGGGTGCCGAGTGCAAGTGCGGCGGCGATCTGCTGTCCGCTGCCGATGCCGCCCGCCGCCAACACGGGGCGCGGTGCGACAGCCTTGACGACCTGCGGCCACAGCACGATCGAACCGACCTCACCGCAGTGGCCACCGCCTTCGCCGCCTTGGGCGATGATGATGTCCACGTCGGCCTCGGCGTGCTTGAGCGCCTGCTGCGGAGAGCCGCACAGCGCCGCCACCTTGCGTCCGGAATCGTGGATCTTCTGGATCATGTCGGGCGGCGGGGTGCCGAGCGCGTTGGCGATGAGCTTGACTTTCGGGTGCTGCAGCGCGATTTCCACCTGCGGCGTCGCGGTGGCCTCGGTCCAACCGAGTAGCTGCAGGGAATTGTCGTCATCCTCGTTGAGCGGGACGCCGTGGTCGAGCAGCAGCTTGCGACCGAAGTCGAGGGTCTCGGCAGGCACCATCGACTGGAGCATCGTAGTGAGCTCCTCGGTCGACATGTTGGCGTCCATGCCCTCGTACTTGTTGGGGATCACGATGTCGACACCATAGGGGTGATCGCCGATGTGGTCGTCGATCCAGTTCAATTCGATCTCGAGTTGTTCGGGCGTGAAGCCGACCGCACCCAGTACGCCGAAACCACCGGCCTTGCTGACAGCAACCACCACGTCGCGGCAGTGGGTGAATGCGAAAATCGGGAACTCGATACCGAGCTCATCGCAGATCGGGGTGTGCATGCGTACTCCTTCGGCACCGAAACCTTGCTAGAACCTGTTCTTGTTTTGATACTAGACCGCCCGCTCGGCAGCAAGCACACGATGTGTCGATTCGGTGCAATGGACGTTGACGCCAGCGATGGAACACGTTCTAATGCGTCGCGTGGACATGACAGGAAAATCGGTCCTGGTGACCGGCGGCGGTACCGGCATTGGCGCGGGGATCGCATCCGTGTTGGTCGAGTGCGGCGCCACCGTCACCATCGTCGGTCGCACTGCCGAGCGTCTCGAGAACACGGCAGCGAAACTGAACGCGTCGTCGGGATGTGCCTCCGTGCACACCCATGTCGCTGACGTCACGGACGAGGAGCAGATCGCGGAAGCGGTCCGAACCGCGAGTGGTCGTGGCGGCCTGCACGGCGCGGTGGCCTGCGCCGGCGGCAGCGAGACGATCGGCCCGATCACCCAGATGGACTCGGACGCCTGGAAGCGTACTGTCGACCTCAACGTCAACGGGACCATGTTCACGCTTAAACACTCCGCGCGCGAACTGGTTCGAGCCGGCGGCGGGTCGTTTGTCGCGATCTCGTCGATCGCCGCGAGCAATACTCATCGGTGGTTCGGCGCCTACGGGGTCACCAAGTCCGCGGTGGACCACATGGTGGCCTTGGCCGCCGACGAGTTGGGCACAAGTGGTGTGCGGGTCAACGGGATACGGCCCGGCCTGGTGCGCACCGACCTGGTGGCCGCAGTGCTCGACGACAAATCACTCAGCGGGGACTACCGCATCAACACCCCGCTGCCCCGGATCGGCGAGGTCGACGACATCGGCTGGATGGCGGCGTTTCTGCTCAGCGAGCGTTCTGGCTGGATCACCGGGCAGGTGATCAATGTCGATGGCGGTCAAATGCTTCGCCGCGGACCGGATTTCAGTTCGATGCTGGAACCGCTGTTCGGCACCGACGGGTTGCGCGGGGTCGTCGAGGAATCGTCCTGACGCGCATCGCTCCTCGGTACTGGCCGACGCCACTCGGTAGTGCGGCCCGCCGAAATCACCCATTGCCACACCGATATCGGCATCCTGGAGTGGTCGTCACGTCAGGAAGGTGACCGATGGGCGAACTCGACAACACGGTGAACGTGGTGATGCTGCTCCTGGTTCTCGGTACTGGCATCGCGGCCACCGCGTGCGCGATCGCGGCCGCGTACGTCTACCTGCGTCCGGGTCGCGACCGCTCCGCCGGCGATCGACTCGCCAAGCGGTGGTTGGTGGCGACCGCGATCCTCGGGTTCACCGCCATCGGTTTGCGGTTCGTGTGGGTGCTGCTGCTCTGACTGTCGCGCACATCGGAGCCACCTGCACGTCGTCCGGCGGTCGGTACCCTGACGGCATGAGCGGACGCTGGTCGCTGGACATGTTGTCGACCGTCGAGGCCATGCGGGAATTGGAGATCGCCGCACGCCGCCCCGATGGCCGATTGCTGCGCTTCACGCCAGTCTGGGTGGTGCGGTCCGAGGACGCCGTCTATGTCCGCACCTGGTATCGGCGCGAGTCCGGTTGGTATGGCCACGCATCGGCTTCCGGCATGGCTCGCGTGCGGCTCGGCGCGGACGAGCTCGACGTATCAGTCACCGACGTAGGTGCGCTCGTCGGCCGACTTCGGGAAGCGGTCGACGCGTCGTATCACGCGAAGTACGGAGGGCCCGGATCCGGCTCGGTCGACCGGATGGTGGGCGACGAGGCAGCACAGACGACGCTGCGGTTGATGCCTGTGTAGGCGATGCTGCCCCGGTCACGGGCTACGTTGACTCCAGGTCCGCAGCTGATCTGCGATGCGATCAAGTGCGTCCACGCCACCGGTCGCCACGTCGATGACGAATGCGAAACGGTCATTCTCCGACGCCGTGATCCACTGCCCGTTCAAGCCCAGAAATGTCAGGCACACCGCCCAGGCAGTTCGCTTGTTGCCATCGACGAGCGCGTGGTTGCGCGTCAACGACTGCACCAGCGCCGCAGCCTTCAGATGAATGTCGGGGTACGCGTCCTCGCCGAAGACGGATGCGCGAGGCCGTGCCAGTGCGGACTCGAGCAGTCCGTAGTCGCGAATGTCGGGAGGTGCGCCGAGTGCGAGTCTCGCTATCTCGAGTACGTCTTCGAGGTCGAGATACTCGGTCATGCGTCCTTGAGCCGCTCCAACACGCCCGCTTCTTCGCTGACAACCCGACGCGCAACCGCGCTTACCTTCGCCTTGTGTTCGCGTCGCGCGATGTACTCGTCGATCGCCGACAGCGCGACCGCTTGCATGGAACGGCCTTCGGCTTCGGCCTGTCGCCGCAAGGCCTCTGTCTGCGCCTCACTGGTCCGCAATGTCATACCCACCCCCGAGACGATACCAGTGTGATACCACCCCTTGGATCGAGCACTGATCAATGGCGTACCAGACGTCGGCCTCTACCTGTCGGCCCCATTGCCTACCCTTGACCCGTGGACTTCGATGCATTCGGCAGCCTGTGGGATCGCCATCCCGCCTGGCGCCTGCTGCGTGCGCATAACTCCCCGCTCATCCTCACGTTCCTCGGGAACTACTTCGTGGAAGGCAATCGCGGGGCGAGCTCGGCAAGTGCCCTGGCCACAGCGCTGGACGACCTGTTGTATGACCTCAACGGTGTGTCGCCGGCCGAGGACGGCCAGCCTCGTTTCCCGAAGGAACCGCGCGCCTACCTCGAGGACTGGGCGGCCACCGAGGCCGGGTTCCTGCGCCGCTTCTACCCGCCCGGTGACGACGAGGTCCACTACGAGGTGACCCCCGCCTTCGAAAAGGCCTACGCGTGGGTGGTGTCGCTGCAGGGCCGCTCGTTTGTGGGCACCGAATCGCGGCTGCACACCGTCGTCGAACTGCTGCGGCAGATCGTGCACGGCACCGAGGCCGACCCGGAGATCCGGCTTGCCGAGCTACGCCGCCGTCGCGCCGAGATCGACGCCGAGATCGAGGCGGTCGAGTCCGGCGACGTCTCGGTGCTCGATGAGACCGGCGTTCGCGACCGGTACCAGCAGATGTCGGCGACCGCGCGTCAACTTCTCTCCGACTTCCGCGAGGTCGAGGACAATTTTCGTCTGCTCGACCGTGCCGCGCGCGAAAAGATCGCGTCCTGGGACGGCCCCAAGGGTGAGTTGCTCGCCGAGCTGGTGGGCAGCCGCTCGGAGATCGCCGGTTCCGACCAGGGCCGCAGCTTCCAGTCGTTCTACGAGTTCCTGCTCTCCGACGCCCGGCAGCGGGAGCTGTCGGATCTGCTAGCCACGGTGTCATCACTTGACATCGTCGATGCCGACCGCCGCATCCGCGGCATCCACCACGACTGGTCGGAAGCCGCCGATCGGACCCAACGCACGGTGCGCCAGATCTCCGAACAACTCCGGCGGTTCCTCGACGATCAGGTGTGGCTGGAGAACCGCCGCGTCCTCGACCTCGTTAGATCAGTGGAGGCGACCGCCCTCGGGATCCGCGGCCGGGAACCACGTTTCGGACTCGAAGTCGATCAGCCGGGCATCGAGATCGTTTTGCCCTTCGAGCGACCGCTGTACCAGCAGCCCGCTGCGGTGACCGTGGAGAGCACCATCGGCGATGCGACCGAGCAGGTCGATGCGGACCTGCTGTTCACCCAGACGTTCGTCGACCAGGCCCGGCTGGCCGCCAACATCCGCACCATCCTGCCGGAGAGGTCGTCGGCGTTGCTGTCCGACGTCGTCGACATGTACCCGATCGAGCAGGGTGCGGCCGAGATCGTCGGCTACCTTGCACTCAACGACGACGACGTCAGCGTCGACATCGATGACACCGACGAGACGCTGCTGGAATACCCCGACCCCGACGACCCCGAGACCACCAAACGGGCACGGCTACCGAGAGTCACGGTGAGGCGACGATGACCGACGAACGTGCTGTCGCGAGCGCGATCATCCGGCTGATGCAGGGTGTGGTGTATCGCGAGTCCGACGAGGACACCTGGGGCACCCTCGAACGGTCCGGCGCCGGGGTGCGCGATCACTTCGCCACCATCGGCGTCGACGTGGTTGTCGACGATTCCGAAGGCTACGCCTATCTGCGGTCACGCCCGGAAGAAGAAGGTGACGAACCACTCCCGCGGCTGGTGCGTCGACGTGCGTTGACCTACAACGTGAGCCTGCTGCTGGTGTTGCTGCGTAAACGGTTGCTGGAGTTCGAGATCACCGGCGGCGAAGGACGACTCGTACTGTCGACCGAGCAGATCGTGGAGATGCTACGGCTGTTCCAAGCCGAATCCACCAACGAGGCGCGGCTGGTCGACCAGGCGGAGACGACGATCAAGAAGACCGTCGAACTCGGTTTCCTGCGGCAGCTGCGCGGGCAGACCGACCAGTGGGAGGTCCGGCGAATCATCAAGGCCTACATCGACGCTCAGACCCTGTCGGACTTCGCCGGCAAGTTGCGCGAGTATTCCGGGACGGCGAGCGCCGATGAGTGAGGGACTGTTCTCATCGGTCGAACTCGCCGCACCGAACGGCGGCGCCGGCTTCCGGCTACAGCATGTCGAGGTGTTGAACTGGGGAACCTTCGATCGGCAGGTGTGGCGGCTGACACCCAACACCGACACCGCGCTGCTGACCGGCGACATCGGTTCGGGCAAGTCCACCTTGGTCGATGCGGTGACCACGCTGCTGATGCCCGCACACAAGATCGCCTACAACAAGGCCGCCGGTGCCGAGGCCAAAGAACGCACACTGCGCTCCTATGTCGAGGGCCACTACAAGTCGGAACGCCAAGAGGCGACCGGACGGTCCCGCGCCAAGGGCTTGCGGCAGGATCGCAGCACCTACTCGGTGATCCTGGGCGTGTTCACCAACCCCGGCTACGACGAAACCGTCACCCTCGCACAGGTTTTCCAGCAACGCGACAGCGCGGGGCAGCCGTACCGCTTCTACGTCACCGCGACCAAGCAGCTCGCCATCGCCACCGACTTCGCCGACTTCGGCTCCGATCTGCGAGATCTGCGCAAACGGCTGCGCTCGGGCGGCGCCGACGTCGTCGACGAGTTCCCCAAGTACTCCACCTCGCTGCGTCGGCTGCTCGGCATCCGGTCCGAGCAGGCCTTGGAGTTGTTGCACCAGACAGTGTCGATGAAGTCGGTCGGCAATCTCAACGACTTCGTCCGCGGCCACATGCTCGAACCCAGCGATTCCACCGACCGGGTGCGCGACATCATCGGCCACTTCGACGACCTCACCAAAGCCCACGACGCGGTCAAACGGGCCCGCGAACAGCTCGAGGCGCTCGACCCGATCGTGGCGACCGCACAGAAATACGATGCGGCGCTGGCCGAACGGGATGCCCTGGACCTGCAGCGGGCTGCGGTGCGACTGTTCATCGCCGAGCACCGCTCCGGGCTCCTCGCCGACGAGATCGCCACTCTGACCGCCGAGGGCGAACGCCTGCTGCGCGAACAGGACGAGACCAAGGCGCAGCAACGGAATCTGAGCCACGAACGCGAGTCGCTCATCGAGGAACGCGCCCGGGCCGGCGGTGACCGGGTCGGCGAACTGGAACGGCTCACCGCCGTCGCGCGCGACGACGTGCGCAAACGCCGGCACGGTCGCACGTTGTTCGACACGACGGTGACCGACGCCGCATTCGAGCCGGTGACCACCGCGGAACAATTCACCGCCCTGCGTGGGCTGGTCACCGATGAGCGACCGCGGCTGGCCGAGACCAAACGCACCCTCGACGCGTCGACGGCCGATGCCATCGGACGCGAGAAAGACGCGGCTCGCCGGTGTGACGCCATCCGCGACGAACTCGACGACCTCGCCAACCGCACCAGCAATCTGCCGCCCGATCAGGTGCAACTGCGCGATCAATTGTGCATCGATCTGGGTTTGACGCATGAGGATCTGCCCTATGCGGGTGAGCTTCTCGACGTCGACGAGGAGCACGCGCAGTGGCGCGGTGCGGCGGAGCGGGTGCTGCGCGGGTTCGCGTTGTCGCTACTGGTGCCGCAGCAGCACTACGAGGCGGTCGCGCAGTGGGTCAACGGCCGACGGCTCACCTTCCAGGGCGCCGGTGGGCGGACCGTCGGCGCGAAACTCGTCTACGAGCGGGTGCCTGCGCGGCGGGTTCCGTTGCAGCGTCAGGATTCCGGAACGATGCTGCTCGCCGACTGCCTGGAGATCAAGCAGGGACCGTTCGAGGACTACCTGCGTGACGAACTGATCAAACGTGCCGACCATCAGTGCGCGGCAACGCTCGAGGAGTTCCGCGCGGCGAAGCGGGCGGTCACCCGCGAAGGCCAGGTCCGCTCCGGCGGGCGGCATGAGAAGGACGATCGGCACCGCGTCGACGATCCCCGGCGGTGGGTGTTGGGTTGGGCCAACGAACGCAAGATCGCCGCGCTGCGTGAGGATCTCGACGACCTCGACGGTAAGCGCGCGGCGGCGGCCGCCGAGGTGACGACCCTGTCGGAGGAACGCGACGCGCTGCAGAGCCGCCGAGAGGCGCTCGCTCGGCTCGACGGCTTTCACTCCTGGGCCGACCTCGACGTCGACGAGGCGCAGCGCCGTGCCGACCAGTACGAGGCCGAACGCGCCCGACTGGAGTCGGGTTCGTCGCGGCTGAAGGAGATCACCACGGCGTTGGAACGCAATGCCGAACTCGCGGCGCAGGTGGCCGCCGTGATCGACGAACTCACCGGCACACTCGCCACCACCGCTGCGACCACCCATCAGGCGCAGCAGCACAAGAAGCGCGACGATGAGTTCATCGCACAGCATTCCGAGGCCGACCTCACGACTGCCCGCGCGTCGTATGCAGCGCTGACGGATCGAGTCTCCGGAGCCCTGCCGAACCGTGCCGCCGAGTGCGCGGCCACGGAGAACTCGCTGTCGTCTGCGCTGCACCAGCGGATTGAGCGACTCACGCGCGAGCTGGGTGGGTTCGGTCAGAGTTTGGCCCAACAGATGGCCGAGGTGCTCCGACGCTGGCCGGATCTGCGGGCCGACATGGATGCCAGTGTCGATGCTCGCGCCGACTTCGTCGCATTCCGCGAACGCGTTGCCGGCGACGACTTGCCGCGGTTCGAGTTCGAGTTCAAGGAACAGTTGAACAAGAACGCCATTCAGGAACTCGCCGGTTTCAACAATTGGCTGCACCGCCAGGCCGCGTCGATCGACGAGCGGGTGGCCCGTATCAACGAAGCATTGGGCGCAGTGCCCTACAACCCAGGCCGCTACATCCGGCTGGAACGCGAGTCCACCACGAATCAGGATGTGGCCCAGTTCCGTGCCGATCTGCGCAACCTGACCAATGACAGCCTCGCCGTCGACGGCGACCAGTACTCCGAGCAACGCTTCCTGGATGTCAAACGCATCATTGAACGGTTCCGTGGTCGGGACGGGCATGCTGACGCCGACAAGAACTGGACGCGACGGGTCACTGACGTCCGCAACTGGTTTGTGTTCTCCGCCTCTGAGCGCGACGTCGACACAGACGTCGAGTGGGAGCATTACAGCGACTCCGACGGCAAATCCGGTGGTCAGAAGGAGAAACTCGCGTACACCATCCTCGCGGCGTCGCTGGCGTATCAGTTCGGACTCGAGTGGGGTGTGGAGAAGTCCCGGGACTTCCGGTTCGCGGTGATCGACGAGGCGTTCGGGCGCGGCTCCGATGTGTCGACGCGGTACGCACTGGATCTGTTCGCCAAACTCGGCCTGCAGCTGCTCATTGTGACGCCGCTGCAGAAGGTGCACGTGATCGAGCCGTATGTGAAGGCCATCGGCTTCGTCGACAACCCGACCGGCACGTTCTCCCGACTGCAGACGATGACGATCGAGGAGTATCGGTCGCGCCGCGACGGACGACTGAAGTGAGCCGAACCTGGAGCACCCCCGACGACATCGCCGCCAAGGTCCGACGGCGATGGGATGACGGATCGCTGTTGCGGGCGCATGCCGACCGGAAACCGTTTGAGCCCATCGAGGTTCCGTTGCGCGGCCCGACCGCCTCGGAGATCGGCGCCGACGTCGGTGCCGCCCGCGAGTGGGTGACCGCGCTGGACGCCGGACGCCGAGACGACCGACGCTACACGCTGCAGTGGCAGTCGGTGGGTGGGCGCCACGTCGGCCGCAACCAACTGCCGGCCCGCGCCGTGGTGTCCTCGTTCGAGCAGGCGTGGGCGTTGCTGGGCGTCGCAGCCACCGTCCGGCGGTTCGACGAGCTTCTCGAGCTCGCGCACAGCCATCGCGCAGTTCGCTCCTGGCTGCTCCGGTATCCCCTGCGCGCACTCGAATTGGCCACGGATATGCCACGACTGGTCGCTGCTTATGCCTGGCTCGACGACCAGCGCGACTCGGGTCGCTACCTGCGGGAGATCAGCGCACCCGGTGTCGACACCAAGTTCGCCGAACGCCACCGCACGGTGCTGGCGGCGATGCTCGAGGTGTCGTCGACGTCGTCGGGCTTCCTGTCGGGGTTGGGGCTACAGGGCAAGCCCGAGTTCGTGCGGCTGCGGCCCGCGGCGACGTTGGGCTTACCCTCGCCGCTGACCGAACTCACCGCCCGCGCCGACGAAGTCGCTCGCCTCGACCTGCGTCCACGCAGTGTGCTCGTGATCGAGAACGAGATCACCTATCTCAGCGTCGACGTTCCGGAAGACGGGATGGTGCTGTGGGGTAAAGGGTTCGAGGTAGATAGAATCGGGCGCCTGCCCTGGCTCGCCGACGTGCCGATTCTCTATTGGGGTGACCTCGACACCCACGGCTTCGCGATCCTCGACCGGCTGCGGGCCTGGCTGCCGCAGACCGAGTCGGTGCTGATGGATCGGGAAACCTTGATGTCGCACCGGGACCGCTGGGTAACCGAGCAACGTCCCGCGTCGTCGGATCTGACGCATCTGACCCACAGTGAGCACGACCTCTACACCGACCTCGTCTCCGATGCCCTCGGCGAGCGTGTTCGCCTCGAGCAGGAACGGATCGATTGGTCGTGGGTCCGACAGCGCCTCGAACTCACGTAGTGACAACGACGAGACCTGGCCGCCCGACAGATGGGTTCGCCGGGGCCGGCCGCTGACTTCGGCGGACGCGATGTCGATATACCGCAACGCGTTGGCGCCTAGGTGACGACTCGTGTGCGACCGCCCACCCAGTCGGTAACAGAGTATGCGGGCGCACATGGCTCCTCAGATCGACCGCACGCACTATGCGGTGACCGAAGCCACATCAAACCTCAGGAGGCGTGCATGATCACCCGCTCCACCCAGTTCATCGACGGATCATGGATCGAATCCGAGTCCACCGAGACCATCGACGTCACCGACGCCGGTAGCGGCGAAGTGATGGCGACCGTCCCGGCCGGCACATCTGCCGACGTCGACAAAGGAGTTGCAGCGGCACGGGCGGCGTTCCCGGCATGGTCGCGGCTCGACGTCGCGGAGCGGGTCGGCTATCTGAAGTTGGCGGCCGAAGAGCTGGCCCGCCGCCAGAACGAGGTCGCCGCACTGATCAGCCGCGAGGTCGGTATGCCCTATCCGACCAGCAACGTCGTGCAGGTGGGCCTGCCGATGATGACGCTGTCGTCGGTGCAGCAGATCGCGATGGACTACACCTTCTCCGAACGTGTCTACAACTCGCTGGTGGTGCGCAAGCCGATCGGCGTCGTCGCATCCATCACCCCGTGGAACTACCCACTGCACCAGATCATGGCCAAGGTTGCCCCGGCGCTCGCGGTCGGCTGCACCGTGGTTGCCAAACCCAGCGAGGTCGCACCACTCAACGCGTTCGCGCTGGCCGAGATCTTCGAGGCGATCGGTCTGCCGCGCGGCGTGTTCAATCTCGTCACCGGCTACGGGCAAACCGTGGGTGAGGCCATGGTCGCGCATCCAGCAGTCGATATGGTCACCTTCACCGGGTCGACCGCGGCCGGCAAGCGCATCGGCGCGGTCGCGGCCGCCACCGTCAAACGGGTCGCCCTCGAACTCGGCGGCAAGTCACCGTTCGTCGTCCTCGACGACGCGGATCCCGTCGCGGCGGTCACCGCGGTGTCCAACGCGTGCTACCTCAACTCCGGTCAGACCTGCATCGCCCTGACCCGCCTCATCGTGCCCGCCGCCCGCAAGGCCGAGTACGAGGCGATTGCCAAGGCCGCAGCCGAGCAGGTGCAGGTGGGCGACCCGTTCGACCCGACCACCGTGATCGGACCGGTGGTGTCGCAAACCCAGCTCGACCGCGTGCGTGACTACATCCGCCTCGGTGTCGAGGAAGGCGCCACGTTGCTGACCGGTGGTCCCGAGACCCCCGAGGGTCTCGACAAGGGTTTCTACGTCCGCCCGACCGTATTCACCGACACCACACCCGACATGCGGATCGTGAAGGAGGAAATCTTTGGTTCGGTGCTGGTCATCCAGACCTACGAGACCGAGGACGAGGCCGTGGCACTGGCAAACGACTCGATCTACGGCCTGAACGCCGGCGTGTACTCCGCCGACGTCGACCGTGCGGTCGCCTTCGGGATGCGCCTGGAATCGGGCCAGGTCCAGATCAACGACGGCGCTTTCAACGTGCATGCCCCGTTCGGCGGGGTGAAGCAGTCCGGCAACGGCCGTGAGCTCGGCGAGGTCGGATTCGAGGACTTCCTCGAGACGACGTCCCTTCAGCTGCCCTGAGCCCGTTCAGATCCGACCACCGAGAACCAGAAAGACCTGACATGACCGAAACGCTGTTCACCGATGTCCGTCGCGAGACCCTCGCCGCGCTCGTCGATACGTACGTCGCTGCTGTGCCGCACGACGGTGACGACCCGCATGGATTCTTCGCCACCACCGGAAGTGAGCTCGGCGCACACCTCGCCGTCGAGCAGTACCTGACCGACAAGGTTCCCTCCGAGCAGCTCGCGGGTCTGATGCAGCTCATCGACACCTTCGTGTTGACCGGGCTGAAGAATCAGCCGCTACACATCCGCGAGACCATCGTCGGCGTGGTATCCCGGATCGCCCCGGAGGCGGCTGCCGGCTTGGGCGCGGTGCGCCAGTTGGCGATCAACTTCGCTTATGCGATCACCGACGCCGATGGCCATTCCCCCCTGCTCGACGGCATGGGCGTTCCCGGCACCCCGGACATCGCCGATCGTCGCGGCGCCACGCTCGTCGTCCGAGACACCGTCGCCGACGAAGTCATCGAGTGCGATGCAGTCATCGTCGGCTCGGGTTCCGGTGGTGGTGTCGCGGCAGCCGAACTGGCCACGGCCGGCAAACGGGTGATCGTGCTGGAGGCCGGCGGATACCACACCGAGGCCGACTTCGGATTGACCGAACTCGCTGCGTATCAGCAGTTATGCCTCAACGGCGGCGTGTTCCCGACCGCCGATGGCATGGTCAACGTCGTCGCCGGTAGCACGGTCGGTGGCGGTTCCACGGTGAACTGGTCCAACTCCGTGCCCTTGCCGCAGCGGTTGCGTCGGCGGTGGGCCGAGGAGTTCGGGCTCACTGATGTCGACACCCCGGCGTTCGAGGAGCACGTTCAGGCGGTGCTCGCCCGCATTCAGGCCAATGACAAGGTCGCCTACCAGAACGGACCGCACACCAAACCTTCGATCGGCGCCGAAGAGCTCGGTTGGTCGTACCGCCGGGCGGCTCTCAATGTCGATCCGGAACTGTTCGACTCCGCGCTGTCGGCGTTCAGCGGGTACGGCGATGCGACCGGCGCCAAGCAGGGCACCATGCGCACCTACCTCCAGGATGCCAGCGATGCCGGCGCCGAGCTGATCGTGCGTGCCCGCGCCCGCCGGATCATCGTCGAGAATGGCTGTGCTGCCGGCGTTCTGGTCGACATCATGGGCGATGACGGCGCTCCGCGGCACACCGTCACCGTGTCTGGCTCGACCGTCGTGGCCGCAGCCGGAAGCATGGAGACGCCCGCGCTGCTGCTGCGTTCGGGGATCGGCGGGCCCGCCGCGGGCACCCGACTGAAGCTGCATCCGGCCGGACTCGTCAGCGGCCTCTACGGCGATGAGGACCTGGCGCCGTTCAACGGTCCCGCACAGGCTGGAATCATGCACGAATTCGGTTCGGGCACAGACGATGCAAACGCTTTCCTGGTCGAGGGTGTACAGCAGTTCCCGGGCCTGTACGCCTCGGTGACACCCTGGCTGTCGGCGGCCCGCCACAAGGAGCTGACCGCCCGTTACCGGTCGCGTGCGGACTGGGTGTTCATCATCGAAGACCAGACCGGAGGTCGCATCAGCATCGACGATGAGGGTCGATCGGTCGCGACCTACCCGTTCGACGACGAGAGTGATCAGCGCACCTTCCGCGCTGCCGCGGTGGCGTGTATCCGGATGCATGTCGCCGCCGGCGCCGACACCATCTGGGTGGGCGGTCAGGCATTCGAGCCGTGGCGCCGCGGCGACGACGTCGAGGCGTTCATCGCGCAGGTCGAGCAACTGCCGATGGGGCCAGGCGGCTTGGTGGCGTTCAGCGCCCACCAGATGGGTAGCGCCGCTCTCGGAGTCGACCCAGAAACCAGCGTCGCCGATGCGCGGGGCGAACTGCACGACACCCGCGGCGTGTGGATCGCCGACGCCAGCGGTATGCCGACCTGCTCGTCGGTGAACCCGATGGTCACCACGATGACCCTCGCCCGCCGGACAGCGCACGCCATCCTCGCCGAACAGGACTGACGTGTGGGGTGGGCCGTGGTCAGCCTGACTGTGGCCCACCCCTGATCGAACTGTCGGGGGACAGCACCGCCGCACCGAGTCGGTGCTGCAGTTCGAGAGCGAGGAACACCTGCAGGCGACGAGGCGCGATAGGGCGGCCCATCAGCGACTCCGCCCGTGCCACCCGCTGCAGGATGGTGTTGCGATGCGTGAACATCCGTTCCGCGGCCCGCGGGGCGGATTCGCCGGCTTCGAGATATACCCGCACGGTCTCGCGCAACGAGTCGAGTGCCGGGTCGGGGTCGGCCAGCCCACCGAGGGCATACCGCACGAACTCGGCCGCGCGGTCGGCGTCCTGCCCGGCGAGGGCTGCCGGGACAAGTTGGTCAAAGGTCAGCACCCGTCCACCACCGGCCGAGCCCATCGCGAATGGCTGCACGGTGACGGTCCGATTGTGTGCGCGACGAAATCCATCCGGACCGGTATCGGCGGGCCCTATCAAAACATCGACACCGTGCACGAGATCTGCGGTGGCCGAATGCCATCGGGCTTCGCTCACGCCGCTGCCGACCGCCAGCCACAACCACAGCTGTCCGGTCCCCGCAGGGTGGCTGATCCACCGAACGCCGAGCCGGCCGGCGATGTCGCCCGCCGCCCGCTCGAGGATGTCCGGTCCTGCGTCGACCGACCAGATGATCACAAAGGTGTGCGGCCCGTCGATGGGATAGCCGAGTCGCTGCGTCGCGGTGGCCGTATCGACCGGGGCGCCGTCGAGCAGCAGCCGCACCGTTTCCGCCCGCCGAGTCAATCCTCCCTGGTTGAGCTGGTCGCGCTGGTTCTGGATTTCCGATACCTCCAGAGCCAGAGCATCATTGACGTAGGCGAATACGAGGTCGGCGCTGCGTTCCAGGACGGTCATCAGTTCGGTCCGATCGTCGACGACCTCCGCGGCCACCGACATCCATTTGCGCCACAGCGCTTCCTGGCCGAATCGATACGCCTGGATCACCACGTCAACATCGACACCGCGGCGAACCAGATTGCGCGCTTTGTCGCGGGCCTCGGGTGGGACCTGAACGGTGACAGGGCGATCAGGCCGGACTGCTACCGAGTGCAGAAAATGCAGCACGGTCAGGCGATTGCTTGCGACTGTGTCGTGCGCGATGGCGGGATCATCGGCCAACGCCGGCGCCCCCTCGGCCACAGCGGTGTTGAGCTCGTCGATCGTGGTATCGGCAGTGGCCAGCATGCGGTCGGCGATGGACGCAATGAAATGCTCGGTGACCGATGACGGGAGCGAGGTGCTCATCACCAGATGCTAGGACGCCGATGTGCGACCGCACAATCGCCGACCTGTTCGGCAGACACTCGCCTATCGGTTTTGCCCACTGCGGCCTCTACCTTCGGACGTGATCTGACCGCCCCACCTCGAGAGGAGTCCAGTAGTGGACGCCGATGCCATTGTCACCCTTCCCGCCCGTCGTGCCGGCACCGACCCCGATGGCACCTGCCTCGCCGACAGCGCCGTCCGGTTGACCAACGCTGAATTCGCCGAGGCGGTGGTACGCGCGGCCGCTCATTTCGCAGCACTCGGTGTTCGTCGGGGCGACGTGGTGGCGGTGATGATGCCCAACCGAGTAGATCTCGTGGTCTCGATGTTCGCCGCGTGGCGACTGGGCGCTGCCTGCACCCCGATGAACCCCGCACTCACCTCCGACGAGGCGCTCTATCAGCTCGCTGACTCACAGGCAGCGGTCGTGGTGGCCGATGAGCCGAGTGCAGCCAAACTCGATGATGCGGCAGCCACCCTCGTCTCGGTGGCCGACCTCGGCACCATCGCGGGTGCACCAGACTTTCGCGGTGGGCAAGACACCGACGTCGCGCTGCTCATCTACACCAGTGGAACCACCGGCCGACCCAAGGGCGTGATCCTCGACCACGCCAATCTCACTGCCATGGCGTCGATGGCGATCGACTGGTTCGCTTTGACCTCCGCCGATCGCGCGCTGCTCATCCTGCCGCTGTTCCACATCAACGGGATCATGGCCAGCATCGTGGCGCCACTGTTGGTGGGCGGTAGTGCGATGATCGCGCCTCGCTTCGATCCGGCGGCCTTTTGGGGCGTCGTCACCGCTGAGCAGCCCACTTACACCTCCGGCGTGCCAACCATCTACTCCATGCTCGCCAACCTGCCCGGAGACGTTGTCGTCGAGCAGAACCCGCTGCGGTTCGCGATCTGCGGTGCGGCTCCGATGCCGCCCGGACTGATCTCCTCCTTCGATAGCCGCTACGGCGTACCGGTCGTCGAGGGCTACGGCCTGTCGGAGACGTCGGCGGCCTGCACCATCAATCCCATCGTCGGCGAACGCCGATCGGGATCGGTGGGCAAGCCACTACCGGGTGTTGAGATCCGGATCGTCGCAGAGGGTGCGGAGCAGCCGACCGGCTCCAGCGGCGAGGTCCAGGTGCGCGGTGCGAACGTGATGCGCGGCTATCTGGGCCGGCCGGACGCGACCGCGGAGGCCCTGCAGGACGGCTGGCTGCACACCGGGGATGTCGGCAAGCTCGATGAGGATGGTTACCTGTTCCTGGTCGATCGCGTCAAAGACATCATCATCCGTGGCGGAGAGAACATCTACCCGCAGGAAGTCGAGAACGTGTTGTTGCGTCACCCGGCTGTGGCGGAGGCAGCCGTCGTCGGACGCCCCGATGACACCTACGGCGAGCAACCCATCGCCGTGGTGGTGACCGCTCCCGGCACGACCGTCGATGCCGAGGACATCGAGTCATTCTGCCGGTCACGCCTGGCCCGCTACAAGGTGCCGCGCGACATCGTCGTAGTCGACGGTCTGCCGCGCAACAGCGTCGGCAAGGTGCTCAAGGGAACGGTCCGAGACATGGTTGGCCGACGAGCACCTGTGACCACCTGAACGCAGTGGGTGGGCCGCCTCAGTTCGGCACCGGGCGCCCCGACTGCTGTGACCAGAGTTCTGGATCCTCACGCAGCAGGCGCGCGCGGCCTTTGCGCCGAAACCGCCAGATCTGAGTGGCTCCGATCGCCCACAGCACGAACTGCGCCGACATCGCATAGGTGAAGGCTTCCGCTGGGTAGCCGGCCACGCCGTCGGGTGTGCGCCAATCGAGCAGGAGACCGATCAGGGCTGCGGTGGTAAGGCTGGCGAGAAATCCGCCCTGGTTGATGATTCCGGTAGCGGTGCTGACCCGGAACACCGGATTGGAGGTGCGGCCGAGGTCGAAGCCGACCATCGACGCGGGTCCGCCCATCCCGCAGATCACCACCAACACGACGAGCATCCACACCGGGGCGGCGCCCGGCCATGCCAACACCACCGCCCACGCGGTCGCGATGCTCGCGACCACAAGCAGCACCAGCGTGGACCGATGCCACGGCCAGCGGGTGATGAGCCACGCGAACGTGGGTCCGAACGCCATGATTGACAGCACCATCACGCTCAGCAGCACGCCGGCGGTCGCCGAACCGAGTCCCTGTCCCTCGACGAAGAACGGGTAACCCCACAGCAGGCCGAGCACCGTCGCGCTGAATTGGGTGGAGAAATGCATCCAGAACCCGAGCCGGGTGCCGGGATGTTCCCAGGAGTCCGTCAGGCTGGCCTTGATCCCCGCCAACCCCAGCATCGGCCCCGACACCGAGCGCGCCTCAGCCGAGTCGCGCACCACGATCAGTGTGGCCACGAGCAGCACACCGCCGAGCGCGGCCGTCGCGAGGTAGGCATGCGTCCAGCCCAACGTCGACAATGCCCAGGTCATCGGCACCGCCGCGGCCACCGCGCCCAGCTGTCCGAGCACCCCGGTCAGCTGCGTCATCAGCGGGATGCGCCGGGTCGGGAACCACGTGGTGACCAGCCGCAGCACGCACACGAAGGTCATCGCGTCGCCCACGCCGACGAAGAAGCGCGCAGAGAGCGCCCACAGATAGCTGTCGGCGAAGGCGAAACTGAGCTGCGCCGACGTCAGGATCAGCGTGCCGGTGAGCAATACCCGTCGTGGCCCGAACCGGTCCACCAGCAGGCCGACCGGTACCTGCATCAGCGCGTAGATCAGCAATTGCAGCACCACGAAGGTCGACAGCTGGGATGCGCTGATATCGAAGCGTTCGGCAGCAAGCAGGCCGGCCACACCCAACGACGACCGATGCAGCACGGCGACGAAGTACACCGTGAGACCGACGAGCCAGATGGCCATCGACTGAACGGGGCGGGAGGGAGCGGTCATGGTCGGACGCTGGCTTGTTGAAGAATATCGAACACTAGATTCATTGTCCGGCATGCGCATCACCGCGTCGTCCCCGGGGTTGCCGTGGATGTTGCGTGTGTGCCGGTGGGGGGTGCGTGGATGTTGCGCAGTTATGTGGCTCTTCCTGATTGACGGTGCGTGAAACAGGTTCTGGCGACCACAAGATGTGGGGTGAGGAAGATCGCGTGATGTG